>CAIVLE010000183.1 GCA_903906635.1 uncultured Burkholderiales bacterium | reverse complement strand
CTGACCGAAGACGAAAACATTTTGGAAATCAAGTTTGCCGTGCAGTACCGCTTGACCGATGCACGCGCCTATTTGTTTGAAACCAAGAATCCCACCGACACTGTGGTGCAAGCCGCCGAAACGGCGGTGCGTGAAGTCGTGGGCAAGATGAAGATGGACTCGGCCATGTCCGACGAGCGCGACCAAATAGGTCCGCGCATTCGCAGCTTGATGCAACAAATTTTGGATCACTACAAAGTTGGCATCGAGGTGGTTGGCATCAACTTGCAGCAAGGTGGTGTGCGACCTCCTGAACAAGTGCAAGCGGCTTTTGACGATGTGCTCAAAGCGGGACAAGAGCGCGAGCGCGCCAAGAACGAAGCCGAAGCCTATGCCAATGATGTGGTCCCACGCGCAGTGGGAACCGCCTCGCGTTTGAAACAAGAGGCCGATGGGTACAAGGCACGCATCGTCGCTCAAGCACAGGGGGATGCCCAGCGATTCAAGTCGTTGTACACCGAATACCAAAAGGCCCCCCAAGTCACACGTGACCGCTTGTACATCGACACCATGCAGCAGATCTACAGCAACGTGACCAAGGTGTTGGTCGACACCAAACAAGGCTCCAACTTGTTGTACTTGCCGCTGGACAAAATCATCCAGCAAGCCTCACAAGGCGTTGCCTCTTCTGCAGCACCCGCTGCCAATGAGACCACACCCCCTGCCACACCAGCCGCAGGAAACGCCAGCTCTCTTGACATGCGTGCGCGCGATGGCCGCACCCGTGACCGTGATGGCCGTTGATCAGGAAGCAAGAACATGAATAGCAAAATTGGTTTTTATATTTCCTCCGCATTGGTCGGATTGGCCCTCATCAGCTCGATGTTGTTTGTCGTCGATCAACGCCAGTTTGGTGTGGTGTATTCCTTGGGGCAGATCAAGGACGTGATCACCGAGCCGGGACTCAATGTCAAGTTACCCCCTCCGTTTCAAAACGTCACCTACATTGACAAACGTTTATTGACCCTTGATAACGCCGATACCGAGCCCATGCTGACCGCCGAAAAGCAGCGTGTCGTGATTGACTGGTACGCCCGTTGGCGCATCACCGACCCTTCGGAGTACATCCGCAATGTGGGGCTGGATGAGAGTGCTGGTGCCATCCAACTCGCGCGCGTGGTGCGCAACGCCTTTCAAGAAGAAATCAACAAGCGCACTGTCAAAGAGCTGTTGTCCCTCAAGCGCGAAGCCTTACTCGAAGACGTCAAGCGCGAGGTCTTGGCCGCCGTCAAAGGGGCAAAGCCTTGGGGCGTGGATGTGGTGGATGTGCGCATCACGCGCGCCGATTACGTAGACGCCATCACCGAGTCGGTGTACCGGCGCATGGAGGCTGAGCGCAAACGCGTGGCCAATGAGCTGCGCTCAACGGGAGCAGCAGAGGGTGAAAAAATCCGCGCCGACGCTGATCGCCAGCGTGAGGTCACGGTGGCCAACGCCTACCGGGAGGCTCAAAAAATCAAAGGTGAGGGTGATGCCCAAGCCGCGCAAATTTACGCCGAATCCTTTGGCCGAGATGCCCAGTTTGCACAGTTCTACCGTAGCCTAGAAGCCTACAAAACCACCTTCAGCAAAAAGAGTGATGTCATGGTGGTCGATCCCTCCACCGACTTCTTCAAAGCGTTTCGTGGCAGTGGCGCCTCATCGGCTGCTCCAGCCAAGAAATAACAGGCAATCCTCATGGACTTCAACAGCGACGTGCTGTGGACAGCGTTTGGCCTGATGATGGTCTTTGAAGGCATCATGCCTTTTGCTTCACCCGAAGGGTGGCGAAAAAAAATGATGCAAATCTTGTCTTTGCACAATGGACAGATTCGATTCTTCGGTTTGGCGCTCGTGTTGACCGGTGTTTTGATCTTGTGGTGGCTGGGTTGATGGGATCTGCCCCATAAGCCCGGTAAAATCTCTTTTTTAACAGCCCCCCTCATCTCATGTCTGCTTGGGTCTTGCCGGATCACATCGCCGATGTTTTGCCTTCCGAGGCCCGGCATATCGAAGAACTCCGTCGTCTTTATCTCGACACCGCACGCAGCTTTGGCTACGAGTTGGTCATGCCGCCTTTGTTGGAGTACCTCGAATCTTTGCTTTCGGGCACGGGCCGGGCGCTTGATCTCCAAACTTTCAAACTTGTCGACCAAATCTCTGGGCGTACCTTGGGCTTGCGTGCCGACACCACGCCTCAGGTCGCACGCATCGATGCCCATCTGCTCAATCGCGCTGGTGTGACACGCTTGTGCTACTGCGGTCCTGTCCTTCATACCCGTCCCGACCGTCCCTTTGCCACCCGTGAGCCCTTGCAGTTTGGGGCTGAAATCTATGGCCATGCAGGCCTAGAGGCTGATTTGGAGGTCTTGCACCTGGCCTTGGACAGCTTGAAAGCGGTGGACCTGCAAGGTTTTTCGGTCGACTTGAGTGATGCACGCATCGTGCCAGCCTTACTTGAAGGCGTGACGCTCTCGAGCGACAACCGTGATGCCTTGCATGCTGCCTTGGCGAGCAAAGATGCGCCTGCGGTGCGCACCTTGACGGCCAACTTGCCAGCGGATGTTCAGACAGCCTTGGTCTCGCTGGTGCGCTTGTATGGCGATGCGTCAGTTCTCACGCAAGCTGAATCAATCTTCGCAGCGTGGCCCAAGGTGCAACAGGCTTTGACCCAGCTGCGCCAAGTGGCCGCTGATTTGGGCGATGTGCCCACCACCTTTGACTTGGCCGATTTGCGCGGCTACGCCTATTACAGCGGTGTGCGTTTTGCCATTTATGTGCAAGGTGCCAGTGACGCCTTGGTGCGCGGTGGGCGATATGACGAGGTGGGTGCTGTGTTTGGACGCAAGCGTCCGGCAGCAGGTTTCAGTCTAGATCTGAAAGAATTGGTCAGCGTGGTGCCCGCCCGGGCTTTGAAAGCAGCGATTCGCGCCCCTTGGGGCACAGCCAAGGGTCTGCGCGAGGCCATTGCACAGTTGCGAGCACGCGGTGAGACGGTGGTGTGCGTGATGCCCGGCCACGAAAGCGAAGTCGATGAATTCGACTGTGACCGCGTGTTGGTTGATGTGAACGGCCAATGGGCTGTTCAAGCCCTTTAATTTTTACATTGCAATTGAACTTGATATGAGCACTAGCAAAGGACAAGCCGTGGCTGCTACCAAAGGTCGTAACGTGGTCGTCGTCGGCACCCAATGGGGCGATGAGGGCAAGGGAAAATTGGTGGACTGGCTGACCGAGACCGCCACCGGTGTGGTGCGCTTTCAAGGGGGACATAACGCCGGCCACACCTTGGTCATCAACGGCGTGAAAACCGCTTTGCACCTGATTCCCAGCGGCATCATGCGCCCTGGGGTGAAGTGCTACATCGGCAACGGCGTGGTGTTGTCTGCCACTAAATTGTTGGAAGAAATCGCGGGTCTCGAAAAAGCCGGTGTGCAAGTGCGTTCACGCCTGCGCATCAGCGAAGCTTGCCCCTTGATCTTGCCCTACCACGCAGCCTTGGACATTGCACGTGAGGCGGCCAAAGAAAAAGCCGGCACTGCCAAGATTGGCACCACGGGCCGGGGCATTGGCCCAGCCTACGAAGACAAAATCGCCCGTCGTGCCTTGCGCGTGCAAGACTTGAAGCACCCCGAGCGCTTTGCCACCAAACTGCGTGAGAACTTGGAGCTGCACAACCATGTGTTAACCGAAATTTTGCATGCGCCTGCTGTCGATTACGACACCACATTCAACGAAGCCATGGCTTATGCGAAAGAAATTTTGCCCATGGTGGCAGACGTCTCCCGCGAATTGAACGAGGCCCACCAAGCCGGTGCAAACCTGTTATTCGAAGGCGCTCAGGGCACCTTACTGGACGTCGACCATGGAACGTACCCGTTTGTGACCTCTAGCAACTGCGTGGCTGGTAATGCTTCTGCCGGTGCAGGTGTGGGGCCTGGCCTTTTGCACTACATCTTGGGCATCACCAAGGCCTATTGCACGCGCGTGGGCGGTGGTCCATTTCCCACCGAGCTGGATTGGGAAACGCCCGGCAATCCCGGCTACCACATGAGCACGGTTGGCGCTGAAAAAGGCGTGACCACAGGTCGCAGCCGTCGCTGCGGCTGGTTCGATGCTGCCTTGCTCAAGCGAAGCGCTCAAGTCAACGGGCTCACAGGCCTGTGCATCACCAAACTCGATGTGCTCGACGGCTTGACTGAATTAAAGCTGTGCGTAGGCTACGAATTGGATGGTCAAACCATCGACATTTTGCCCATGGGCGCTGACGAAATTGCACGTTGCAAACCTATTTACGAAAGCATTCCCGGCTGGAGTGACAGTACCGTGGGCGTGACCGACTACGCCAAGCTCCCTCCTGCAGCGCAGCACTATCTCAACCGGATTGCCCAAACCACTGGGGTGCCGATTCACATGGTGTCCACCAGCCCAGACCGAGACCACACGATCTTGCTGACTCACCCCTACATCGCTTAATTTTTGAAAGGATCCACCATGTTGACCGAAGACGGCAAACACCTGTACGTGTCTTATGACGAATACCACAACCTGATCGAAAAGCTCGCCATCAAAATCCATCAATCAGGCTGGGAATTCGACACCATCCTTTGCTTGGCGCGTGGCGGCATGCGACCTGGTGACATTTTGTCGCGTATTTTTGACAAGCCCTTGGCCATCATGTCAACCAGCTCTTACCGCGCTGATGCTGGAACGGTGCAAGGTCACTTGGACATCGCGCGTTTCATCACCACACCCAAGGGTGAGATCGCGGGGCGCGTGTTGTTGGTCGACGATTTGGCCGATACCGGACACACCCTCAAAGCGGTGGTGGACCAGCTTAAAAACAATTACGCGCCCATCACCGAATTGCGCACAGCAGTGATTTGGACCAAAGGCGTCTCGGCCTTCAAGCCTGACTACTCGATCGACTATTTGCCCACCAACCCGTGGATTCATCAACCCTTTGAGCCCTATGACAACATGCGCCCTGCGGCTTTGCTAGAGAAGTGGAAGGTGTAATCCTTCTCTTGTTCCCAAGGCCTTGTGCATGAATGACTCCGCTTGAAGGCGGAGTTTTTCTTTTCTGGATGGTTAATATCGGCACATGACCCCAAGCACCGAACTCATCCACCATCCTTATCAGCCGCCTGCTGAGTTTGAAGCCCCTCAAGTGGGGGTCTTCAAAGCATCCACGGTGATTTTTCCCAACGTCGCCGCCATGAAATCGCGTGAGTGGTTGAACAAGTCGAGCTACACCTACGGCTTGCACGGCACGCCCACCACGTTCACCTTGGAAGAGCGCTTGGCAACCTTAGAGGGGGGCACGCACTGCATCTTGACGCCCAGTGGCTTGGCTGCAATTGCCCATGTTGACTTGGCCTTGCTCCATGGAGGAGATGAGGTGCTCATTCCCGACAACGCCTATGGGCCCAACAAGGCATTGGCTGAGGGCGAGTTGGCGCGCTTTGGCATCAGCCACCAGTTTTATGACGCCATGAACCTTGACGACTTGGCGGCACGCATCACACCGCGCACGCGCCTGGTGTGGCTGGAGGCGCCAGGCTCGGTGTCGATGGAGTTTCCGGACTTGGTTGCTCTGGTGCGCTTGTGCAAATCACGTGGCGTGATGTGCGCGCTCGACAACACCTGGGGGGCCGGTTTGGCATTCAACGCCTTTGACCTCACGCCAGGGCAGGGGGATGCACCATTGGGCGTGGATTTAACCATCCATGCTTTGACCAAATACCCCAGTGGGGGCGGTGACGTGCTCATGGGCAGCATCGTCACCCGCAGCGATGCTTTGGCCAAAACTCTCAAACTCAGCCACATGCGCTTGGGCACAGGCGTGGGCGCCAACGATGTTGAATTGTTGTTGCGCTCCTTACCCAGCTTGGCCTTGCGATACCGTGCCCAAGACCTGGCTGCCAGGCAGTTGGCCTCTTGGTGCCAGAAACAAGCCGCTTTTGTGCAGGTGTTGCACCCGGCTTTGAGAGGTGCGCCTGGGCACGACCATTGGCGTCGATTGTGTGTCACCTCACAAGAGCCTCAAGGCTTGGCGGCTGGGATATTCAGCGTGGTGGTGGATCCCCGCTTGGCAGTCCATCAGGTCGAAGCCTTTTGCGATGCGCTGCGCTTGTTCAAAATTGGCTATAGCTGGGGCGGACCGATGAGTTTGGTCGTTCCCTATCACTTGGCCGCAGTGCGACAACTGGCCAACACGCACCTCCAACCTGGTCGGGTGGTGCGCTTTTGCATTGGTCTTGAAACCGTACAAGACCTGCAAGATGACTTGGCGCAGGCGCTGCGCCATCTGCAGGTTTGAATGGCGCCGTCCTCAGTGTGTTTGCGCTGCTTCTTGGCGCAAGATCTCCCGTGCCAAGGCCCGCATGGCAGGCATGGAGCGGTCACTGGGTTGCACTTGCCTTGCTTGTGCAAACTGTGTGAAGTTGCGCCGCGTTGATTCTGCGTAACCCGGGTCGTAGTGCAGGGTCAATAACTCGCGCACCACAGGTTCATACAGCCCTGCCAAGACCTGCGTTTTCCAGGCTTGCACGACCGCACGGCCACGCCGCTCGACCAAGGCGTCTAGGCGTTTGCAAAAGTAGTCGGGGTCTTTGACAAAGAAGTCATAGTCTTCCAGCAACAAGGCCACACGCTCGTCATCGCCCAATTGCAAGTCCAAGCAAGGGCTTTCACGCATGCGCAACATCAAGACCTCGGGCACAGACACATTGCCTACTTTGCGGCTCTCAGACTCCACATAAACAGGTCGTGAGCTGTCAAAGCCTCTGAGCGCTGTCCACACCAACGTGTCAAAGTGCTTTTGGCTGGGCTGCGGCAAGCCTGGTATGTGGCCCAGCACGGAACTGCGGTGGTTGGCCAAGCCCTCCAGGTCCAGCACCTGTGCGCCTTCAGCGGACAGGGCATGGAGCAAGCGTGTTTTGCCAGAACCCGTGGGCCCACACACCACGCGCCATTGGATGGGGGCCACCAGTTCTGGAATAGAGGCCAGCAACGCTGCCCGAAAAGCTTTGTATCCGCCTTCGATCAAGTGAATTTTGAAGCCAATTTGACCCAAGACCATGGCCAATGAACCGCTGCGTTTGCCACCCCGCCAGCAGTAAATCAAGGGTTGCCAGGTGCGAGGCAAAGGCAAGACCTCGCGTTGAATATGCTGCGCAATGTTGGCCGCCACCAGCGCAGCCCCATGCTTTTGTGCTTCAAAGGCATTGACCTGCTTGTACATGGTGCCAATGACAATGCGCTCCTCGTTATTAAGCGAGGGCCAGTTGACCGCGCCCGGCAGGTGGTCGAGTGCGAACTCGTCTTCACTGCGGGCGTCAATGATGGTGCTAAAGCCCCCTGGAGAACCCAATGGTGTGGCCATGCGGGTGATGGCGTCTTGCGCGGAAATGAATTGAACGCTCACAACTCTCTCTTACAACTGTTTTTTAATTTCAGGCCAGACATTGGCCAACATCCGAGGATGCGCTTCTTCGCGAGGGTGGATGCGGTCAGGCTGGAACCACTGCGCGGCGTCAGGACGGTCGGCAATGCCTTGCAACAAAAAAGGAACCAAGCCTGTTCGGTGTTTTTTGGCCAGGGTGGCAAACATCGCGGCAAACTTGGCACTGTAGTCGGGGCCGTAATTGGGGGGCACTTGCATGCCCACCAGTACCACGTGTGCGTTGACCGCCCGTGAGGCCTCGATCATGGCTTCTAGGTTTTGTTGGCTGCTACTCAGGTCTAGACCTCGCAGGGCATCGTTCCCCCCGAGCTCGATGACCACCATCACCGGGCGGACTTGCGCCAAGGCAGCGGGCAGGCGTGAGCGTCCGCCCGCCGTGGTGTCTCCACTGATGCTGGCGTTGACCACCTGCACATCGGGGCGTTCAGCACGCAGTTTCATGGCCAACAAATTGACCCAACCCGCACCACGTGCAATTCCGTACTCGGCGCTGAGCGAGTCCCCCACGACCAAAATACTGGCAGCAGGTGCAGAGCCGGGAGGCGGAGGCGCTGTTTTGGAGGGGGCGCGCCGATGGGGCCCCGTAGACCAAACTTCCCCCTCCATGCCTTGTCCGCTTGAGGTGATTACCTTTTGATCGGCAGCTGCTGTGCGATGCTGCCAAACCCCTAGCCAAACACTGCCCAGCACGGCCACGTTAAAGTGTCGTCTCCACATGCCATTGCCTTTCATGACCCAGCCCCTGACTTCTCATCCCATGCCATTGATTTCTGTGTCCCATGTTTCTAAGTCGGTGCAAGACGCCACCGGTACCTTGGACATTCTCCGCGATATCCATTTCGAGCTGGCCGCGAAACAGTCATTGGCCATTGTCGGCGCTTCAGGCTCAGGCAAAAGCACTTTGTTGTCGATCATGGCCGGCTTGGATACGCCCAGCCAAGGCACGGTGGTGTTGGCTGGCCAAGACTTGTTTGCCCTGGACGAAGACGCACGAGCTGCATTGCGTGCACGTCAAGTGGGTTTTGTGTTTCAGAGCTTTCAATTGTTGGGCCACATGACGGCGATTGAAAACGTCATGCTGCCACTGGAGTTGAGCGGACGGCCGCACCCTCGCCAGTCAGCGCGCGACATGCTGGAGCGGGTGGGTTTGGGCGAGCGACTCAACCACTACCCTAAAGTGCTCTCAGGTGGTGAACAGCAACGCGTGGCTCTGGCTCGAGCGTTTGTGATGCAACCCAGCTTGTTGTTGGCCGATGAGCCTACGGGTAGTTTGGATCACGCCAGTGGAGAGCGCATCATGGCTTTGATGTTTGCACTCAATCAAGAGCTGGGCACCACCTTGGTCTTGGTCACCCACGACCCCAAACTTGCCGCACGCTGTGACCACTCCATCACCATCGAGGCAGGTCGCATCGCCTGATTGTTTTGTCAAATTTGTCATTTCGTGTCAATATTTAATACTTTAATGGTATTAAAATTGTCAAATGACCACTTTGATATTCTGCACGTCTTACGCCGACACCCCATCCCTTTGGCACCAACGGTACCGAAAATGGGTTGATTACTTTGCGGACTCAGGACTTGAATTCGACCAAATGCTCGTGGTCGATGACGGCAGCCCCATCTTGCCGCAGTGGACAGACTTTGATGTCCTCACGGAGTTCAGCGCACAGCGCCCCAAGGGGGGGAGAGTACTGCATCACTTTTCCAACAACTTGGGGCGTCAAGGCATCCTCCACTACCCAGGCTGGTATCGCAGTTTTGGGTTTGCTGCGCAATACGCCAAGGCTCATCAATTCACCAAAGTCATTCACGTTGAAAGTGATGCCTACCTCATTTCGCCCAGGATCGTTGATTTCATCAACGACAGGCAAACTGGATGGACCACCTTTTGGTGCCCACGTTGGAAGTTTGAAGAGTCGGCCATCCAGGTGATCTGTCAAGACCAGCTGGAGGCGTTTTTCCAAATCACCCAGCAAGACTATGCATCTGTCTATGCGGGCAAATTGTTGGACAGGATGTTGCCCTACACATCGGTTCGCAAAGATTTCGTGGGGGATCGGTATGCAGAAGGGGATGGCGTCATTCCCCCAAACGTAGATTACATCTGCCAGTTTCCAACGCCTTCTGAGATGAGTGGGTCTCCAAAAGTGCTTGGTAAAAAAATAGCATCTGTGTTTTCACATCAGCAAAGTGATTTGGATGTGACCCTTGCGTTTGCGCAAGGTCTAAGCGAGCACAACCAAGGTCAACTGCAGCGAGCAAAAGAACTTTATAGGGCAGTGCTCAACACCCATGCCCAACACTTTGATGCGCTGCACATGCTGGGTGTTGTCGAAATGTCGCTTGGGAACTATCGTGAAGCTGTCAACCTGATCAAACAGGCGCTGACTGTAAATCCAAACTTGGAAGAGGCCCACTACAACCTAGGCCTTGCTTTGGACAGCCTGAACGAAAAAGTCAAGGCCATTGAGTCCTACGACAACTGCTTGAGATTGAATCCCAAAAACTTCAAAGCGCTCAACAACAAAGGCAAGTCTTTGTTGGAGTACGGTCACTATGCCTTGGCGCAAGACGCTTGCAACGCTGCGATTGAACTCAAGCCAGACTACGCTGCCGCGTATTTCAACCTTGGCAATTCACTCAAAGCGCTCCAGCAAAATGCGGCTGCATTGGCGTGCTATGACAAAGCCATTGCGCTGCGCCCCGATGACCCGCGGGTTCATCTCAGCCGTGGCTGTATTCTGCAAGACCTCAATCACCTGAATGACGCAATCTCAAGCTTTGAGCGAGCTCAGGCGTGTAACCCAGATTTCTACGAAGCCTATTTTCATGCTGGCAATGCCCTTGCCAAACTCAAGCGACCGAATGACGCTTTAGCGAATTACAAAAAAGCCATCCACATCAATCCTCAATTTGCAAATGCATTCATCAACTGCGCCAATACCCAGCAAGAACTCAGACAATTTGATGCCGCTTTGGCCAGCTATGACGAGGTTATTCGCCTCAACCCGAGCCATTTCTTGGCGTTTTCCAACAGAGCGCGACCCTTACTAAAGCTCAACCGATTGGATGAAGCTTTGTCAAGCTGTGATCAGGCGATCAAACTAAAGCCAGATCATGCAGAGACTCACAACCGACGTGGCGTGATCCTGAAAGAACTTCATCAATTTGATGCTTCATTGAGGAGTTATGACACCGCCATCAGGCTCGAACCACGCTTGATGGACTCATACTGGAACAAGTCATTGACACACTTGCTGTGCGGCGAGTTTGAGTTGGGGTGGTCGATGTATGAGTACCGTTGGCAGATTTCGAGTTTTGGTTTAATTCAAAGAAAGTTAAACCAGCCACTTTGGCTAGGCAAAGAGTCCTTAGCCAGCAAAACCATCTTGCTGCACAGCGAGCAAGGTTTGGGCGACACCCTTCAGTTTTGCAGATACGCCAAACAGGTTAAAGCGCTGGGTGCCCGCGTGGTGATGGAGGTGCCTGCGCCATTGCTGGAGTTGTTAAAAAGTTTAGAGGGCGTGGACGTGTGGGTCGAGCAGGGCAAGGCCTTGCCAGACTTTGATTGCCACTGTCCAATGATGTCTTTGCCCATGGCTTTTAAAACAGAGCTCTACACCATCCCATGTCCCGAGCCTTACCTTCGCAGTGACAGCGGCAAAGTGGCGAAATGGCAAACCAAGCTTGGAGCTAAAACCAAACCTCGAATTGGCTTGGTGTGGAGCGGGCGCTCGACACACGACAACGACCACAACCGAAGCGTTTTATTGAATGACTTGATGGCGCATTTGCCGCAAGGGTTTGACTACGTTTGCCTGCAACAAGAGATTCGTGAGGCTGACCAAGCGGCGCTTAGCGTGTTGGGTATTCAATTTTTTGGACAAGACCTCAAAGACTTTTCTGAGACTGCCGCCTTGTGCGAGTTGATGGACTTGGTCATCAGCGTTGACACCAGCGTTGCCCACTTAGCAGCCGCCTTAGGTCAAGACACTTGGGTGTTGCTTCCCTACGTTCCGGATTGGCGCTGGTTGTTGGACAGAGATGACAGTCCATGGTACGGCTGTGTCAGATTGTTCAGACAAGAAGCAGATCGGAGTTGGTCTCGTGTTTTAGAGCAAGTTGGACGTTTGCTTTTGAAAGACAAGAGACTTTTAAGATCTGACGAAGCGTTCCCTCTCACGCAGCAGCCTCTGCAGTCAAAGGCAAAAAGGAGCCTCAAAGACGACGAGGCTCAGCAGTTTGAGCTGGGCCTGAGGTTGCACCAGCAAGGACAACTGCCACAAGCCAAAGAAATCTACGAAAAGGTGCTATCGGCCAACCCTCTGCATTTTGATGCAATCCAAAATCTTGGTGTGATAGCGCTGACCTCCAACCAACCGGAGTTAGCGTGCCGGTTGATTCGTCAGGCTTTGGTGATCAATCCATTGAGCGCCGATGCCCACTTTAACTTTGGGCTGGCAGCTCATGCGAATAAAAAACCTTTGTCTGCCATTGAAAGTTTTGACCAAGCCCTTGCGATCCATCCATCAGACAGTAAGTTGTATTGGAATAAAAGTTTGGCGCTGTTGCTTAGTGGGCAATTTGATGAAGGTTGGCGCTTGTACGAATACGGTTGGCAGGGAAGTCAGCAACGAGGAACGCCGAGGACATATCCACAACCCCTTTGGCTAGGCACAGATCCATTGGTGGGCAAAACCATCTTGCTTCACAGCGAACAAGGGTTGGGCGACACCCTTCAGTTTTGTAGGTATGTCAGGTTGGTCCAAGCACGCGGTGCACGTGTGATGATGGAGGTGCCCGCACCATTGCTGCCATTGCTCGAAAGCTTGGAGGGCGTGGACGAGTTCATTGTTCAGGGGCAGCCACTGCCTGATTTTGATTGCCACTGCCCACTGATGTCTTTGCCCTTGGCTTTTAAAACCGACATCAACACCATCCCCTGTCCCGAGCCTTACCTTCGCAGCCATAGCGCCAAAGTGGCGCAATGGAAAACCAAGCTCGGAGCCAAGACCAAGCCTCGCATTGGCATCGTTTGGAGCGGTCGTAGGGAGCACCGCAACGATCACAACCGCAGTGTTGCATTACTGGACTTGATGGCGCATCTGCCGCAAGCGTTTGACTACGTGTGTCTGCAACAAGAGATCCGTGAAGCTGACCAAAAAGCGCTCAATACGTCAGGCATTCAATTCTTCGGTGGTGAGCTCAAAGACTTCTCAGATACCGCGGCCTTGTGTGACGTGATGGACCTGGTGATCAGCGTTGACACCAGCGTTGCACATTTAGCCGCTGCTCTTGGAAAAACCACCTGGGTTTTGCTGCCCTACGTTCCCGACTGGCGCTGGTTGTTAGACAGACTCGACAGCCCATGGTACGCCAGTGTGAAGTTGTGGAGGCAACAAGAAGATCGGCAATGGGGCAGCGTCTTGAGCCATATTGCAAACGAATTGCGAGACTTTGCTGAGGCCCGTGTGGGGCACGAGTCTGCGGGGATAATCTCCCCATGTCCTCTTCCCCCAAAGTTCTCTTCGGTTTCCATGCCGTAGGCGTACGTCTTAAAACAGCGCCGCAATCCATCATCGAGATTTACTACGAGCCCACACGCCGTGATGCACGGATGCGGCAGTTTTTAGAGCGTGCCAATGAGGCGGGTGCACGCTTGATCGAAGCCGATGGACTGCGGCTGTCTAAATTGGCAGGCAGCCACGGCCACCAAGGGGTGGCCGCTCGCGTGAGTCCACTGGCGGTCGTGCATTCATTGGATGAATTGCTCGAAAAAATTGAACCCATCGAAGCGCCTTTGATCTTGGTGCTCGACGGCGTGACCGACCCCCACAACTTAGGGGCTTGTTTGCGTGTAGCCGATGGCGCAGGCGCGCATGCGGTGATTGCCCCCAAAGATCATGCTGTGGGCATCAACGCCACCGTGGCCAAGGTGGCCAGCGGTGCGGCCGAGACCGTACCTTACTTCATGGTGACCAATTTGGCCCGCACCTTGAACGAACTCAAAGAACGCAATATTTGGATCATTGGCACCAGCGATGATGCGCCCAAGACCTTGTACCAAGTCGATCTCAAAGGTCCCACCGCGCTGGTGCTAGGCGCCGAGGGCGATGGCATGCGTCAGCTCACACGAAAGACCTGCGATGAGCTCATCAGCATACCCATGAAGGGCGCGGTCGAGAGCTTGAACGTCTCCGTCGCCAGCGGGGTCTGCCTGTACGAGGCGCGCCGCCAACGAGGTTAACCAAGCCTACGGGCGATCTCTAGGTCACACCCAACCCAAGGCGCCAAGTAAGGCCCCTGCGGCCAGCAGGGCCAAGATGTGGGTTTTTGTTTTCCAAACCACCAACATGGTCACCGCGCTGAGCAACCACAAAGGCCAGTTCTTGGCCGGGTTGTCGTGGCTGCCTGTGAGCAACCAACCGGTTGAAAACAACAAGGCGATCACGATGGGCGCCATGCCTGCTTTGAAGGATCGCACCGCAGGCAAGTCGCGGTTGTGGTGGCCCCAGCGGGCGGCAAAGTAAGCCAGGGTGGTGGAGGGGAGCAACATGCCTGTCATGGCCAGCAACATCCCCCACAGCCCTAAAACCACCCCTGACCACCCCGAGGCAAAACCTCCCCCCGCGTTCAAACCGACGTTCCAGCCTATCAAGCCGATGAACAACACATTGGGGCCCGGTGCGCCTTGTGCCAAGGCGATGGAGGAGGTGAATTGGATGTCATTGAGCCAATGCTGATCGTCCACCACGAAGCGGTGGATGTCCGGGGCCGTGCTGATAGCCCCGCCAACTGCCAGCAACGACAGCGAGGCAAAGTGCATGAAAAAAGACCACCAATCCATCATCGACAGCGCTGTGTTCATGAGGCACCCCGATCGCGTAGCTGTTGCCAAGCCCAGACACTGGCCAAAGGACCCAGCGTCAGTAGCACCCAAGCCAGGGGGACCCGCAGCACGCCAACCGCCACAAAAGTCAGTAGCGCCAACACCACACATGACGCGCGTCCCATGGGATTGTTTTTAAGGGCCGGCATCATCTTCAGACCCGTTGCCAAGATCAAACCGGCACAGACAGCGCCCATGCCGCGTAAGGCACCTTGCGCGGCAACGTTGTGTTCAATGCCGGCGTACAAAATGGCGATCACCAAGATAAGCAAACTGGGCACGCACAAAATACCGGCCAAGGCCGCCAGCGAGCCTTTCAAACCAAAGTGACGTCCACCAATCATCAGGGAGAGGTTGAGCACATTGGGACCCGGCAGCACTTGTGCGACGGCCCAATCCTCAACAAATTCTTCGGTGGTGAGCCATTTTTTTCTCTCCACCATTTCGCGCTGCACCACCGACATCACCCCCCCAAAGCCTTGCAGCGCAAGCAGCGTGAATGAGATGAACAGGTCGGTTTTTGAGCGAGGCCGGGGCCGCTCTTGGATCACATCGCTCATACCGTCATGCCGCCAGAGACTTCCAGCACAGCACCGTTGACATAAGCCGCATCATCGCTGGCCAAGAAGGCATACACATTGGCAATGTCTTGTGGCTGACCCAAGCGTTTGAGCGGCACGCGTTGAACCATGTCTTCAATCACTTTTTCGGGCATGGTCGACAAAATGGGCGTCGCGATAAAGCCAGGGGCAACCGCATTGACACGGATGCCTTTGGGGCCGAGCTCGCGGCTCCATGTTTTGGTGAATCCGATCACGCCAAACTTGGTGGCCGCGTAGTTGGTTTGTCCAAAGTTGCCGTAAATGCCCACCACAGATGAGGCATTCAAAATCACGCCACTGCCTTGGGCCACCATGCTGTCGGTGACAGCCTGGGCGCAATGGAAGACGCCACGCAAGTTGACATCGATCACACGGTCAAATTGCTCCAGTGTCATTTTTTGCAGCCGTGCATCTTGGGTGATGCCTGCGTTGTTGACCAAAACGTCAATGCGGCCATGGTCGGCCAGAACCGCTTGGACCATGCCATCTACCATGTCACGCTGGGTGACGTCCACCACATAACCGCTGGCTTGTGCCCCCAGAGCCAGGCATTGAGCCACGGCTGCATCGACCGCGGCTTGCTGGATGTCACACACCACGACGATGGCGCCTTCAGCTGCAAATTTGAGTGCGGTGGCCAGGCCAATGCCTTGGGCTGCGCCGGTGATGATGCTGACCTTATTGGCCAGCCGTTGGTTGGGGGTTGCGGGGGATGAGGTCATGTTGCGAGAGTGTAAACACCCGACCTTTGAGTCGCTGTCACACAGGAACCATTGGTTGATGCACCCCTGAGCTCAGACCCCGTGACCTCAGACCCTATCTCAGGCCTTGTGCGCATTTTCAGCGGCTTCGATGTCTTGGGCCATTTTTTTACCCAATTCCACACCCCATTGGTCATAGGCATGAATGCCCCAAATGGCAGCTTGGCAAAACACCTTGTGTTCGTACAGTGCCATCAAAGCCCCCATGCTGCGGGGGGTGAGTGCATCCACCCAAATGGTGGTGCTGGGCACATTGCCTGGGTAGCTGCGGTGTGGCGCCAAGCGTTGCACCTCGTCTTCTTCCATGCCGCTATCGCGCAAGGCTTGTAAGGTTTCCTCTGGTGTACGCCCCAGCGCCAATGCTTGGGCTTGGGCTTGCATGTTGAGCAACACGACGCGGTGGTGTTCGGCGGCCAAGGGCAGCGGGCTGCGCTCAGTGCGCAAGCCAATAAAGTCCATCGGGACCAGGTGCTTGCCTTGGTGAATCAATTGAAAGTAAGCGTGTTGACCATCGATGCCCAGCCCCCCCCAAATCACCGGGGCTGTATCTATGTCGACTGCACGGCCGTCAACATGCATGCTCTTGCCGTTGGACTCCATCTCCATTTGCTGCAAAAAGGAGGCAAATTTGCCCAGCGGTGATGCATAAGGCGCAATGTTGTGTGTGCTGGCTCCCAGAAAATTTCGGTTCCACACACCAAACAAGGCCATCAGCAATGGCAGGTTTTGCTCCCCAGGCGCTGACATGAAGTGTTCATCCATGGCACGTGCACCCAAGAGCATGTCTTGGAAGGCAAAAGCGCCAATCGAGATGGCCAGCGGCAAACCAATGGCCGACCAGACCGAATAACGTCCCCCCACCCAGTCCCAAAAACCAAAAGTGTGCTCTGGGCTGAAACCTTGGGCTTGTGAAATTTGGGGGTGGGCTGTCACGGCAATCAAATGCTGGTGCAGCTTCTCTGGGGGGCAACCTGCGTCAAGTAACCAGCGTTTGGCCGAAGCGGCCAGAGTCATGGTTTCTTGGGTGGTGAAGGTCTTGCTTTGCACCACAAAAGCGGTGCGTGCTGGGCTGAGTTTGGCCAAGGTGGTGTACAAGCTCCAAGCGTCCACATTTGAGACGTAGTGCACCCGAACCTTGTTTTTGAAGCTGTCGCGTGTCAAGTGACTCAAGGCCTCGGTGGTCATACGGGGCCCTAGGTCAGAGCCGCCAATCCCCAGGTTGACCACGTCGGTGATGGCTTCTGCCTCGTAACCCAGCAATTGGCCTTCACGCACTTTCTCGGCAAACATACAGACCCGTAAAAGCTCATGGGCCACTTGTTTGGAGATCTCTGCCCCCCAGGGCGGGTTGGGCACATGGCTGCCACGCAGTGCCACATGCAGGACCGCGCGGCGTTCGGTGGTGTTGATAGCTTCACCTCGAAACATGGCTTGGGCTTGTGTCATCACCCCCGACTCATTCGCCAAGACCAACAGTTGGTCCAAGATTTCTTGGCTGATACGCTGACGTGTGAAATCGATGGTGATTCCCGCCCCACTGGCATGGAATTGGTCCACGCGCCTGGCGTCTTTGAGCAAATCACGCAGGTGCGGTTGAGAACTGCGAGAGAGCGCCTGGAGCGTTTTCCAAGCTTGGCGGTGGTGCGGTGGCACAAAGGTGGTCATTGGGTTATTTTCGTCAAATTTAATGACATCCATCAAAGGCCATGGGCAACGTCTTTGGCCTCACGCGCCAAACGGGTAATTTCTCTCCAGTCGCCGCGTTCAACGACCTCAACCGGTGTGAGCCAAGAGCCACCCACCATGGCCACATTGGACTGCTTTAAAAACTCCGCCATGTTGCTCAAAGACACCCCACCTGTCGGGCAAAACTGCATGTCCCCCAAAGGCCCCGACAGGGCTTTGAGCATGGCCAGTCCCCCGGCTTGCGCAGCCGGAAACAACTTGACCAGCGTGAATCCATGGTCGCGGGCAGCCATCACCTCACTGGGGGTCATCACCCCAGGCATGAAGGGCAACTGACAGTCCATGGCCGCTTGAACCAAGGCCTCGGTCATGCCAGGTGACAACGCAAAACGAGCACCTGCCGAGTGAACGCGTGCCATCTCGTCGGCACGCGTAACGGTCCCTGCACCCACGTGCATTTGGGGCACATTCTTGGCCACTTGTTCGATGGCGGCCAAACCGGCGGCATGGCGCAACGTGATTTCCATCACATCCACACCGCCTTCAAGCAATGCATGGGCCATGGGTACCGCTTGATCGGGGTGGGTGATGACGATGACGGGCACCACCCGTGAGGTGAAGGCCGGGCGTTGAAAAGTGGGGTGTATCGGTTGGGTCATGGCGTGTTGGAGGTGTCAGAAACCGGTGTGATGAACAGGTGGCAGCAGCGGTGATGCACCATCTTCAGCATGGGCGGCGTGGTCTCGAAACAGGGCAAACAAGTCGCGTCCGCTGCCGTGCTGGTTGGACAACCTGTCAGGGCTGGGAGCCTGGCGGCTGGCCAGTTCGCTGTCACTGACTTCAAGTCGCAAGATCTGCTCATCGCAGTCTAGGGTGATCATGTCACCATCTTGCACCTTGGCAATGGCGCCGCCGTTCAAGGCCTCTGGGCTCACATGGATGGCTGCAGGCACTTTGCCCGATGCGCCCGACATGCGCCCATCGGTCACCAGCGCCACTTTGAACCCCTTGTCTTGCAGCAGCCCCAGCACCGGCGTGAGCTTGTGCAATTCGGGCATGCCGTTGGCTTGTGGGCCTTGGTTGCGCACTACGGCCACAAAGTCCCGCTCCAGTTGTCCCGCTTTGAACAATTCGGCGAGTTGTTTTTGATCCGTCATCACCAGCGCCGGTGCACGCACCACGCGGTGTTGCGCTTTGACGGCTGAAACCTTGACCACGGCGCGACCCAGATTGCCCTTGAGTAAACGCAAACCGCCGTCGGTGCTAAATGGGCGATTGGCTGGTCGCAGCACGTCTTCGTCACCCGACTGGCCAGGTGCCTCGCGCCAGGCCAACTGGCCTTGGTCAAGCCAAGGCTCCACGGTGTAGCGTTGCAAGCCTTCGCCCATGATGGTGGTCACGTCGGCATGCAACAAACCCACGCTCAGCAATTGCGCGATCAAAAATCCCATGCCGCCAGCGGCTTGAAAGTGGTTCACATCTGCGCTGCCGTTGGGGTAGACGCGAGCGAGCAATGGCACGCAAGACGACAGATCGCAGAAGTCGTCCCAGTTGACGATGAGACCCGCCGCACGCGCCATGGCCACTAAGTGCAGGGTGTGATTGGTCGACCCTCCGGTGGCCAACAAACCCACGATGCCATTGACGAGGGCTTTGGCATCAATTTGGTGCCCCATTCCCGTGTTGGGCAGCTGGCTGAGTTGCACCGCACGCTGCACCGCCGCGCTGGTGAGCGCTTCGCGCAGTGGCGTGCCTGGGTTGACAAATGATGAGCCGGGCAAATGCAAGCCCATGATTTCCATGAGCATTTGGTTGGAATTGGCGGTGCCGTAAAACGTACAGGTGCCAGCGCTGTGGTAGGCCGCTTGCTCGGCTTGCAGCAACACCTCGCGGCTGACCAACCCTTGTGCATATTGCTGCCGAACCATGGACTTGTCGTCATTGGACAGTCCCGACGTCATGGGTCCGGCCGGCACAAACACAGCAGGCAAATGGCCAAACTGCAGCGCGCCCATGAACAAGCCGGGCACGATCTTGTCGCATACGCCCAAGAACAGGGCCGCATCAAACACGTTGTGCGACAGGCCCACGGCCGTGGCCAAGGCAATCACATCGCGAGAAAACAGTGACAGCTCCATGCCGTCTTCGCCCTGAGTCACGCCATCGCACATGGCGGGCACCCCACCGGCGACTTGCGCCGTGGCGCCAGCCTGCCTTGCTGCGGCGCGAATTTTTTCAGGGTAATGCTCATAGGGTTGGTGGGCTGAGAGCATGTCGTTGTAGGCCGTGATCACGCCAAGATTGGGTTGACGCTCTTGGCGCAAGACCAGTTTGTCGTTGGCAGGCATGGCCGCATAGGCATGGGCGGCATTGGCGCAGCCCATGGCGCCACGGTAGGGTCCGGGCTTCTTGGCTTGTGTCACCACCTTGAGATAGGCCGCACGAGACACAGCGCTGCGCTGCTCAATGCGTGCGGTCACAGCGACCAGGGTGGGGTGCTTGGGTGTGGTCATGGAGATATCCAAAGTGAGACAGGCGTGTGGATTTGATGCAGCAGATAAGACACGGGGAGCAACTTGCTGCGCTGCAGCCAAGCTTGGCGCAAAGTGTGGAGCTTGTCAGCGCCGCTGATGGGCAACGCGATGTGGCGAGCACTCAGAATTTGCGCAAGTGTTTGGGTGATGCGTGGGTAGGGCGCGCTCGAGGGGGGCTGCGCGAGTGCGACGCCCGCACACACCTGCGTGCTCAGAGGATCGAGCAAGTCTGCCAAGTTGGGGGCGTCTGAGAACAAGGATGCTGTGTGTCCGTCACTGCCCATGCCCAACACCAACACATCCGCGGTGCCTGAAGCCTCAAGGGCGGTACTGGCGGCTTGTACCAACTCGCACAGGGCAGGCAGCGGTTGTGCGGTTTGGCTCACCATCGGTACCCATTGCGCGGCTCTCGCGTGGTCTTGCAGCAAATGTTGGTTCACGAGTTGAGCGTTGCTGTCGGCATGGGTACACGGCACACAACGCTCGTCTGCCAGGGTGATGCGCACCTGGGCCCAAGGGATGGGTAAAACGCGCAACGCATGAAACAAGGCCACAGGTGATTTCCCGCCAGACACCCCCAACACCGCCACATCACGCGCCTCAATGGCTGCTGTCAAACGCAGCGCAATGTCTTTCGCCAGGGCTTGTGTGAGTGCATCGACTTGGCCCATGTGCGTGGCGATGTTGGCGCGTGGTTCGCTGATCCATGGTGCTGATAGCTGTGGAAACGAGAGCTCAACTTGACCCGTCATCAGGCCTCCTCAAACCAGCACAGGTTTTCACGAGCCATCAAGGCCGATGAGGCTGCCGGCCCCCAACTTCCTGCTGAGTAGGGACGGGGTTTGTCATCGAGTGCCTTCCAGCCGTCCAAGATGGGTTCGACCCACATCCACGCAGCCTCTAATTCATCGCGGCGCATGAAATGGGTCAAACGGCCCTTGATCACGTCCATTAACAAGCGCTCATAGGCCTCGGCGCGGCGTTTGTTGGATGAGTGCTGCAAATCAAGTCCGAGTTTGACCGGGTGCAATGTCATGCCTGAGCCCGGTTCTTTGACCATCAAGCCCAGCTGAATAGATTCTTCGGGTTGCAAGCTGATGATCAATCGGTTGGGCTCCTGGTTCGCCGTGGTGCCGAATATTGAAAACGGCTGATCGGCAAATTCGATGATGATTTCTGATTGACGTTTTTGCATGCGCTTGCCTGTGCGCAAAAAGAAGGGCACGTTGGCCCAGCGCGCGTTGTTAATGTGCGCACGCAACGCCACAAAGGTCTCGGTTGTACTGTGGGGGGGCACGTTGCTTTCTTCTTGGTAGCCGCTGACGGCCACACCTTCGGAGGCCCCCGCGGTGTATTGGCCACGCACGGTGTCGCGCTTGATGTCTGCCAAATCCATTTTGCGCAAGGAGCGCAGGACCTTGAGTTTTTCATCGCGCACATCGTCCGCATTCAGCGAGATCGGAGGCTCCATGGCCACGATGCACAGCAGCTGCAGCAAATGGTTTTGCACCATGTCGCGCATGGCGCCCGCGCCATCGTAAAAGCCCGCGCGGCTGCCTACCCCCACCGTCTCAGAGACGGTGATCTGCACACTTTTGATGTAGGGCGCGCGCCACATGGGCTCGAAAATAGCGTTTCCAAACCGCAGCACCATGAGGTTTTGCACGGTTTCTTTGCCTAAGTAGTGGTCGATGCGGTAGATCTGGTGCTCGTTGAAATAACGCGCCACCTCTTGATTGATCGCGCGTGCAGAGGCCAAGTCCGTGCCCAAGGGCTTTTCGAGCACCACCCGCGCCTGAGCGTCCACCAACCCCGCGCTGGCGAGATGCGCGCAAATTTGAGTGAACAAGTTGGGTGCGGTGGCCAAATAGAACACCCGTAAGCCCTTTGAATTGCAAACGGCTTTGAGTTTGGCGTAGTCATCCCTTTGGGTGACGTCCAAGCTGACATAGGACAAACGTGCCAGAAAGCTTTGCCAGTCGTTTGGATTGAAAGCTTCTTTGTCAATCAAAGCGGGTGAATGGCTGTCAACAAAGCGCAAATATTCTTCTCGGCTCCAGGGTTGGCGCCCCACACCCACGATACGGGTTCCATGGGCCAACTTGTCATGCAAGTGCGCCATGTAGAGTGCGGGTAAGAGCTTGCGAAACGCCAAGTCCCCCGCACCACCAAAAATCACGATGTCTTGTGCGCTGTTGTCCAAAGGTGTGGTGTTCATGTGTCGCGTTCGCCTCAAAGCTACAGTATCTGGATTATTCTTTCAAACCATGTCTGCACACCCTACCACGACACTTGTTGAACCTGCATTTGCCCAAGCCATTGGCGTCTTTGACTCCGGTGTGGGCGGCTTGTCGGTGCTGCGGGCCATTCGCGAGGCTTTGCCCAGCGAGGACTTGGTGTACGTGGCCGATTCGGGGCACGCGCCCTATGGCGACCAAAGCGAAGCACACATCACCCAACGCACTTTGGAGGTGGGCCAGTGGTTGGCTCGACAGGGCGTCAAGGCCATCACCATTGCATGCAACACGGCGACTGTGGTGGCTGCACGCAGCTTGCGCGAACACACCCACCTGCCGGTGGTGGCGATTGAACCTGCCATCAAGCCCGCGGTGGCCTTAACGCGCACAGGGGTGATTGGCGTGTTGGCGACTCGCCAAACCGTGCAAAGCGACAGCGTGGCCAAGCTGTGCGCTCAGTACGGGCAGGGCAAGCGCATCGTCTTGCAAGCCTGCCCCGGTTGGGTGGAGTTGGTCGAACAAGCCAATTTGCACAGCCCGCTCACGGAGTCCTTGGTGCGGGAGTTCGTCGCGCCCTTGGTGGCACAAGGGGCTGATACCTTGGTGTTGGGCTGCACGCATTACCCCTTTTTACACGCCGCCATACAGCGCGTGGCGGGGGAGGGCGTTCAACTGCTAGACCCGGCCGAGGCGGTGGCGCGCGAGGTGGTGCGCCGCTTGGGAGAGCATCGGCGCACACAAGGTGCAGGGTCAACTTGGGTTTTCACCACTGGTGACGTGGCCCAAGCGCAGCGCGTGGTCTCGCATTTGTGGCAAGACCGCGCCACGGTCCAAGCGCTGCCATCCTGAGCCCGGTGCTTTGTGCTTGGGAGTGCAGAAAGACCCTGCATCACCCTAAATCCGGGCAAACCCGTAAACTACCCCGCTCATGAATGCCTACGCCGACGTCTCTTTTTTCCCCCGCAACGCCAAGCCGCTGAACAGTTACCGCAAGTACTGGGCGGCGAGATTTGGCACGGCCCCTTTTTTGCCGATGAGCCGCGAGGAAATGACCCAGCTGGGTTGGGACAGCTGTGATGTGATCATCGTCACCGGCGACGCCTATGTGGATCACCCGAGTTTTGGCATGGCCGTGATCGGGCGCATGCTAGAGAACCAGGGTTTTCGCGTGGGCATCATCGCCCAGCCCGACTGGCAAAGCGCAGACCCCTTCAAAGCGCTGGGCAAACCCAATTTGTTTTTCGGCGTCACCGCCGGCAACATGGATTCCATGATCAACCGCTACACCGCGGATCGCAAAATTCGCAGTGATGACGCCTACACGCCCGGCGATGTGGGTGGCAAACGCCCCGACCGAGCGGCCTTGGTTTACAGCCAGCGTTGTAAGGAGGCTTACAGCGATGTACCGATTGTGTTGGGCGGCATAGAAGGTTCGCTGCGCCGCATTGCGCACTACGATTACTGGTCAGACAAGGTGCGCCGCTCCATCGTCGTAGACAGCAAGTGCGACCTGCTGCTGTACGGCAACGCCGAGCGTGCGATTGTTGAAATTGCCCACCGTCTGGCGGCCAAAGAACCGGTGCAACAGATCACCGATGTGCGCGGTACCGCCTTCGTGCGGCGCGAAACGCCCGAGGGCTGGTACGAAATTGACTCGTCGAGCATCGACGTTCCCGGACGCGTTGAAGCCCACGTCAACCCGTATTTGATGGTCAGCGAGCAAGCCAAAGCCCAAGGTCAAAGTTGTGCCCGCGAAGACGAAGCCCAAGCCGTGGCCGATGCTGCCAACGGGCAGGCAGGGCAGGCAGGCCAGGCCACAGTTGCGCCCTTGAACTTTGTGCCTAACCCCAACATGCCCGCCTTGCAGGGCAAGGGCAAACTCAAAGTGCCCCCGCGAGAGCGCAGTGTGATTCGCTTGCCAAGCTTTGATCACGTCAAGTCCGACCCTGTCTTGTACGCCCACGCCAACCGTGTGTTGCATTTGGAAACCAACCCCGGCAATGCCCGCTGCTTGGTGCAGTCACACGGCGAAGGCGCCACTGCACGCGACGTGTGGATCAACCCCCCGCCCATTCCACTGACCACGGCTGAGATGGACTTGGTGTTTGATTTACCCTACGCACGAAGTCCCCATCCGGCGTATGCGGACGAACACGGCAGCCATGACGGTGCCACAAAAATTCCGGCTTGGGAGATGATTCGCTTCTCGGTCAACATCATGCGCGGTTGTTTTGGCGGTTGCACGTTTTGTTCGATCACCGAGCATGAGGGCCGAATCATCCAAAGCCGCAGCGAAGACTCAGTCATTCGCGAGATCGAAGACATCCGCGACAAGGTCTCGGGCTTCACGGGGGTGATCAGCGACTTGGGAGGGCCCACCGCCAACATGTACCGCATCGGTTGCAAAAGTCCCGAAATCGAGGCAGCGTGTCGTAAGCCAAGTTGTGTGTACCCAGGCATTTGCCAAAACCTCAACACCGACCACAGCTCTCTCATCCACATGTATCGCCGGGCGCGGGCTTTGAAGGGCGTGAAGAAAATATTGATTGGTTCGGGCTTGCGTTACGACCTGGCGGTCAAGTCGCCTGAATACGTCAAAGAACTGGTGACCCACCATGTGGGCGGCTACCTCAAGATCGCGCCCGAGCACACCGAGGGTGGGCCACTCTCCAAGATGATGAAGCCGGGCATTGGCAGCTACGACAAGTTCAAACAGATGTTTGACCGCTTCTCGGCCGAAGCGGGCAAGAAACAGTTTTTGGTGCCGTACTTCATTGCCGCGCACCCTGGCACGCGCGATGAAGACATGATGAATCTGGCGCTGTGGCTCAAGAAAAACGGCTTTCGCGCCGACCAGGTACAAACTTTCTATCCCAGTCCCATGGCCACGGCCACAGCCATGTACCACTCGGGCAAAGATCCCCTGTCGCGTGTGACCCGCACCAGCGAAGCGGTGGACATCGTGCGCGGTGAACGCCGCAGGCGTTTGCACAAAGCCTTTTTGCGCTACCACGATGCCAACAATTGGCCGCTTTTGCGCGAAGCTTTGAAAGCCATGGGCCGTGCCGATTTGATTGGCAACGGCAAACACCATCTGATCCCGACGTTCCAGCCGCTGACCGATGGCGGCTACACCAGTGCACGGCGCAAGAACAGCACCGTCATACCCAAACTTGGCGTGGCGAAAACGGTTGTGGCCAAAGCGGGTGTGGCCAAAGCGGGTGCGGCCAAGACCTCCATGCGTCAAGAGCCGACCAAGGGCAGGGTGCTAACGCAGCACACGGGATTGCCGCCGCGCAAAAAGAAATAACCAAACAGTCTGCTCCAACGCGGGCACCCCCTCTTGAGTGTGCCCCTGGAGACTATTTGTGTCGACTCTTCATGGCGCGCTCCACCTCGCGTTTGCCTTCGCGGTCTTTGATGGTGTCGCGTTTGTCGTGCTCGGCCTTGCCCTTGGCCAGGGCGATTTCGCATTTGATCTTCCCGTTCTTCCAGTGCAAGTTGATGGGCACCAGGGTGTAGCCTTTTTGTTCGACCTTGCCAATGAGACGTTTGATTTCGTCTTTCTTCATCAGAAGTTTCTTGGTACGAACCGAGTCTGGGCTGACATGCGTCGAGGCGGTGTGTAAGGGGTTGATTTGGCAGCCGATGACGTAGAGCTCGCCATCTCGGATGACCACATAGCCGTCGGTCAGTTGCACCTTACCCTCACGCGCAGACTTCACCTCCCAGCCTTGCAGCACCATGCCGGCTTCAAACTTCTCTTCAAAGAAATAGTTGTACGCGGCTTTTTTGTTGTCGGCAATGCGAGAGGGGGTAGCGGGTTTTTTCGTGGCCATGGTGCTTCTTACAATAGTGACCATTCTATGAAAACCGTTCACAAGTCTCTTCTCATTTGGTTCAGTGCTGAGGAAATGTTTGCCTTGGTCACCGATGTGGCGCGCTACCCGGAGTTTCTGCCCTGGTGTGAGCGTGGCGCTGTCTTGGCGCAAGAGGGCAATGAGATGACCGCTGAAATAGGGATGTCTTTGGGGGGCTTTCGCAAAAGCTTTTCAACCCGCAACCAGCACGTGCCTGGGCGACAAGTGAAGTTACAACTCATTGATGGCCCCTTCAAGCACTTGGATGGCACTTGGGACTTTCATCCCCTGACTGACCCCAACACCCAAACCCCACAACGCGCTTGTCGCATTGAGTTGACGTTGAACTACAGCTTTGACAGCATGTTTGGCGCTTTGGTCGGTCCGGTGTTTGACAAGATTGCATCCACCTTGGTGGATGCCTTTGTCAAGCGCGCAGAGCAGGTGTACAAAACTTGATGGATTCGCCTGCTTCCTGTGCTCCATTGAAGATTGATGTGCTGGTGTCGCCCGCGCCTCGCACAGTCCTTGAGCGTCACCTCACCTTACCCCTTGGCAGCACGGTTCAGCAGGCGTTGCAAGCCAGTGGCCTCTTGCGCGATTTTCCTGAGCTTGAATTGGGCAATTCGGCCTTGTGGGTGCTGGGTGTGTGGGGGCGCAAGACCACGCCCGGGCATGTGCTTCGGGACTTGGACCGGGTGGAGCTTTACCGCCCCTTGATGGTCGACCCCAAGGTGGCGCGACGTGAGCGCTTTCAGAAACAAGGCACCCAGCGCGCGGGCTTGTTTGCCAAGCGGCGCGAGGGTGCGAAAGCCGGCTACTGAGTTCGCGGCAAGTCTGTGTTCTTGCCGACGGCGCTAGGCAGGCACCTGCGGCTCAAGCGCAAGCCGCGAAATAAATTACTGAATTTGCCCCGGGCCATCCGCTCTTGAGTACACGCCACCAAGCCGTGTATACAGGCAGGCAAGAGCAGCTCGGTACACTTGTTCTTTTGGAGCCAAGTCCCATGCGCCTTCTCGGCAAAGCACTCACCTTCGACGACGTGTTGTTGGTGCCCGCCTACTCCCAAGTCCTGCCCAAGGACGCCTCACTCGCGACCCAATTCACCCGCAACATTCGCTTGAACTTGCCCCTGGTATCTGCCGCCATGGACACGGTGACCGAAGCGCGGTTGGCGATTGCCATAGCGCAAGAAGGTGGCATTGGTATCGTGCATAAAAACCTCACGGCCCAAGAGCAAGCCGCCCAAGTGGCCAAGGTCAAGCGGTATGAGTCTGGTGTGCTGCGAGACCCTGTGGTGATCACACCAGAGACCACAGTACGCCAGGTGATGGCCTTGTCTGAAGAGTTGGGCGTGTCCGGCTTTCCGGTTTGCAATGGGGGCCAAGTGGTCGGTATTGTCACGGGGCGTGATCTGCGCTTTGAGACACGTTACGACCAAAAGGTCAGTGAGATCATGACGCCGCGTGAGCGGCTGATCACCGTTCCAGAGGGCACGACGCCCGAGCAGGCCAAGCACTTGTTGAACAAGCACAAATTGGAGCGCTTGTTGGTGGTCAACGACAGCTTTGAACTCAAGGGCTTGATCACCGTCAAAGACATCACCAAACAACTCAATTTTCCAAACGCAGCGCGTGACGCTGCGGGCAAACTGCGTGTGGGTGCCGCTGTGGGCGTTGGAGAGGGCACCGAAGAGCGTGTCGAGGCGCTGGCTCGCGCAGGGGTAGATGCCATCGTGGTGGACACCGCCCACGGACACAGCAAGGGCGTGATTGATCGCGTGCGCTGGGTCAAACAACATTACCCACACATTGAGGTGATTGGGGGCAACATCGCCACCGGGGCCGCTGCCTTGGCCTTGGTGGAGGCCGGCGCCGATGCCGTCAAGGTCGGCATTGGCCCCGGCTCCATCTGCACCACGCGCATCGTGGCGGGTGTGGGCGTGCCTCAGATCATGGCCATCGACAATGTGGCCACCGCATTGAAAGGAACAGGCGTTCCCTTGATTGCCGACGGTGGTATCCGCTACAGCGGCGACATTGCCAAAGCCATTGCCGCTGGTGCTGGCACGGTGATGATGGGGGGCATGTTCGCAGGCACTGAAGAGGCGCCGGGCGAGGTCATTCTGTACCAAGGCCGCAGCTACAAGAGCTATCGCGGTATGGGCTCGATTGGCGCCATGCAACAAGGCAGCGCCGATCGTTACTTCCAAGAGTCCAGCACGGGCAACCCCAATGCAGACAAACTCGTGCCCGAAGGCATTGAGGGGCGGGTACCTTATAAAGGCTCTGTGGTCGCCATCATCTACCAAATGGCGGGTGGTTTGCGCGCCAGCATGGGCTACTGCGGCTGTGCCAGCATTGAAGCCATGCACAACGAGGCGCAGTTTGTCGAAATCACCTCGGCTGGCATTCGCGAAAGCCATGTGCACGATGTGCAGATCACCAAAGAAGCGCCGAACTACCGGGCCGAGTGACTCTTACCTAGGCTCAAAACCACCCCTTGGGGTGGTTTCTTTTTTTGAGACAATAGCGCCAGGCCACTGACTGGCCTTTTTTATTTATGTCGCACCAAAAAATTCTCATCCTCGATTTCGGCTCCCAAGTGACCCAGCTCATCGCTCGTCGCGTGCGAGAAGCCCATGTGTTTTGCGAAGTCCATCCTTGTGACGTGAGCAACGAGTGGGTGCGTGACTTTGCCAAAGACGGCAACCTCAAAGGCGTCATCTTGTCTGGCAGCCATGCCAGCGTGTACGAAGTCGATGACCGCGCTCCAGACGCTGTGTTTGAGTTGGGTATACCCGTGTTGGGGATTTGCTACGGCATGCAAACTATGGCCACCCAGCTGGGCGGCAAGGTCGAGGCCGGGCACACCCGTGAATTTGGCTACGCTGAAGTGCGTGCCCACGGCCACACCGAATTGCTCAAAGGCATTGAGGACTTCAGTACACCGGAGGGCCATGGCATGCTCAAGGTGTGGATGAGCCACGGAGACAAGGTCACGCAATTGCCTGATGGGTTTAAGGTCATGGCCTCCACGCCGTCTTGCCCCATTGCGGGTATGGCCGATGAAGCACGTAAGTTTTACGCGGTGCAATTCCACCCAGAAGTCACGCACACCGTACAAGGTCAGGCCTTGTTGAACCGCTTTGTTCTGGACATTTGCGGCACACGCCCTGACTGGATCATGGGTGACTACATTGCCGAGGCGGTGGCGTCGATCCGTCAACAAGTGGGTGACGAAGAAGTGATTCTGGGCTTGTCCGGTGGCGTCGACTCATCCGTGGCCGCTGCGCTGATTCATCGGGCCATCGGCGACAAACTGACTTGTGTGTTTGTGGACCATGGCCTGCTTCGCCTCAACGAAGGCGACATGGTCATGGACATGTTTGTGGGCAAGTTGCACGCACATGTGATTCGCGTGGATGCCAGCGAATTGTTTTTGGGCAAGTTGGCGGGTGTGAGCGAGCCAGAAGCCAAGCGCAAGATCATCGGTGGTTTGTTTGTCGATGTGTTCAAAGAACAAGCGGCCAAGCTCAAGGCGGGTGACGGAGGCCACCAAGGCGCGACCTTCTTGGCGCAAGGCACCATTTATCCGGACGTGATTGAGTCGGGCGGTGCCAAGAGCAAGAAGGCAGTGACCATCAAAAGCCACCACAACGTGGGGGGATTGCCCGAACAACTGGGCTTGAAGTTGTTGGAGCCTTTGCGGGACTTGTTCAAAGACGAGGTGCGCGAATTGGGCGTGGCCTTGGGGCTGCCTCGCGAGATGGTGTACCGCCACCCCTTCCCAGGTCCTGGTCTGGGCGTGCGGATCTTGGGTGAAGTCAAGAAGGAATATGCCGACTTGCTGCGCCGAGCAGATGCCATCTTCATTGAAGAGCTGCACAATTTCAAAGACGAAGCCACAGGCAAGTCCTGGTATGACCTGACCAGCCAGGCTTTCACGGTGTTTTTGCCTGTCAAGAGCGTGGGCGTGATGGGCGATGGCCGTACCTATGACTATGTGGTGGCCTTGCGCGCGGTGCAAACCAGTGACTTCATGACTGCCGACTGGGCCGAATTGCCTTATGCGCTGCTTAAAAAAGTATCGGGTCGCATCATCAACGAAGTACGGGGCATCAACCGGGTGACCTATGACGTCTCAAGCAAGCCGCCTGCGACCATCGAGTGGGAATAATGACAAAAGCCAAAGGAACTACAATCAAAGGCTGCATGAGACGCAGCCCATTCGGGGATTGATTTTTTAAATTAGAGAATATTGAGTACATGGCCAAAGAAGAAATGATCGAAATGAAGGGTGTCGTGACCGAAGTCTTGCCCGACTCGCGTTACCGCGTCACCTTAGAAAACGGTCACTCCCTGATCGCTTACACCGCCGGCAAGATGCGTTTGCACCGCATTCGCATCATTGAAGGTGACAAGGTCACTGTTGAGCTTTCTCCCTACGACATGAACAAAGCCCGGGTGACATTTCGTCACATCGAAGGCAAAGGCCCAGGCGGCCCAGTCAAGCGTCGTTTCTAACGCATCCGCTTTGTGCGTGGTGCTTGGATCACCATGTATCTGCCCCCCCATTTCAAGCCCCACGACGAATCACATGCGCTGGCATTGATGCGTGAGCATCCTCTGGCCAATTTGATCAGTCAAGACGAGGAGGGCGCACCTTACGTGTCACATCTGCCTTTGCATCTGCAGCAACGCGATGCAGATATTTTTTTGCAGGGACATTGCGCCAGAGCCAACCCACATTGGCGCTATTTACAAGCCAGGCCACACGCGTTGGTGACCTTCATGGGGCCTCAGGCCTATTTGTCGCCCAAGGTTTATCCGGACCTTGCACGAGTGCCCACTTGGAATTATTTGGCTGTGCACGCTCGGGTTGAGGCCACGCTGATCGACAGCACCACAGACAAAGACGCACTGCTCAAGGCCTTGATCGCAGACCACGAACCCGCTTACGCAGAACAATGGCGGGGACTTGATGGTGCGTTTCAAGACAGGATGCTCAATGGCATTGTGGCTTTTGAGTTGCGCATCACTGACTTGCAGTGCAAGCTCAAACTCAACCAACACCGTGCGTCGTCGCTTGCTGCTTTGTACGCCATGTATGCACAAGGCTCGCCCCAAGAACAGGCGCTGGCTGGCTGGATGGTTCGTCTTGGTTTGGTCGCCCAGCCATGAGGGATGCGCAACATCTCTTGGATGAGGGCTTTATGCGCCTGGCGTTGGACCAAGCGCACTCAGCAGCCTTGGCGGGGGAGGTGCCCGTCGGTGCCGTGGTGGTGCGACAAGGGCGAGTCATTGCCAGCGCACACAACAGCCCCTTGGGCAGCATCGATCCCTGCGCCCATGCCGAGGTGAATGCTTTGCGCGCTGCAGCCAAGGCCCTGGGGAACTACCGCCTGGAAGACTGCACTTTGTACGTGACGCTCGAGCCATGTCTCATGTGCAGTGGTGCCGTATTGGCCTCTCGTCTTGGGCGCTTGGTGTTTGGTGCCACGGAGCCTAAAACCGGCGCTGCGGGGTCGGTACTCAATGTCTTCACCCAGCCCCAACTCAACCACCAGACCCAGACCACTGGAGGCGTCTTGGGAGCCGAGTCTGCGGCGTTGTTGCAATCGTTTTTTGAAGAGCGTCGCAAACACCATGATCAACAACGTGTGCCCCTGCGAGAGGATGCGCTGCGACTGAGTGACGCTGCTACAGCGGCCATGGCCAACCTCGGTGTGCCTGCCCAATTCTCACGCTACACCCAAAGCTTGCCTGCTTTGCAAGGTTTGCGATTGCATTGGTTGCAAAACGCTGTACCCCCTTCATTTGACGCAGAAATGCAAGTTTTTTTACATGGCCCCAACGATTGGAGTGCGGCTTACCTTGACGCTTTGCATACGGGGCAAGCTGCTGTGGCCGTGGACTTGCCAGGGTTCGGCTTGTCTGACAAGCCCAAGAAGGAGACACTGCACAGCGTGGCTTGGTATGCCCAAGTCTTGGCAGAATTCTTGGCCTTGCACACTGCCAAGTCTTTTGTTTTGGCAGCTCCGCACAGCATGAAAGCCGTGTTGGCCCATGTCCAAGAGATGAACCTCCCCAACGTGTCAGTGCTCACCCTGGGGGCATCCCCGCCCATGGCTCAAGCCCTCCGTCATGCCCCTTACCAAGACAAAGGCCATGAAGCGGGTCCACGCGCCTTGCGTGCTTTATTGTCCGCATCAAGCCCTGTGCGACATTGATGTTGATGTCCACCCCACCCTCTACGACCGGTTACGAAGTGAAGTTTCAGCGTATCGGTGTAGCAGGTGGGGCTGACTTGCAGATCCGGTCCTTGTTGGACCGCCAACAGTTTTTTGATCCAGAGGGGTTGGCCTTGGCTGAGGGGATTTCTTCTGCCACGTGGCCTTTGTTTGGGTTGCTGTGGCCTTCGGCGCAAAAGCTCGCGGACTTGATGCAGGCGTGGGAGCTCAAAGACAAACGCATCTTGGAGATGGGGTGTGGTCTGGCCTTGGCCAGCTTGGTGATTCACCGCAGATCAGGGCAAGTCACAGCCAGTGACTGCCATCCTCTGACCGAAGGTTTTTTGAAGGCCAACCTCAAACTCAACGGCATGCTGCCTTTGCCATATGTCACAGGCCATTGGGGCAGACATAACCTGGGCTTGGGCCGGTTCGATTTGATCGTGGCGAGTGATGTGTTGTACGAGCGCAGCCATCCCCAACAACTCGCAGGCTTCATCCAAGCCCATGCGGCAGATGGTGCCGAGGTATTGATTGTGGACCCCAACCGGGGCAATCGAAGTGCGTTTCACCGTGAAATGGCCGGCTTGGGGTTCACTTTGACAGAACTGACCTTGAGTGACCCCTTGGAGGATTTGAGCCCCTACCGTGGCCGCTTGTTGCATTACCAACGCCTCATGTGACGGACAATGGCGCCTATGGCTCACATCTACATCTACTCCCCCAGTGGCGCAGTGCGCGACAAGGCCGCTTTCAAACGCGGTGTCATTCGACTCAAACAGCTCGGTCACCACGTTGAATTGGACGAGGATGCCTTGTCGCGTCACACCCGATTTGCCGGTGACGATGCCACGCGTTTGGCCGCCATTCATCGGGCTGCGGCCAGTGGAGCCGATGTTGCGTTGATCTCGCGTGGGGGGTATGGCTTGACCCGCATCTTGCCGGGCATCTCATACAAAGCGGTGGCCAAAGCCATCTCCAGAGGCACCCATTTTGTGGGTCTTAGCGATTTCACCGCTTTCCAAAATGCGGTGCTGGCTAAAACTGGCGCTGTGACTTGGGCCGGTCCTGCGTTGGGTGAGGACTTTGGTGCTGAGCACCCAGATGACATCATGGAGGCATGTTTTGAAGACATGGTGAGTGGTCAAGGGGAGGGGGCAGGGTGGCGTTTGTCCGCTCACAACCGTCCCGCACTGAGTGCTCGACGAGAGGGTGTATGGGCCAAAGATGCGCTGCTGTGGGGTGGGAATTTGGCTGTTTTGACCAGTTTGCTGGGCACGCCCTACTTTCCACAAATTAAATCTGGTGTGCTGTTTTTAGAAGATGTGGGCGAACATCCTTATCGGGTAGAGCGCATGCTCACCCAACTGTTGCACGCCGGAGTCTTGGCGCGACAAAAGGCGGTGATTCTGGGACAGTTTTCCAATTACAAACTCACGCCCCATGACAGCGGGTTCAAATTCTTGAGTGTGGTCGATTGGTTGCGTCTGCAGCTCAAAGTGCCGGTGTTGACGGATTTGCCTTTTGGACACGTGGCCACCAAAGTGTGTCTGCCTGTGGGCCAACCGGTGAGCTTGCTGGTCGAAGCCCAAGACGCGTTGCTTTTGTGGGCGCACCCCGGACACTGAGCTTTTAGGCTAAATTTGCCCAGTCCCCGATAAATCAAAGTTAGGTCAGTAACCCAGCTCGCGCTGATGCCGAACGGCCAATACTGCGGCAGGTGGCAAATTCAAGGTCCAGACGGAGGCAGATTTTAATTTTTTTGGGGACCGGGCAAATTTAGCCTTTTAAGATTTTAGCTTGTTAATTTATACGATGTATATTATGTTAAATTAAAAAACCATGTTTTGAAAAGGGGTAATCTCGGTTTTGGTGCAAAAACTCGCGCCCTCTCCTAAGTGGTAACCCTAATCATGGTTCCGTGATTCAAGCCTGATGTGACTTGGCCGAGGACACCAGAGTTATCCAAACGCCCGATCCATTTCATCAATGCGTCGGCGAATGGGCGCACGACCATAGATGGCGGTGGTGGTCTGGATGCTGGCATGGCCCATCTGGGCCTGAATCACGTCCAACGGCACTTCCTTGGCAATGGCTCGGGTGCCAAAGGTGTGTCGGAGCCAATGGGTTGATGCCTGGCGCAATCGCATCCGCTCGGAAGTTGGTAAATCGGCCACATCAATGGCTTTGCCCAGCCAGGATTTGACGTGTTGGTACAGCGCCTGGTATCCCACGCCTTGCAAGGGATCATGAAGGCTGGCCAGTACAGGGGCTTGTGGTGTGGCGCTGGTGATGTCCCCCAAACCACGGGCTTGCAAATACGTGTTGAGGGCTTGTAGCGCCGCAGGCGGTAGCGCCACGATGCGGTTCTTGGAGCCTTTGCCATGTACTTGCATGACCCACCCCTCTTCTTCATGCTGAACGTCGGTCAATTTGGCGCTCAAGAGTTCTGCGCTGCGCAGCCCCACACTGGTGACAAACTGCACGATGAACAACATGCGTTGAGCTGCTGGCTCGGGCAGCTTGTTTTGACAGAACGCGATTACTTCACGCGTGGCCACCTCGCTGAGTGCCTTGGACTGCAGCACGCGCTCCTGACGGTCATCGCCTATTTTCTGGTTGACAAGAAGCCATGGGTTTTGCGCAATGTAGCCACTGGCTTGGAGCCAGTGAAACATAGACACCACAATAGTGATGGCTTGACGTACGCTTCGGGTGCTCAGCGGCCCGCGAAACGGTGCCCATCCAGGTGAGCCAGGCTGTGCACGCACACGAGACATCCAGTGTGCAGGGATGTGCTGCAAAAACGCCATGTAATCACGGCAGTCGAGCAGTGTCATTTGCCCAAATGAGGTGCTGCCGCGCTCATGGCTCAGCCACAACAAAAGACGCATGGCCTCCCTTGTGTAGGCCTTGACCGTGGCTGCAGACCCCGCCTTGGCCGCTACCCAGGCTTCAATAGCTTGTTGGTCATCCCCCATCGGTTGTGCAGACACGGGCAAATCCATGGCCAGCAGTGGGCTCGACCGTGTGGATGGACTTTGCACCTTTTGGGTCAATGAAAACACAACCCGAAGCTTGGGCGGTGGCTGCTCAGACAACAGCATGGCCAAGTGATATTCGATGCGCTGGGCTTTGGTGCGCCCAATACCGGGCAGATTTCGCCACCAACGCCCCCCAATGGCGATGCGCTCTTGCAACTGCGCCAGAATCACCATGTCCGCGCTCAGCAACTTGGCTGCGGTGATGGCGTCAAACCACCCAGAAATCGCGTCGGCTGGCTGAGGTTGTTCGGCCGCCAAGGCTTCGAGTTCATGCAGTGTCTCCAACAGACGTTCGCGCAGTCGCGTGCGCACGCGCTGACGGTGAAGCTGCTTGCCACTGGCGGGGTAGATTTCCTGGTACATCTGAAGCACATCGGCCTCTGACCAATCGTCCAGATCACGGGACTCAATGAACTCCTGCAGACTGGGTGCCCCGCCGTGCGAGACTTGCACGTCGAGGGCGATCCCAATGAGGCGCCACGCACTCAAGCCTCGGCGACGGGCCACCGCTCGCACCGCATCCCGACTCTCCAAGTGAGCCACTTTGGCTTGGTGCCCATGCTCCACGCCCAGATACCGTTTGACTGCGTCCACAAGGGGCAACCCTTCTGCCACCGCCCGCAGATGAGCAAAGTGATGCAACCCCAGGCGACTGACGTAAGCGGGCTTGTTCGCCATCATGACTGGCGCGAGTGCCCCAACTGCTTGACAGCTGCCAGCCCAATGAGCGAGCGCATTTGGGTGATGGCAATCGCATTGAGCTGACGCAGACGCTCGGGCGCATCGATGCCCTGATAAATCAGCACCGCATTGATGCTCTCCATGTTCGACAGCACCACCAACTGCTCCAGAGTGGCGGCATCCCGCATATTGCCCACTGCGCTAGGGTTGGCCCCTCGCCACTCAGCAGCCGTCATGCCAAACAAGGCCACATTCAGCAGATCGGCTTCGCTGGCATAAAGTGTGGCGGTTTGCGCCTTGGTCAACTGGCGGGGAACCAAGTGTTCTTTGATGGCGTCGGTATGGATGCGGTAGTTGACCTTGGCCAGGGTCCGCTGGAAACTCCACTCCAGTGAGCTTGCGCGGGCCTCTTCGTCCTTGAGCCGCTGAAACTCCGTGATCAGGTACAGCTTGAACTCTGGGCTGAGCCATGATCCAAATTCAAAGGCAATGTCACGGTGCGCGTACGTGCCGCCACCTCGGCCAGCCTTCGCAAACAGGCCGATCGCGCCGGTGGCCTCCACCCACTTGGAGGGCGACAGCGAAAAGCTGTTCAGTCCTGCCTGGGATTTAAACCTCTCGAATTCGAGAGGTTTAAAGGCCGGGTTGTTGATCAGCTCCCAGACCCCCAGAAATTCAACTGTGTTGCGATTGCGCAGCCAGCTGTAGAGCACGCTTTCATCACCGAAGCGTTTGACCATGTCGGTCAGTGAGATGTAGTCCTGCTCATGGCGGGTGATGAAGCCTACGGGAGTGCCTTGGACGCTCAGGCTGCGAGATTTGGTCATGGAGTTGACGGCGAAGCGCTGTTTTGACGCTAAAATTTTAACCTAAGATAATTTGAGTTATCTTATATTCATAAGAGCAAATTTCGGGTTCTGCTCCTACTGATCGGCTAACTGCTGAAGTCGATAGCCCATCGCCCGATACCCAATTTGCCGTTTATCCCACATGCGCAGCAGCGCCGGGTGGCCAGTGTCCACAAAATCGATGATTCGCACGTCGGTCTTTCCTGCGTGTTCACGGTGCAAACGCCCTGCATACTGCTGCAGCGTGCCTTTCCATGAAACAGGCATAGCCAAGACCAGTGTGTCTAGCGGGGGGTGGTCAAAACCTTCGCCAACCAGCTTTCCAGTGGAGAGCAAGACGCGCGGTGCGTTGGGTGGTAGCGCATCCAGATCTGCCACCAGCGCAGCACGCTGTTTCTTGGACATTCGCCCATGCAAGACGAACGGTGAACCTATCTGACAAATTTATTGAATTGAAGTCTCGGATTAAAAAAATCGCTACCCCACGCCGTATATTCAAAGTTTATTCCGAATAATAACTACGCGTTGAAGATGATGCTAATCATCTTATAAAGTGCTTAAAAGCGAACGTCTATAAGTGCCTTGCAGCTCTGATTCAGTGTGCCAGTGGAAAATTTCTATTGTGATAAGTGTTGGGGGCTTTTAGACAATCCAAGGCGCTATATTCAGGGCATTTCCAAAACCACTGAACAGCGCCAACATGACCAACGATGACAAAAACAACCACTTCTTGTCCATAGAAGATCAATTTGAATGTCAACAAAATTTGTTGGCCTTCATGGGGCACTTTGACATGGACGAATTCCAAGCCATGGAGGCCTATCTTGCACCTGATGCGGTGTGGGTTCGCGCTGACGGTGTGTTGCATGGGCCACAAGGATTAAGGGCTTGGGCCGCTAAACGTCAGCCCGGTATCTTGGTGCGTCATGTGCTCTCTAACTTCCGAATTCGAGCCATTTCTGAGCATGAAGTCCATGTCGACTCCTACGCCATGGTCTTTCGCAAAGACCTTCAACCCGGCGACGCCACCCCTGCACCTATGGCGGGCCCAGTGTTGATGGGCCGTTACGAAGACGTGATGCGCAAAATTGACGGGCGTTGGTTGATAGCGCACAAGTCAGTCAAGTTGGATTTCAAATTGGTTTGAAGAAAGTCAAAGATGCTGCCTGATTTGAAGCTCCGCCACATGGGGATGTTTGTGTGGGATATCGACAAGATGTCTCAGTTTTACCAAGACGTTTTGGGGTTTTGTGTCACTGACAAAGGCTTTGTGCGCGATCACCATGTGGTGTTTCTGAGCCGTGACGCCAAGGCACACCATCAGTTGGTGATGGAAACCGGACGCCCGCCAGGCTCTGGCACGGGCTACGGCTTACAGCAAATCTCGTTTCAAGTAGGCTCTTTGAACGACTTGAGGCAGATGCATGACTTGGTCAGCGCGCGTGACGATGTGACGCTGGTTCAAACCGTTGACCATGGCAACTCATGGTCGATGTATTTCCGTGACCCAGAGGTCAATCGGATCGAGATTTACCTTGACACGCCTTGGCATGTGGAACAACCTTACTTGGACTCCTTAGATCTGACGCTGAGTGATGAAGGCATTCATCAAGTCACTGAACAGCGTCTGAAAGACAACCCATCGCGAAAACCCATGCAAGAGTGGCAGCTTGAAATGTCCGCGCGCATCAATCCGCCGTGACGTTGTAGCGGTTGACAGCACTCACCCAGCGGTCAATTTCATCGCGCAAATAATTTTGTTGTTGAGCCGCTGGAATATTTAGCATGCGCCCGCCATCGCGCTCGACTTTGGCTGAAAAATCCGCCTGTGCATTGATGGAGGCCAAGGCTTCGCGCAGCTTGGCTACCACGGGCGCTGGCGTTGCAGCAGGGGCAAAAATACCAAACCAGCTCTCCCCTTCAAACTTGACCAAACCGCTTTCATTCACGGTTGGAACATTGGGCAACTGCGGGCTGCGAGCCGCGGAAGAAACAACCAATCCTTTGAGTCGGCCCGATTGGACGTATTGTTTCGAGGCCGACATGTTGTCAAACATCACATCCAAACGACCACCCATCATCTCTTGGTGCGCAGGCGACGCGCCCTTGAAGGGAATGTGCAGCATGTCCAAGCCCAGACTGCTGGTCAAAATGGCGCCCCACACGTGTTGGAGCGTTCCCAATCCGCCAGAACCATAGGTCAGTTTGCCTGGTCTGTCTTTGGCATAAGTCACCAACTCTGCCAAATTGTTCACCGGCAAGTCGGCACGCGTGAGCAAGACAAACGGATAGGCAGATACATAGCCCAAGCTGATGAAATCTTTCTCGGGGGAATAGGACAAGTTCTTGATGAGCGCTTTGTTCATGACCATGTTGAAGATGCCACCGACCATCAAGGTGTAACCATCGGCTGGGGCTCGCGCCACGTACTCGGTGCCGATCAAAGAGCCCGCACCTGTTTTGTTTTCAACCACCACAGGTTGGCGCAAAACTTCGGACAGTTTTTGCGCCACGCTGCGCCCCAAAATGTCGGTGCCACCCCCTGGGGGTTGTGGCACCACCATGCGTATGGGACGCGATGGGTAGTCTTGGGCTTGCACGTGGGTGGCCAACAGCATCGCCATCGCAATGCAAACGAACAAAGTTCGGTGAATGATTTTTTCCAACACGTGCATCGCTGCCTCCAAAATTTAAAAAAATCCTAACATCAGAAATTTTGAAAACACCGAGCATCTTCCCCAATTCAGTTTGTCGCTGAAGCGTCATGGGCTTCACACGTGTAGGCCGCAAAATAATCTCGGCATTCAATCTAAATCAATCATGGGAGTCTGGGATGAAGTTGGCTACAGTAGAAATCAAGGGCCAGGCACACTTTGGGGCCATCACCGAGCAAGGGTTCGTGGACCTTGGTGCGCGCTTTGGTTCGCGTTGCACAGATTTAGTCGGTTTGTTTGCCAACGATTTGTTGACACAAGCACAAGCCATGTTGGCCAACACCACAGCGCCAGATCACCCGATGTCTGCGTTGAAGTTTTTGCCCGTGAATCCACGCTTGGACATGCGCATGTTCGCCCTGGGCTGGGCCTACAAAGCCCATCAGTTAGAGGCCGGTAAAGAAGACTTGCTCTTCCCTAATATGTTCAGCAAGCACCCCCAGTCTTTGGTGGGTCATGGTCAACCCATTGTGTTGCCATCGCTGTCGGATCGGTTTGATTTCGAAGGTGAAGTGGCCATCATGATCGGCAAAGCTGGGCGTCACATCGCGGTAAAAGATGCCATGTCCCACATCGCGGGCTACTCCATCGTGATGGATGGCTCGCTGCGTGACTACCAAAAGCACAGCGTCACCGCGGGTAAAAACTTTGACGCGAGCAGCGCGTTTGGGCCCTGGTTGGTCACCCGTGATGAAATTGCCGATCCGAAAAGTATGGTGTTGACCACACGCCTAAACGGTGCGGTCATGCAGCACAGCGGCTTTGACTTGATGGCCTGGGACTTGGCCGAATTGGTGCATTACATCTCAGGCATTTGCCGCCTCGAACCCGGGGATGTCATCGCCACAGGTACACCGGGTGGTGTAGGCCATCGGCGAGATCCTCAAATTTTCATGAAGGCGGGAGATGTCTTGGAGGTCGAGGTCACTCCGCTGGGTATTTTGCGCAACGAGGTCGTTGCTGAGTGAGCTTTATTCACCCTGCTCTTTGATTTCCCACGCTTCGATGAAAGCGCGCAGATAAAACGCGCTTTGTTGGTGCTCTGCCTTGAGTGCCAAGTCCAAAGCATTCACATGCGATTGATTGCGCGGCATGGGGTCTGCGCCCTCTTCCAGCAACAGCTTGACTGCCAATGGCGTGCCGTAATAGGCCGCCATCATCAAGGGGGTGGTGCCGTTGGGTGACTCCGCGTCAATATAAGCGCTGTTGTCCAACAGCAAGCGCATCATCTGGATGTGGCCCTTGGTGGCTGCGTAATGCAATGGCGCCCAACCTTTGCGGTTAACTTCTGCCTCACGAGCGATCAAGGCTTTCGCCACCTCTAATTGGTTATTCAACGCGGCCAGCATCAAGGGCGTTTCATCGACGGTATTGACCACATTGATCCGAGTCTTGGGGTGCTCAAGCAAAAGCATCGCTGATTTGCTCGCCCCAAGCCGAGTGGCAACTACCAAGGCGGGGTCGCCGTTTGCATTGGGTGTATTGGGATCCATGCCTCGAGAGAGCAAGCGTTGAATGTCTTGCACATTGTCAACTTCCAAGGCTTTGAAAAAATCGTCATAGGCGCCAGCCTGTGCACACGAGATGACGAGTGCCAAACCAAGCCCTGAGATCCAACGAAAAAAATATTTCATAGGCATACTGCGCTAAAAAGTCGATCAAAGTTTTCGCTGGTGATGCGCGCTACATCCTCTACCGCCAGACCTCGGATGTGGGCTATTTGCTGTGCCACAAACGGCACATAGGACGGATTGTTGGTTTTTCCCCGGTGCGGTGTTGGTGCTAGATAGGGGCTGTCGGTCTCAATCAAGATGCGCTCCAGGGGCACAAACGCCGCCACGTCACGCAAATCTTGGGCATTCTTGAACGTCAAAATGCCTGAAAACGAAATGTAAAAACCCAAATCCAAGCCCGCACGTGCGACTTCTGCGGTTTCAGTGAAGCAATGGAATACGCCTCCTGCACTGCCAACAGAGCCATCCTCGCCCTCTTCTTTCAAAATGCGCAAAGTGTCTGCCGATGAGCTTCGGGTATGGATGACCAAGGGCAATTGGGTGTGTTGTGCAGCGCGAATATGTACCCGAAACCGCTCGCGCTGCCATTCCATCTCCGCGACGCTGCGCTCACCTAAGCGGTAGTAATCCAAACCGGTCTCGCCAATGCCCACCACACGCGGCAGTTGCGCACGATCGATGAGATCCTCCAGGGTGGGTTCTTGTACGCCCTCATTGTCAGGATGCACACCCACCGTGGCCCAGAAGTTTTCAAACTCAGTGGCCAGCCCATGAACTTCGGGAAATTTCTCCAAGGTGGTGCTGATCACCAAGGCGCGTGTGACCTGTGCTGCAGCCATGTCGGCACGGATTGAACCCATGTTTTGAGCGAGTTCTGGAAAGTTGAGATGGCAATGGGAGTCGGTGAACATAGGCAATCAAGAGTTGGCGCGCATCGCCAGTTGGGCACGTGCCACCAAGGCTTCAAACATCAGTCCGGCATTGAACGGGTGTTCGGCGGTACGCGCAGCTTGCATCAACTCACGTGACCAGACACTCAAAGAGGCCAAGCTGCCGCATACGGGTAAATCAGTGGGCATGAAAAATCGAGGAGCAGCCCCCGCGCGCACTGCCAGCAAGTCGTGACACAGTTTTTGCAGCATCGCGATGGCTTGCGCCGGGGTGCCCTCAGCAAGCGCAGAGACATCCCCGCGCTGAATGGCTTTGGGTAATGCTGCCCAGTGCGCGGCTTTCACACCTTGTTGTGCCATGGCCAGCGCATCTTCGGTGCGACCTCCGGCCGCGCGCAACAACACGGGCGCATCCACATCGGAAGTGCCCTGCCCTTGCAACCAAGACAAAGATTCGTCAACGCTGGGCCACACCATGGTGTGGGTCTGGCAGCGGCTGCGAATGGTGGGCAGCAACATGTGCGCCGCCTCACTGGCCAGCACAAACCGAGTTTCCCCAGGCGGCTCCTCCAGGGTTTTTAAGATGGTGTTGGCCGTGATGTGGTTCATGCGCTCAGCCGGGTAGACCAGCACCACCTTGGTCTTGCCTCCCGAGCGGGTTTGTTGGCTAAAACCCACCATGTCACGCGCAGCTTCGACACGAATTTCTTTGCTGGGTTTGCGCTTCTTGTCCTCAAGGTCTTTTTGAGTTTTCTCGTCCAGTGGCCAATGAAGCTCAAGTGCCAGTGTTTCAGGCATCAGGGTGCACAAGTCGGCATGGGTACGCACATCCACCGCATGGCAACTGCGACATTGGTAGCACGCCCCATGGGCCGAAGGGGTTTCGCACAGCCAAGCGCGAGCCAATTCCAACGCCAGCGTGTACTGTCCCAAACCTGAGGGGCCTTGCAACAACCAGGCATGTCCCCTGCGCGCTAACAAAGTAGTCAGTTGGCCTTGCAACCAGGGGCTGAGGATGGGGCGGGTGCGGGAAGTTGCGTCGCTCACGGGTTCAACCATCCTTGTTGCACCAACTGCTCCAGCAGTTGCTGCCAGACCGCTTCGCGTGTTTGTGCTGCGTCCAAACGCACAAAGCGTTGCGGGTCTGCCCCGGCGCGCTCTGCATAACCCTGTGATACTTTTTCAAAGAACGTCACGGGCTGTGCCTCAAATCGGTCGGGCACGCGCGCGCCTGCTAAACGCACAGCTGCCACCTGCGGATCGAGTTCAAACCACACCGTCACATCGGGTTGTCGCAAACCGTTGGGCGTGTGTTGTACCCATGCTTCCAACTGTTGCAGCACGGCCAGGTCAAAGCCACGGCCGCTGCCTTGGTAGGCAAAAGTGGCATCGGTGAAGCGATCACACAACACCACCTCGCCACGCGCGAGTGCGGGCTCAATGACGTGCTGCAAGTGATCGCGACGGGCCGCAAAAATCAACAGGGCTTCGGTCAATGGGTCCATGGCATCGTGCAACACCAGGTCACGCAGTTTTTCGGCCAAAGGTGTGCCACCGGGCTCGCGCGTGAGCGTGACGTGACGGCCCTGCGCCTTGAAGGCCTGGGCCAGCCCGTCGATGTGGGTGGACTTGCCAGCGCCGTCAATGCCTTCAAAACTGATGAACAAACCCGTGTGTGTCATAAAACCTTCAGAGTGGCTATTTTGCCTGCGCTGCGCTTGAGCTCGAGCGTTGGTAGCGGTTGACCGCCGTGTTATGGGCGTCCAGGGTGTCACTGAACTGGCTGCTGCCGTCTCCTCGGGCCACAAAGTACAAGGCTTGGCTGTTGGCTGGAGAGACGGCTGCTTTCAACGCATTGCGCCCTGGCATGGCAATGGGGGTGGGTGGCAGGCCTTTGCGGGTGTAGGTGTTCCAGGGGTGGTCGGTACGCAAATCGGCACGGCGCAGATTGCCATCAAACGACTCACCCAAGCCATAAATCACCGTGGGGTCGGTTTGCAAAGGCATGCCAATGCGCAGTCGGTTGTGAAAGACACTGCTGATCATGGTGCGGTCGCTCTCGCGGCCTGATTCTTTTTCGACGATGCTGGCCAAAATAAGCGCGTCTTCTGCACTTTGCAAGGCCACATTGGGCGCGCGCTGAGTCCAAGCTTCGCTCAGGTGATGGTTCATAGCCTTGGCAGCGCGCTGCATCAGGTGAACCTCGGAGCTGCCTTTGCCGTAGGTGTAAGTGTCGGGGTAAAAGCGCCCTTCGGGGGCCATGCCCGACAGGCCCAAAGTGGTCATGATTGCCTCATCCGTCAAGCCTGCGCTGTCGTGCTTGAGGCCTTCTGCCTTGGCCAAGGCAGCCCTGAACTGGCGCCACGTCCAGCCCTCCACCAGGGTCACGGCCTTGAGGCTTTCTTCGCCCCGGGTGAGTTTGCGCAGCACATCCAAGGCGGTGTTGCCTTGGGTGATTTCGTAACTGCCAGCACGCAGCTTGCGCGACTGGCCACTGGCTCTGAAAAACACATACAGCACATCGGGGTCAATGTGCACGCCCGACGTCACCACCAATTGCGCAATGCCTCGCACCGGAGTTTGGGGCTCGATGGACACGTCCACCGTGGGCGCATTCAGCGGCAGGGGGCGCAACACCCACCAAGCGGCGGCGCCAGCAGCCAGGACCAGCGCGCACACCAATGTCCCCAAAATCTGTTTGACATGCCTTGTCACAACCCTGTTCCCGTCTCGATGATGATGAGGGCATGATAATTCAGCCATGCCTTTGACCCCCACCCCCCTGCCTCACGGCGTCAGCCCCCTGCTCCATCTGGGCGTGATCCGCGTGAGCGGCGCAGATGCCGCTAACTTTTTGCACAACCAACTCACCCAAGACGTGTTGCTGCTCGACGCCAAGCATGTCCGCTTGGCGGCTTTTTGCAATGCGAAGGGTCGCATGCAAGCGAGTTTTGTGCTTTACAAGCGCGCTGCTGACGAGGTGTTGTTGGTGTGTCGGCGGGACTTGCTGGCACAAACCCTCAAACGCTTGTCCATGTTTGTGTTGCGTGCCAAAGCCAAACTAACTGACGCCAGCGCCGATTTCACGCTGCTGGGATTGTCGGGCGACGTGGTGCAACACCTGTGTGGCACTGCTGCATCAACCGAACCCGGTTTGCGCCATGTGGTGAACGAGGGGCCTGACAGCGCCGATGTGCTGACCATCCACCCCTCACAAGGCGTTGCACGTGCTTTGTTCTTGGCGCCAGTTGGCAGCCCCAGCACTCAGGCTGTGACTGCGTTTGCGTCCTTGTCCGCAGAGCAATGGGGCGTCGCTGAGGTGATGAGCGGCGTGGCGTGGGTCGAGTTGGCCACCTACGAGGCCTTTGTGCCACAGATGCTGAACTACGAGTCGCTGGATGGGGTGAACTTCAAAAAGGGCTGTTACCCCGGCCAAGAGGTGGTGGCGCGCAGCCAGTTTCGCGGTACTTTGAAGCGCCGTGCCTTCATCGTGCAAGCTGATGAAGCCATGCGTGCAGGCCAAGAGATTTTTTTGAGTGCAGACCCCTCACAGCCTTGTGGTTTGGTCGCCCAGGCAGCAAGTGATGGCGTCTCTCACGTAGCCATTGCCGAGTTGCAACTCTCCGCCACTCAGGGGCACAGCTTGCACTTGGACAGCGCTCAAGGCCCCGTGCTCGCCTTGTTGCCCCTGCCCTACCCGCTGCGCGACGACATTTGAGCGTTCAGGGCAAACTTCGCCTCATCTCGATGTGGGCTATGCCCACTTCATCAAATGGCTCGCCAACAGCAACAAAGCCCTGACGCCTGTAAAACCCTTCGGCACTGCGTTGCGCATGTAAACGCACCTCTCGGTCCCCCCGGTTTTGTGCGGCTTGCACCAAGGCTTGGAGCAAGGCGTGGCCAAAGCCTGAACCGCGCATCAGGCGCGTGACTGCCATGCGGCCAATTTGTCCCACTGCGACTTGCGGTTGCAGCAAGCGTGCCGTCCCCAAGGGCACACCGTAGCGGTTAGTCAGCACCGCATGCACGGCCGTGGCGTCGGCCTCATCCCACTCGTCTTGAGGGGCAATACCTTGTTCGCCGACAAACACGTCCGTGCGCACGGTTTGGGAGTTCGCGCGCAGCGCGTCCCAGGTGCCCAGTTGGCACATGGTCATGGCTTCACCGGCTTCAAAGCCTTCCAGAATGGTGCGTAAGGTCTCAGGCACAGGCAGCGAAGTTTGTGTGGCGGGATTGGCGTAGACATAAATCAACTCGCTGGTGATCAGGAGCTGAGCGCCACAAAAAATAGCACCGATAAACTGGATGGATGAATTGCCGATGCGCTGGCATTTGAGGCCCACATCGAGCTGGTCGTCGTAGCGGGCCGAGCCGTGGTACTCGACACTGGCCTTCTTGACGTACAAATCGCCCCCTAAGTCATGCATGGTTTGTTCATAAGGCAAGGCCAGTGCGCGCCAATAGTCAGCCATGGCGGTGTCAAAGTACATCAGGTAGTGGCCGTTGAAGACAATTTTTTGCATGTCTACCTCAGCCCAGCGCACGCGTAGACGGTGCAGCATGCGAAAGTCATCACGTGTCATGCGTGTCATGCGTGTCATGTGTGTTCTCCAAAGGCATGGCGCAGCGCCCGAGCCGCATCGGCGTGGGCCGTCAAGGCCTCAGGGATGACGCGGCCCATTTGGATAAAGCTGTGCACCACGCCTTTGTAAATCTCCAGGTCTACTGCAACGCCTTGCGCGCGCAAGTGGTCGGCATAGGCCACGCCCTCATCCACCAGCGGATCGCACTCGGCCAGTCCGATCCAAGCCGGCGCTAAGCCAGACACGTCCTCTACCAACAAGGGTGAAAAGCGCGGGTCGCGGCGGTCGCTGGCATTGGGCAAGTAGTGGTTGTAAAAATAATCAATGCTTGTTTTTTCTAGCAAAAAACCTTTCTCAAAGGTGTGTGCAGACGGCATGTGCTCGGGCGAACACCCCGGGTAAAACATCAGCTGCAGCCGCAACTCGATGCCCGCATCACGCGCCGCAATGGCCGTGGCGGCAGTGAGTGTGCCCCCTGCGCTGTCGCCGCCCAAGGCGATGCGTTTGGCATCCAGCCCCAGCTCAGGGGCATGTTTAACCAACCACTGCAAAGCATCGAATGCGTCGTGGTGTGCGGTGGGAAAAGTGTGTTCGGGTGCCAACCGATAGTCCAGAGACAACACTGCGCACTGCGCCAAATGCGCCAGGTGTTTGCACAAAGCTTCATGCGTGTGTGGACTGCCTACGGTGAAGCCTCCTCCATGAAAGTACAGCAAGACTGGCATCTCAGGCCTGGGGTGTTGAGCCCACAGCTTGGCCGGCAGTTGGGCACCATCCCGGGCGGGGATGCTCAAACTTTCATCGCGGGCCATTTTCTGCGGGTCGGGCTCCAAGACGCCCGCGCCAGAGGCATAGGCCGCTTTGGCTTGTTGGGCGCTCAACATGGCGATGGGTGGGCGAGCGGCTTTGGCGATGGCATGCAGCACTTGGCGCATGGCGGGAGTGAGCAGACTTTGAGGGTTGCGAGGGTGACTCATAGGGCGTGCAATTTGTGGCTGAGGCTTTTATAGTTTGCCATGGCTCAAATTCTCTACCTCACGAACATTCAGATCGACTTTGGCGTGCTCAGCACCTTGGCGGCTGAATGCCAAAAAGCACGCATCCTGCGCCCACTCATCGTGACCGATGCCGGTGTCAAAGCGGTTGGTATTTTGCAAAAAGCCCTTGATGCCTTGCCCGACCTGCCAGTGGCTGTGTTCGACCAAACGCCTTCCAATCCCACAGAAGCTGCCGTGCGTGCAGCGGTGGCCGTCTACCACGCTCACCAGTGTGACGGCTTGATTGCCTTGGGCGGCGGCTCGTCCATCGACTGCGCCAAAGGCGTGGCGATTGCTGCCACCCATGCCGGAGCGCTCAAAACTTACGCCACCATCGAAGGCGGCTCCCCCAAAATCACCTCGGCGGTGGCACCGCTGATTGCCGTGCCCACCACCGCGGGTACGGGCAGCGAAGTGGCACGCGGCGCCATTGTGATTGTGGACGACGGGCGCAAACTTGGATTTCACTCCTGGGACTTGATGCCCAAAGCCGCCCTGCTCGACCCCGAACTCACCCTGGGCTTGCCCCCTGCCCTGACGGCCGCCACCGGCATGGACGCCATCGCGCATTGCATGGAAACTTTCATGGCGGCCCCTTTCAACCCGCCTGCTGATGGCATTGCCCTCGATGGCTTGACACGAGGCTGGGCCTGCATCGAGCGCGCCACGTCCAACGGCCAAGACCGTGAGGCACGGCTGAATATGATGAGTGCATCCATGCAAGGCGCCATGGCGTTTCAAAAAGGCTTGGGCTGTGTGCACTCCTTGAGTCACAGCCTGGGAGGCGTCAACCCCCGCTTGCACCATGGCACCTTGAATGCCATGTTCTTGCCAGCGGTGGTGCGCTTTAACGCCCACGCCGAGTCGGTCCAGCGCGAACGGCGCATGCAGCGCATGGCGCACGCGATGGGCTTGGGCGACATCCTTGACCCCCTTGAAGCCGCGCAGGTGATTGCCAAGGCCATCACGGCCATGAATGCGCGCCTGGGTTTGCCCCAGGGCTTGGAGCACATGGGCGTTGAACCCTCTAACTTCGATGCCGTGATAGAGGGTGCTTTGGCTGACCATTGCCACAAAACCAATCCCCGCTTGGCCAGCCCCCAAGACTACCGAGACATGCTGCAAGCTTCCATGTGAATTGGGTCTAGCGTTGATTTTTCGGGGACAGGGCAAATACAGCCTGGCTAAGGGGCTTGTCCAGCCAAGCCGCAAATTCGTCGGCCAGTTGCTGACTGGCCGATGCGGCTTGTTGCCACACCTTCACGCGTGCATCCCAGTCATGTGCATACGTCACAAAGTCCGATCGATCGGGGAGCTTGCCGTTGGGTAACGTGCGCACCCAATCGGGATTGGGGGCCAAGACGATGGTGTGGTCTAAAAACGGGGTGGCTTTGTGGCGCCACTTCAAGGCTTTGTCGAGCCAACCGGGCACCACGGCTTGTTGAAAGTGTGGGTAGAGCACCAGGCCTTTGTAGTCGAGGTGCAAGTGGTAATCGGTGATGCCACCGTCCCAGTAAGCGCCCTTGGGTGCATCGGCAATGTCGTGAACAGCTTGCAGCACGAACGGGATGGAACAACTGGCTTGTAACGCGGCGAGGAAATTGCGCTCGTTGAGCTTGACTTGCTGGGTGGCAAAGTCACGCGTGTCAAAGGGCAGTTCGCCACGGCTAGAAAACACCACGCGCTCCAGCCACGCGCCCATGGCTTTGCGCTGTACAGCGTTGCAGAGATAGGCGCCCGCATAGCCCAGGGGCGTGAGCAGCGGGTGCTCGCGGTGCAGGATGTGTTTGCCGCGTGAGGTGACCACATGCAAACGAAAGCGCGGGTGGCTCAACACCTCGGCGATGTGTCCGCCATAAAAGGCGTTCAAACTTCGGCCAAACGCGTCACTGACCTGCTGCGCGCTGGGTCGTCGTTGGCCAGGCAAAGGCTCGTAGCGTTGGTGATGTAGTCGTGCGATAGACGCTCAAAACCGAGCACAGCTTGGTTCATGCAAGCGGTGGCCATGCGCCACGCGCCAATGGAGGCACCGACCAAGTCGATCGGCTGCGTGCTTTGGGGCAACCACGTGCCAAACAAAAAACGGTCAAGTGGACCTAGGATCAAACCCTTGGGGCCTCCCGCCGCACCGGCAATGACGCCCACATGCTCGGGCTTGAGGCCCTGGGATTGGATGTGGGCCATCGCTTTGGGGCCAGCGAAGATATGCAGGGCTTTCAAGGCGAAGACCTGGGGTTATTTCTTCAATACCTGCAATTTGGCAAACGCACTGGCCATGGCCGAGCCCCCTGCCGCTTGGGGCGCGGCCCCATAGCTGCCTCCCCCCCTAGGACGGTTGTCTCTGGCGGCATGCTCAAAGCGGTTGTCGCGTGGGCCATCGCGTCGCGCGCCTGCGGCGTCGAGCTTCATGGTCAGGCTGATGCGTTTGCGTGCTACATCGACTTCCAGCACTTTGACCTTGACGATGTCCCCGGTTTTGACCACTTCGCGCGCGTCGGTGATGAACTTGTTGCTGAGTTGACTCACGTGGATCAAACCGTCTTGATGCACTCCCAAGTCAACAAAGGCACCAAAGGCTGCCACGTTGCTGACCGTGCCCTCGAGCACCATGTCGACTCTCAAGTCCTTGATGTCTTCCACCCCATCTTGCAGTTGCGCCACTTTGAAGTCGGGGCGTGGGTCACGGCCGGGTTTTTCCAGCTCGCTCAAGATGTCTTTGACGGTGATCACGCCCACCGTGTCATTGGCAAACAACTCAGGCTTTAAGGTTTTGAGCATATCGGCTCGGCCCATTAACTCGCTCACAGGTTTGCCGGTTTGCGCCATGATGCGCTCCACCACCGGGTAGGTTTCAGGGTGCACCGCGGTCATGTCCAAGGGGTTGTCGCCGCCACGGATACGCAAAAAACCTGCGCTTTGTTCAAAAGTTTTGGCCCCTAAGCCCGTGACCTTGAGCAACTGCTGGCGGTTGGCAAAGGCCCCGTTGGCTTCGCGCCAACGCACCACGGCTTTGGCCGTTGTGGTGCTCAGGCCTGACACACGTGTGAGCAAGGGCACGCTCGCGGTGTTCAAGTCCACCCCCACTTTGTTCACACAATCTTCAACAACTGCCTCTAGGGTGCGAGCCAACTCGCTCTGGTTCACGTCATGCTGGTACTGGCCCACACCAATCGACTTGGGGTCGATCTTGACCAGTTCGGCCAGGGGGTCTTGCAAGCGCCGTGCGATGCTGGCGGCACCCCGCAGGCTCACATCGACATCAGGCATTTCTTGACTGGCAAATTCACTGGCGCTGTAGACCGAGGCACCGGCTTCGCTCACCACCACTTTGTCGATGGTCTTGGCTGAATCGTGCTTGGCCATGAGTTTGATCAACTCGCCAGCCAACTTGTCGGTCTCGCGACTGGCCGTGCCGTTGCCAATGGCGATGAGGTTGACGCCGTGTTTCTCGCACAACTTGGCCAGGGTGTAGAGCGAGCCGTCCCAGTCTTTGCGAGGTTCGTGGGGATAGACGGTGGCGGTTTCTACGAGCTTGCCGGTGGCATCCACCACCGCTACTTTCACGCCTGTGCGAATGCCGGGGTCCAAGCCCATCACCACGCGTGGGCCTGCGGGGGCGGCCAGCAACAGGTCGCGCAGGTTGTCGGCAAACACCTTGATCGCCACTTGCTCTGAGTCTTCCCGCAGCCGTGTGAACAAGTCACGCTCGGTTGATAGGCTCAGCTTGACGCGCCAAGTCCATGCCACGCATTTGCGAATCAAGTCGTCACCAGGACGCCCTTGGTGGCTCCATCCCAAGTGCAGTGCGATCTTGCCTTCGGCCAGCGTGGGTGTCATCGCCCTGGCCCCCGCCGCGGGCGGGGTTTGAGCTTCGGGCGAGATCAGTTTCACATCCAGCATCTCTAGAGCCCGGCCCCGAAAAACGGCCAACGCACGGTGGGAAGGCACCCGACCAATCGGTTCGTCATAGTCAAAGTAGTCTCGGAACTTGGCCACATCGGGGTTGTTTTCATCTTTGCCAGCAGCCAATTTGCTGCGAAATAGACCCTCTTGCCATAACCACTCTCGCAAGGCCTGCACAAGATGGGCGTCTTCTGCCCAGCGCTCGCTCAAAAGATCACGCACGCCATCGAGCACGGCGGCCACGCTAGAAAAGTCGGCCCCTTCGATCTTGTCAGCCGCCAACACAAAGGCCTCGGCTTGGGTGCTGGGGTTCAAACTGGGGTTGGCAAACAGCATGTCGGCCAAAGGCTCCAGCCCCGCTTCCTTGGCGATCATGCCTTTGGTGCGGCGTTTGGGCTTGAACGGCAAGTACAGGTCTTCCAGTTCTTGTTTGGTGGGCGCGGCTTCAAGGGCCGCACGCAGCTCAGGGGTCAGCTTGCCCTGGTCTTCAATGCTTTTGAGGACGCTGGCACGGCGGTCTTCGAGTTCACGCAAATAGCTCAGGCGTGCTTCAAGCTCGCGCAATTGGATGTCATCCAAGCCGCCCGTGACTTCCTTACGGTAGCGGGCAATGAAGGGCACGGTGGCCCCGCCATCTAAGAGCTCGACGGCCGCTTTGACTTGCGATTCAGAAACCTTGATTTCGGCAGCAATTTGCCGGGTGATTTTTTGCATTTTTTAGGAGTGATCGGTTCAACAAACGGGACAAGTTTCCCACACGCGCGAACGCGCAGACAACCCGCCCCATGTGAGCCGCACTCTCCTAGTTTGTGAGAGGCAGGCTATCTAGAAATTGATAAATCTGACGATATCAACAATATCAATCGCTGAATTAACAAGATCAAACCATGGATGACCCCCGCCCAAGATATGTCGAGCAAATGCTGATCTTGCTCGCCCCGCTGTTGCTGTCTGGGTGCTACACCATTGCTGCTTCGGAATACGCGGAGTTCAAAGCGCAAGCGCCCAACCAACGCACCATGAACCAAGTCAAGCTGACCTGGGACGTGCGCCCAGATGCAGCTGAATACTGCTCAAAGATGGCCCAAAAAGCAGGCGCTGCCATGGCTAATCCTGCCGTGGCCTGCGCCACTTGGTCGGTTCAGAACCAACAGTGCACCATTGTCACCACGCCCAACCCCAACCATGTGGTCATCGGCCATGAGGTGCGGCACTGCTTTGAGGGCCACTTTCATTGAGATCCAGAACAGTACACGGGGGGGGCGTTTAAGTTCGCAAATCAGCCCGAAGTTGTTGGCCCAACTCGGGGCGTGCCGCAAAGGGGTCTGGCGGCTGGCTTTGCGACACGATGGCTTGCATGCGCTGCGCCACATTGCCCAGCGCCTGGGGATGGCTGTAAACGTAGAACTGATTCGCGCTCACCGCATCAAACACCTTTTGCGCCACTTCTGCCGCACTGACTTTCCCACTGTGAACAGCTTTGTCCATCATCGCTTGACCGATACGCTGGCTTGCCGTGAGAGGCTCGTGGGCCAGTGCGTCGGGTCGATTGCGCTGGCTTTGTCCAATGCCTGTGGGCACAAAGTACGGACACAGCACACTGGCACCGACTTGGTCTGAGACCAACTGAAGGTCTTGGTAAAGCGTTTCTGTCAGGGCCACCACGGCGTGTTTGCTCACGTTGTAAATGCCCATGTTTGGAGGCGTGAGCAAGCCCGCCATGCTGGCGGTGTTGACGATATGGCCTTGGTAGAGCGCATCGAGTTTTGCCGCTTGCAGCATCATGGGGGTGAACAAGCGCACACCATGTATCACGCCCCACAGGTTCACGCCAAGCACCCACTGCCAGTCTGCGAGTGAGTTTTCCCACACCAAACCACCGGCGCCAACGCCTGCGTTGTTGAACACCAAATGCGGTGCGCCGAATTGGGTGTATGTCTGCTCAGCCAAGGCTTGCATGGCGTCGGCTTGGGAGACATCCACACAACGCGACAACACCTTCACCCCTTGTGCTGAGAGTTCTTCGTGTGCGGCCTCTAAGGCATCGCGTTGAACGTCTACCAGCACCAAGTTCATGCCGCGTTGGGCGCCAATGCGAGCGCACTCTAGGCCAAAGCCCGAGCCAGCACCCGTCAGGACCGCTGTTTTGCCTTCGAAGTTTGCAATCATGGCTCAGGTCTTTAAACCAGTTTGACCAGCTGCTTGCCAAAGTTCTTGCCTTGGAGCAGTCCCAAAAAGGCCTCGGGTGCACTAGCCAAACCATGGGCCACTGACTCGCGGGGACGCAATTGGCCGCTGCCAACCAAGTGGCCCAATTCGCTCAGGGCTTGGGGCCAGACCTCCATGTGTTCGCTGACGATGAAGCCCTCAAGTTTCAAACGATTCACCAAAATCAGCGCAGGATTAGCCATGGGCATGGGCGCGCCGTTGTAGCCAGCGATCATGCCGCACACCGCAAGGCGCGCGAAGGCGTTGGTGCGCAGCATCACCGCGTCCAACACCATACCGCCCACGTTTTCAAAGTGGCCATCAATGCCGTCTGGGCACGCGTTGCGCAATGCCTTGGACAAGGATACGTAGTCGCTGTGCACTTTGTAGTCCACGCAAGCATCAAAGCCCAAGGTGTTGACCACGTAATCGCACTTCTCTTGGCCCCCGGCAATGCCCACCACGCGGCAACCGCGAGCTTTGGCCAGTGCACCAAAGCTGCTGCCCACAGCCCCACTGGCCGCACTGACCGTGACGGTTTGTCCCGCTTGTGGGGCAATGATCTTGACCAATCCGTACCAAGCCGTGACCCCCGGCATGCCCACCGCACCTAAATAATGGCTCAAGGGCACATGGGTGGTGTCCACGCGGCGCAACATGCCGGGCACGTTGGCATCGACCACACTGAAGTTTTGCCACCCGCCCATGCCCACCACCTGGTCCCCTGGCTTGAATTTTGGATGCCGGCTATCGAGCACCTGACCTGCGGTACCACCAATCATCACTTCGCCCAAGGCTTGGGGCACTGCATAGCTTTTGCTGTCGTTCATTCGCCCACGCATGTAGGGATCGAGGCTCAAGTAATGGTGTTGCACCAGAACTTGACCTTCTTGCAAGGCCGGCGTCTCGGCGCTCACCCACTTGAAGTTCTCAACGCTGGCTTGTCCCTGAGGGCGGCTGTCGAGCACGAAGGAATGGTTCAATGGCATGTCAGCTCCTGAAAAAAATCAATCGGTCGGTATGTCGGTGCTGGTTTTGTCTGCTGCTGTGCCGCGAGGTACCAACTTGAAGGTGCCCGTTGAATGGGCACACAAGACCTCTTGTGCGTCGTACACCATGGCCTCGGTGAAAGCCATGCTGCGCGTTCGGTGGATCAAACGACCTTTGGCAGTCAGGGGGCCGACGGCGGCACGCATGAAGGAGGTTTTCATCTCGATGGTGACAGCACCAGAGGTGCGCTCGACGCTACGGGCTGCTGTGGCCATGGCCACATCCAACAAGGTCATCACGGCACCGCCGTGAACCACATTGAAGGAATTGTTGTGTTCGGGCTCTGGGGCAAAGCGCAGCTCGGACTGCCCGTCCTCAAAAAAAACCATCTCAAACCCCAAATGATCGACAAAGGGGATGTAAGCACCAAAACTCTCTTGCATGGCAATCCTTGTTTAAAAAGCCTCTTCAGGCATGTCGGCGCAGGTCATGTCGCATTGCGCGACGACCTTGAGCCAAGCGCCGATTTTCGGCAATTCATAACGGTAAAAAAATGCAGCCGCCGTTCGACGCCCTAAATTGGCAGACCCGTCCTTCAAACTGGCAAGCTCAACTTCAAGCCACGTCCAGGCCAGCACCATGTGGCCAAAGGCTTGCAAGTAAGGCACGGCATTGGCCAAGGCTTGTGCAGGCTCATGGTTTGTCCACGCCAGGTGCGTGGCACGCGCTACCTGCTCGAACGCATCTCTCAAGTCTTGGGCGTGTTCGCCCAAGTGATGGTCTTGATGGGCAAGTTGCAAGGCACGGGTCACGCTGGCATGGACGCGCTGCCCGAGCAAGCGCATGCCCTGCCCGTCTTGCATGCGCACCTTGCGACCCAACAAGTCTTGGGCCTGTATGCCGTGGGTGCCTTCATGGATCATGTTCAAACGGTTGTCGCGCCAGTACTGCTCCAGCGGGTAGTCGCGCGTGTAGCCATAACCCCCCAGCACTTGAATGGCCAGTGAATTGGCTTCCAGGCACCACTCGCTGGGCCAACTCTTCGCGATGGGGGTCAGCACTTCGAGCAGCAAGCGAGCTTCATCAGCCGTGGTCGCGTCAGCGGTGCGTTGTTCGTCCACGAGTCGAGCGCAATACAGGGCCAAGGCAAGTGCACCCTCGCCATAGGCTTTTTGGGCCAACAACATGCGCTTGACATCGGCGTGTTCAATGATGCGAACTTGGGGTGCCCCAGCGTCTTTGCCCTGGCCCGCGATCAAACGTCCTTGAGGTCGTGTTTTAGCGTACTCGAGTGAAGCGTGATACCCCGCAAGTCCCAACATGGTGGCGGCCATGCCCACCCCAATACGAGCCTCGTTCATCATGTGGAACATGCAACGCAAGCCTTCGCCCGCTTGACCGACCAAATAGCCAATGGCCCCGGCTTGCCCGCTGGCATCGGGGTATTTGCCTTCGCCAAAATTGAGTAAGGTGTTCACGGTGCCGCGCCACCCGCATTTGTGATTCAAGCCCGCCAAGGCCACATCGTTGCGTTGGCCCGTGAGTTGCCCCTGCGCATCGACACGGTGCTTGGGCACCACAAACAAGGAGATGCCTTTGACCCCGGCAAGCAGGTTGCCATCGGGGCACGGAATTTTGGCCAAGACCAAGTGGACGATGTTTTCGCTCAGTTCGTGGTCACCGCTAGAGATCCACATCTTGTGGCCCTTGAGCCTGTAGCGCGGGCCCAGGGGATCACTGGCAAAGTCCTCGCCATCGGCTGTGGCGCGGGTGCTGATGTCACCCAGGGATGAGCCTGCTTGAGGTTCTGACAAGCACATGGTGCCCGTCCATCGACCTGAAAACTCGTTGCGTGCAAACACTTGTTTTTGTCGCTCACTGCCATAGGCCATGAGCAAGTTGGCATTACCTACCGTCAGCATGCCCCCGCCAATGCTGACCGACGCACAGGCAAAAAACGCATTGGCTGCCGACTCCACCACATAAGGCAGCTGCATGCCCCCCATGTCGTAGTCTTGCGCAGCGCCGAGCATGCCTGATGCAGCGTAGGCGGCATGGGCATTATGGGTGGCTTGGGGCAAGATCACGCGTTCGCCATCGAACTGCGGCTCTTGGTCATCGATCGTGCGGTTGAACGGGGCAAACTTCTCGCGTGCAATGCGTTCACAGGTGTCGAGCACCGCATCGAAGGTCTCTCGCGAGTGGTCTGCAAAACGCTGGCGTTGGTTCAGTGCCTCAACTTTGAGCCAGTCGTAGAGCAAAAAATCAAGGGTATGGCGCAGCGCCATTTAAAGGACTTCAAAAATACCCGCTGCGCCCATGCCCCCGCCGATGCACATGGTCACCGCCACGAGCTTGGCACCACGGCGTTTGCCTTCAATCAGGGCGTGCCCTGTCAGGCGTTGGCCGCTCATGCCGTAGGGGTGCCCCACAGCAATCGCGCCACCATTCACATTCAGCCGGTCGTGGGGGATGCCCAATGTGTCGCGGCAGTACAGCACTTGTACGGCGAAGGCTTCGTTGAGTTCCCACAGATCGATGTCATTGACACTCAAGCCCAAGCGTTTGAGCACTTTGGGCACCGCAACGACAGGGCCAATGCCCATCTCATCGGGCTCGCAGCCTGCGACTGCAAACCCCAAGAAGCGGCCCAGGGGTTTCAAGCCACGTTTGCTGGCGAGCTCTTCGCTCATCACCACACATGCACCAGCCCCGTCGGAGAACTGGCTGGCGTTGCCTGCGGTGATCAAGCCGCCTGGCATGGCCGATTTCAACCCGCTGATGGCCTCTAGTGTCGTGCCCTCGCGCATGCCTTCATCGCGGCTGACGGTAACTTGTTTTGTCATCAAGCCCATCACCTTGTCAGCCACGCCGGCTTTGACGGTGATCGGGGCAATCTCTTCGTCAAATTTACCCGCTGCTGCTGCTGCGCAGGCTTTTTGTTGACTGGCTGCACCGAATTGGTCCATGGCCTCGCGGCTGATGCCGTAGCGCTTGGCCACGTTTTCGGCAGTTTGCAGCATGTTCCAGTAAATCTCTGGTTTGATTTTGTTGAGGTTGGGGTCCATGAACATGTGCATGTTCATTTCTTGCTGCACGCAAGAAATACTCTCCACGCCTCCGGCGACATACACATCGCCCTCGCCAGTGATGATGCGTTGCGCTGCCAAGGCGATGGTTTGTAAACCCGACGAACAAAAGCGGTTCACCGTGACACCGCTCACGCTCACTGGCAAGCCCCCAGCTAAGCCGCATTGGCGGGCGATGTTCCATCCGGTTGCACCTTCTGGGTTGGCACATCCCATGATGACGTCCTCCACTTCACCTGGGTCAATGCCCGCTCGCGCCACTGCGTGTTGGATGGCATGTCCTCCCAAGGTCGCACCATGGGTCATGTTGAAAGCACCTTTCCAACTTTTAGTCAGCGGGGTGCGGGCGGTTGAAACGATGACGGCGTTGGTCATAGGAATTCCTTAAATGGGGTTCAGTTGAAGGTCTTGCCTTCGGCGGCGAGGCGGGCCAACAAGGGGGCTGGCTTCCAGAACTCGGCGTCATCCAGGGGGTTGGCCGCAAAACGATGCATGGCTTGCACCACATTGAACAAGCCAATTTGGTCCGCATAGAGCATGGGGCCGCCACGGAAGATTGGAAATCCATACCCCGTGATGTACACCATGTCAATGTCGCTGGCCTTAGCGGCAATGCCTTCTTCCAAGATGTGAGCAGCTTCGTTGACGAGTGAGAACACCAAGCGTTGCACAATTTCTTCGTCGCTGATTTTGCGCGCCGTGATGCCTAACGCGCTACGGTGTTGGACCACCATGGCTTCGACCTCAGCGTTGGGTATGGCGTCACGCTTGCCCGCTTGATAGTCATACCAGCCCTTGCCCACTTTTTGACCAAATCGGCCCATCTCGCACAACAGATCGGCGGTTTTGCTGTATTTCATCTGAGGCTTTTCGACATAGCGGCGCTTGCGAATTGCCCAGCCGATGTCGTTGCCTGCCAAGTCGCCCATGCGAAACGGGCCCATGGCAAAGCCAAATTTTTCGACCGCTTTGTCCACTTGCTGTGGCGTGCAGCCCTCCTCTAACAAGAAGCCGGCCTGGCGGCCGTATTGTTCGATCATGCGGTTGCCAATGAAGCCGTCGCATACACCCGAGACCACCGCGGTCTTTTTGATTGTCTTGGCCAGCGCCATGACGGTAGCCAGCACGTCCTTGGCTGTTTTTTCACCACGCACAACTTCGAGCAACTTCATCACATTGGCGGGACTGAAAAAGTGCATGCCCACCACGTCTTGAGGGCGATGGGTGAAGTTGGCAATGGCATTCACATCGAGTGTTGACGTGTTTGAAGCCAAGATGGCCCCAGGCTTGATCACTGCATCGAGTTGTTTGAAGACGGCTTCTTTGACGCCCATCTCTTCAAACACCGCTTCAATCACCAAATCAGCATCTTTCAAATCGTTGTAGCTCAGTGTGGTGCTGAGCAAGGCCATGCGCTGGGCGTATTTATCTTGCTTGAGTTTGCCTTTTTTGATCTGCGCTTCGTAATTTTTTTGGATGGTGGCAATGCCACGATCCAAGGCCTCTTGCTTGGTTTCGAGCAGCTTGACTGGCAAGCCTGCGTTGAGGAAGTTCATGGCGATGCCCCCACCCATGGTTCCCGCACCAATGATGGCCACTGACTGGATGCTGCGCACGGGCGTGGTGTCGGGCACATCGGCAATTTTGGACGCCGCGCGTTGCGAAGTGAACAAATGGCGCAAGGCCCGGCACTCTGGAGTCCACATCAAGTTGATGAACAACTCGCGCTCATAGGTCATGCCGTCAGCAAATTTTTTCTGGGTCGCAGCTTGGACTGCATCCACACACTTTGGGGGTGCAGGGTAGTTTTTGGCCATGCCTTTGACCATGTTGCGCGCGAACTGGAAGTAGGCATCGCCTTGGGGATGCTTACAAGGCAAGTCACGCACTTTGGGCAAGGGGCGAACATCGGCCATTTGACGCGCAAACGCCAAAGCCTCCTCCATCAATGACTCGGCGGATGCCGCCATTTGGTCAAACAACTTTTGACCTGGCAACATGGCCAGCATTTCGCTCTTGATGGCTTCGCCACTGACGATCATGTTGAGTGCAGGTTCCACACCCAGTGCTCTGGGCAGGCGTTGGGTGCCGCCTGCGCCTGGAATCAAACCGATCTTGACCTCTGGCAAGGCAATGCTCGCCCCCGGCGCTGAGATCCGGTAGTGACAACCCAAGGCCAGCTCCAAGCCTCCCCCCATGGCCACGCTATGCACAGCAGCCACAACGGGTTTGCTGCTGTTCTCGATCACAGAGATCACGCTGAGCAAATTGGGTTCTTGAATCGCCTTGGGTGTGCCGAATTCGCGGATGTCAGCCCCCCCTGAAAAGGCCTTGCCGTGCCCTGTGATCACCAAGGCTTTCACGCTGGAGTCAGCCAAAGCCTGCTCTACACCTGTCACGATGGCCTGGCGCGTCGACAAGCCCAAGCCGTTGACGGGCGGGTTGTTGAGCGTGATCACGGCCACGTCGCCATGTACTTTGTAGTCTGCACTCATGCGATTTCCTTGTTGGAGCAATGAAAGGACAATAAAAAGAACGATCGTTCTTTTTTGATTCTAGATCAAACTTCTAACCATTCTCTGCGGGTGTTGACGTCTCGCCGCAAGTCATCCGGAGAGCCTGAAAAAACGATACGACCGTGTCCCATGACCAGCACACGGTCAGAGATGTCCATGGCAATGGTGAGCTTTTGTTCGATCAACAAGATGGAAATTCCTCGAGCCTTGAGGGTTTTCAAATATTGACCAACCAACGTCACAATTTTGGGTGCCAAGCCCTCGGTGGGTTCATCAATGATGATCAGGTCAGGGTCACCCATGAGAGTGCGGCACAGCGTGAGCATTTGCTGTTCGCCGCCTGACAGCACGCCGGCTTCGGTGTGTTCGCGCTCTTTGAGGCGAGGGAACATGGCATACATGTCATCAAATGACCATCGACTACTCACCCCTTTGCCCTTTTGACCTAGAAGCAAATTTTGATGGACGGTCAGCTTGGGAAAGATGTCACGGTTCTCCGGTACATAGCCGATCCCTAGGTGGGCAATTTGAAAGGGTTTTTTGTGGGCAATGGATTGCCCTTGCCATTGCAAAGAGCCCGCGCACTCGACCAACCCCATGATGGCACGTGCCGTGGTTGAACGCCCCGAGCCGTTGCGTCCCAACAAAGCCACGATCTCACCGGCTTGGACATCAAAGGACACGCCATGCAGCACATGGCTCTTGCCATAAAACGCGTGAAGGTGATCGACTTGCAGCATCGTGGGTTCTCGCTATTTGCCTCAAGCTGGCACTTGGTGATCAGCCACCACAGCGCCTAAATAGGCCTCTTGCACCTGAGCATTGGCTCGAACGGCTTGTGGCGTGTCAAATGCAATCAGCTCGCCGTACACCACCACCGCAATTTTGTCGGCCAGACCAAACACCACCCCCATGTCGTGCTCGACAGTGAGCAGGGTTTTATGCGTCGTGACCTCACGAATCAGCTCAATGAACCGTTGGGTTTCGCTCTGACTCATTCCGGCTGTGGGTTCGTCAAGCAAGATGACCTGTGCCCCACCCGCGATGGTGATACCTATCTCTAGGGCACGTTGTTCGGCATAGGTCAGATTCATTGCCACCACGTCTCTTTTAGAGGCAAGGTGGATCTGCGCCATGAGTTGCTCAGCGCGTGCGTTGGCGTCGTCAAGGTCAGCCAAAAACTTCAAAAACGTGTACTTGTAGCCCAGGGACCACAGCACCGCACAGCGCAGGTTTTCGAACACACTGAGGTTGGGGAAAATATTCGTGATCTGAAAGCTGCGTGATAAACCCAAACGATTGATTTCAAAGGGTTGCTTGCCATCGATGCGCTGGGGTCCCAGCCAAATCTCACCGCTGGTCGGTTCGAGGCGTCCGCTGATGAGGTTAAACAAGGTGGATTTGCCTGCCCCGTTGGGGCCGATGATGGCCACGCGCTCACCGGCCTGAACTTCAAGGTCGATGCCTCGGATGATCTCGGTTTTGCCAAAATTCTTGCGTACATCTTTCAGCTGTAAAGCAATCATTGCGACTCCCGTGTCTTGATCTCGCTTTCGATGAAAGCTTGTGATATGCCCCAATCGCGCATGAACTCACGACGCGCTGTCTCAAACAGTCCCACCCCCGTGAGAAAGACAAAAACCGCACCAAACCAACTCTGTACTGAAGTGACATCGAGTCTCAAGCCTGCAAAATGCAGCTCATTGCCTTGCGCCATATTGAGTTGCAAGTGGTAGACCATCTCAATCATGGCCGCAGCTCCGAGGGCACCGAGCAAGGCCGTGACTCCCAAGCCCAAATAAGCCACCCACAGCATCCGCAGTCGCCCAAAGCTTGCCAACCGCAGGTTCTTCATGATCAAGCTGGCAATGCCCCCTGGCGCGTACATGACCATGAATAAAAACGTCAGCCCGAGGTAGAGCAACCAAGCTTTGGTGAACTCTGACAACAACACATGGGCCAGCACCATCAACACCGCGCCAATGATCGGCCCAAAAAAAGATGACGCACCCCCTAAAAAAGTGAACAACAAATAAGCCCCGGAGCGCCCGGCACCCACCACCTCGGCGGTGACTATTTCAAAATTCAACGACGCCAATCCACCTGCGATGCCTGCAAAAAAACCCGCAATCATGAAGGAAAAATAACGCACATACTGGGTGTTGTAGCCTATAAAGGCGACCCTCTCAGGGTTGTCGCGCACCGCATTCAGCATGCGTCCCAGCGGGGTGCGTGTGAAGGCGTACATCAAGGCCACACAGACAAAGGCGTAGGCTGCCGTTAAGTAATAAACCTCGATGGCGGGTCCATAGGTGATGCCCCACACCGCAGAGCCCACCACGCGATTACCGGCTACGCCAGCTTCGCCTCCAAAAAATTCTGAAAACATCAGCGACATCGCAAACACCAGCTCCGACAATCCCAAGGTAATCATGGCAAACGTAGTGCCTGATTTACGGGTGGTCACAAAGCCAAACAGAGCGGCAAAAAACAATCCCCCCATACCGCCCACCAAAGGCACCAAGCTCACAGGGATCGCCCAGGCGCCTGAGCTTGCAGCGTTGAGCGCATGCATGGCCGTGTATGCACCCAAACCGGAGTACACCGCATGTCCGAAACTCAGCATGCCTCCTTGCCCGAGCAGTATGTTGTAGGACAAGCAGGCCACCATGGCGATGCCAATTTGCGACAGCAAGTTGACCGCTAGGTTGCTAGAAAACACGCGCGGCGCCAGCAGCAAGACCATGGCAAAGCCGCCCCAAACCAACCAGCGCCTCATCTTGAGCGCTTGGCGTTCATCGCGGGTGGTGAATCGTTCCAACATTCAACCCTCCCTGGTGCCCAACAGCCCTTTGGGCCGAAAGATCAAAATCAAGACCAAAAACAAATAGGGCAAGATGGGTGCGACCTGTGAGAGGGTGAGTTTCAACACGGAGTGCTCTTGCATGGCGGCACTCACATGCACTCCCAAGCCCTGCAGCAGCAACAAAATGGAATAGTCAAAAGCCACAGCAAAGGTTTGCACCACCCCGATCAAGAGGGACGCCAAAAATGCGCCCCCCAACGACCCCATTCCGCCGACCACGACCACGACAAAAATCACAGACCCCACGGTGGTGGCCATGGCCGGCTCGGTGACAAAGGTGCTGCCGCCGATCACACCGGCCAAGCCCGCCAAGGCCGTACCCGCGCCAAACACCAGCATGAAAATGCGCGGCACGTTGTGCCCCAAGGACTCGACCATCTCCGGGTGTGTGAGGGCCGCCTGGATGACCAGACCCACACGGGTGCGGGTGAGCAACATCCACAGGCCCACCATCATCGACAAGGCCACCAACATCATGAAGCCGCGGGTGGATGGAAACGGCGAACACACCATGCGCACTGCGGCATTGGCGGCACTGCACAGCTCAGGGGAGGCGCCACCCCAGACCAGGGACAAGCCATCAACAGAATTTTGAATGAGCGTGAACGCCGGGCCTTGCAACTGGGGTGGTGGCGCAAACTCCAAAGCCGTGCGGCCCCACAACAGTTGCACCAACTCCAGCACGATGTAGGACAGTCCAAACGTCACCAACAACTCGGGCACATGTCCAAACTTGTGCACGCGTCGCAAGCTCAAGCGTTCAAAGCCAGCACCAATGGCGCCCGTCAACAAGGGGGCAATGATCAAGGCGGCCCAAAACCCCAGCAATCCATTGAGCGAGTAACCCAAATAGGCACCCAGCATATAAAAACTGGCGTGTGCGAAATTGAGAACCCCCATCATGCTGAAGATCAAAGTCAACCCCGAGCTCAGCATGAACAGCAACAACCCGTAGCTCACCCCATTGAGCATGGAGATCAAGAAAAACTCCATCACGCACCTTGTACTTGCAAAAGACCCAAATAAACAGCGGTGTGTCGCAGCCACACCGCTCACACCTTGAACGCCGGCTTAACTGGGGCGCTTCATCTGGCAGCTGGTGGGCGTACTGGCCACGTAAGGCTCAAAAGTTTTGACCGGTGCCAAAGTCATGCCAGTGTTTTCGGGGCTGTAAGGGTATTTTTTATCGGCTTTTTGCCACACCGTCAAAAACAGGGTTTGTTGAATTTGGTGGTCGGTCTTGCGCAATTCAATTTCCCCGTTGAAGCTGTTGGTCTTCAACCCCTCCAGGGCCGCAGCTACTTTGACAGGGTCGGTCGATTTGGCGTTTTTCATGGCAATCGACAAGGCGGTGAAGATGTGAGGCACCGAGCCGGTGAACATATCGTCGTTGTAGCGTTTCTTGAACTCTGCCATCCACTTCTCCATAGGCCCCCCCATGTTGTAGTGTTGGTAGGCGATTTGGTACACACGTCCTGCACCGCCGGTGCTCAAGGCCGTGGGTGTGCCCGTGACACCTGTGTAGTAGGTGTAAAACTTGCCGTTGTAGCCGCCTTCGTTGGCTGCTTTGACCAACAAAGCCAAATCGGAACCCCAGTTGCCCGTGATCACGGTGTCTGCCCCTGAGGCTTTGATTTTGGCAATGTAGGGTGAGAAGTCACGCACCTGCGCCAAGGGATGCAAATCTTCGCCCACGATTTGAACATCCGCACGTTTACGGGCCAAGTTTTCTTTGGCGAACTTGGTCACTTGTTGCCCGTGCGAGTAATTTTGATTGAGCAGGTAGACCTTCTTGATGTCGGGCTGATCTTTCATGAAGGTGGTCATGGCCTCCATCTTCATGGAGGTGTCGGCGTCAAATCGGAAATGCCAGTAGCTGCACTTGCTGTTCGTGAAATCAGGGTCCACTGCCGCGTAATTCAAAAACAGCACTTCTTTGCCCGGGTTGCGCTCATTGTGTTTGTTGACCGCATCGATCAAGGCCCCCGCCACCGACGAACCGTTGCCTTGCGCAATGTAGCGAATGCCCTGGTCCATGGCTGCTTTGAGCGCATTCAGACTTTCTGCTGGGCTGAGTTTGTTGTCAAAACCCACCACCTCGTACTTCACACCCGCCACATTGCTTTTGGTGAAGGCATCGGCAAAGAACTGAAAACTTCGCAGTTGGTTCATGCCCAAAGGCCCCATTAGGCCACTTTGTGGATCGATCAAGGCAATCTTGACCGTGTCGCCGCTTTGGGCAAAGGCTGCGCTTGCCAAGGCGCCAAAAACCGCCAGACTCACCAGTTGTCGTTTTAACGTCATGCTTGTCTCCCATTGATTTTTATTGACGTTCAAGCGTAACGACTTTGCACAAGCCCACGTTCAGGGATTGCCCTTAACGCGGGTGCTGTGTCAAGGTGCTTTACAAACTGGGCAACACATAGTCTTTGAGCTGTTCCCTTAATTTGGTCTTGAGCATCTTGCCTGTGGCGCCTAGTGGAATGCTGTCGACAAACACCACATCGTCTGGGATTTGCCATTTGGCTGTTTTACCCTCGTAGAACTTGAGCAAATCTTCGCGGCTGACATCTGCCCCGGGCTTTTTGACCACGATCACAATGGGACGCTCGTCCCACTTGGGGTGGGTGACGCCAATGCACGCGGCCATGGCCACTGCAGGATGTGCCACCGCAATGTTTTCGATGTCGATTGAGCTGATCCACTCACCGCCTGATTTGATGACGTCTTTGCTGCGGTCAGTGATTTGCATGTAGCCATCGGGGTCAATCGTGGCCACGTCGCCTGTTGGAAACCACCCCACCCCGTTGGCATCATGGATCAAGGGACTGCCACCTTCGCTTTTGAAGTAATCCGCCACCACCCAAGGCCCCTTGACCAACAAATCGCCATAGGCTTTGCCATCGTGGGGCTGTTCGTTGCCTGCATCGTCAACGATCTTCATGTCGACACCAAAAATCGCGCGTCCTTGTTTGAGACGGATCTTCATCTGTTCTTGAGCAGGCAGGCTGAGGTGCTTGTTTTTCAGGGTGCACAGTGTCCCCAAGGGGCTGAGCTCGGTCATACCCCAGGCATGCAAGACCTCGACGTTGTAGTCATCGCGAAAGGCATCGATCATGGCCGGCGGACAAGCTGAGCCTCCAATCACGGTTCGTTTTAAGGTCGAGAATCGTAAGCCCGCAGGTTTCATGTGGGTGAGCAGCATTTGCCACACCGTGGGCACCCCCGCCGCATAAGTCACCCGCTCACTTTCAATCAATTCGTAAACGGATTTGCCATCCATACCCGGTCCCGGAAACACCAACTTGGCGCCTGTCATGGCCGCGCTGTATGGAATGCCCCAGGCATTGACGTGAAACATGGGCACCACCGGCAAAATCGCGTCGCGTGCCGAAATGCACATGACATCGGGCAAAGCTGCTGCATAGGCATGCAAGATGGTGGAGCGGTGGCTGTACAGCGCCGCCTTGGGGTTGCCCGTGGTGCCGCTGGTGTAACACATGCTCGAGGCCGTGTTTTCATCCAAGGACGGCCAGACGTAGTCGCTCGACTGCTCAGCGATCCAGGCTTCGTAGCTGATGAGGTTGGCAATGCCAGTGTCAACCGGCAGTTTGTCAGCGTCGCACAGGGCCACCCAATGCTTGATGGTGGCGCATTTGGTATGCACCGCTTGGATGATGGGCAAAAAGCTGATGTCAAAGCACAGCACCTGGTCTTCTGCATGGTTAGCAATCCACGCAATTTGCTCTGGATGCAACCGGGGGTTGATGGTGTGGAGCACCCGCCCGCTCGCGCTCACGCCAAAGTACAACTCCAAGTGCCGATAGCCGTTCCATGCCAATGTGGCGACGCGCTCGCCCTGGGCGATTTGGAGGCCATCCAAAGCATTGGCAACTTGTCGCGCGCGTTGCGCCACTTGCGCCCAGCTGGAGCGGTGAATATCCCCCTCCACGCGTCGAGACACCACCTCGCCGTCCCCATGGTGATGTTCGGCAAAGTCGATCAGGTTTGAGATCAACAAGGGTTGGTTTTGCATCAAGCCCAGCATGGGGTACTCCTGTGTGGTTTTTTTCTTTTGGCACGGCCGTGCCCACTCTCAAAAACCATTGTGCCAACAAGTTGGGGGTGATCAACGATGTCCCCATAAAAACACGCCTATGGATTTCCCCAGACAATCTCTTCTTATGAACACTCTTGTCCAATCTGCGCCAACCCCACTCCCATGGCAATGGCCTTGGCAACCGAGTTTTGGGCGCTTGGGATCAGCTTTTCACAGCGTGTGCCCACCGACGCCCCTGGCACCCGCACACTGGGTAGGTCGCAATCCAAGCTTGGCGGGCGAGATGGGGCTGCCCTCAGACATATGGAATTCACCACAGGTCCTAGAGGCCCTCAGCGGTAACGCCCTGCTGCCTGGCAGTCATCCATCTGCCAGTGTGTACAGCGGGCATCAATTTGGCCAGTGGGCGGGTCAATTGGGTGATGGACGCGCCATCAGCTTGGGCGAGATCAACACACCTGTGGGAGTTCAAGACATTCAACTCAAAGGGGCTGGGCCCACCCCCTATTCACGTCGGGGAGATGGACGGGCAGTGCTGCGATCGAGCATTCGTGAGTTTTTGGCCAGCGAAGCCATGCATGGACTGGGTATTGCCACCACACGGGCCCTGTGTGTCACGGGTTCACCCACACCCGTATACCGTGAAGAACGCGAGACTGCAGCTGTGGTCACCCGCTTGGCGGCTAGCTTTATCCGCTTTGGGCATTTTGAACATTTTGGCTCGACTGGACAAACCCAAGAACTCAAGGCGCTCGCCGACCACGTGGTCCAAGCCCACTTTCCTAGCTTGGAGCACCTGCAGGACGCAGCACGCTACACCGCCTTGCTGCAAGAGGTCACACGCCGTACCGCTGAATTGATGGCGCAGTGGCAGGCGGTGGGGTTTTGTCACGGCGTGATGAATACCGACAACATGAGCGTTCTTGGGTTGACCTTGGATTACGGACCGTTTCAGTTTATGGATGGTTTTGACCCCGGACACATTTGCAACCACTCTGACTCGTCTGGGCGTTATGCCTATTCTCGCCAACCCCAAGTTGCTTACTGGAACTTGTTTTGTTTAGGTCAGGCATTGATGCCCCTCATTGACGCCCAAGAGCCTGCTCTTGCAGCACTTGAGACCTACAAAACGCTGTTTCCCCATGCTTTGGACCAACGCATGCGTGCCAAGCTTGGGTTGACAGATGCACACGTCGGCGACCGCGAACTGGTGGAAACACTTTTGCAAGCTATGCAGCAAGACCGCGTGGACTTCACGGTGATGTGGCGTCGCTTGAGTCAGGCCGTCTATGAGTCGTCTCATTCAACACATGCCTTTGAACCCGTGCGTGATTTATTTCTTCACCGCGAGGTGTTTGACGCTTGGCGTATCCAATACGAAGCACGCCTGGGTGAGGCTGATCGACGCAGCGTGGGACTTCGCATGCTGCAAACCAATCCCAAATACATTTTTCGCAACCACTTAGGTGAATTGGCGATCCAACAGGCTAAAACCGGTGACTTTGGCATGGTGCAGTCGTTGCTAACGGTGCTCCAGCAGCCCTTTGATGAACACCCTGCACACCAAGCATGGTCCAATCTTGCGCCAGAATGGGCGTCATCTATTGAAATCAGTTGCTCCTCATGACCTTGAAAAAAACCGACGCCCAATGGCGTGAGATTTTGGCGGCCAAACAGGCCGAACCTGTGGCATTTGACGTCACCCGTCACGCCGCGACCGAACGGCCCTTCACTGGCAAATACGAAAGCCATTGGGCAGATGGGTCTTATCACTGTATTTGTTGTGACGCCAAATTGTTTGATTCACAGACCAAATTTGATGCCGGTTGCGGTTGGCCCAGTTTCAGCCAGGCAGCCGACGCGTCGGCCATCGCCGAGCACCGGGACATCAGCCACGGCATGGTTCGTGTTGAAACCGTGTGCGCCCAATGCGGCGCCCACCTCGGCCATGTGTTTCCAGATGGCCCCCAACCCACGGGTTTGCGATATTGCATGAACTCGGCCGCTCTTGACTTTGTGCCCAAAGACTGAGGCTGGACCATGAAAATATTCCTCGATTTTTTTCCCATCATTTTGTTTTTTGTCGTTTTCAAAGCCTTTGGCATTTTTGCTGCCACTGCGGTCGCCATCGTGGCCACCATCGGGCAAATTGCTTGGCTATGGCGCAAAAATGGGTTCGTAGAGCCCATGCAGTGGGTCAGCCTGGGTGTCATCGTCGTGTTTGGTGGCGCCACCTTGATCACCCAAGACGAAACCTTCATCAAATGGAAGCCCACCGTGCTGTACTGGCTCATGAGCAGCGCGCTATGGATCGCTCATGTGGTGTTCAAACGCAATTTACTGCGCCAACTCATGGGCACTCAGCTCACCCTGCCCGACCACGCTTGGCGTGTGTTGTTGCACAGTTGGGCTGTTTTTTTCACTGGCATGGGCTTTTTAAACCTGTGGGTGGCCGACAACTTTGACACCGACACCTGGGTCAGCTTCAAGCTGTTTGGAGGCCTGGGCTTCATGCTGGTGTTTGTGGTGTTACAGGGCATGTACATGAGCCGTTTCATTCAAGAAGAAAAGGATGAAACCTGATGCCCATCACCGCAGAGTTACTGCAAGCTCGCTTGCAAGAGCAGTTGTCACCGACCTTTGTGGACGTGTTTGACGAGAGCGCAGCGCACGCGGGCCATGTGGGCGCGAACGACACCGGGCAAGGAACACACTTTCGGGTCCGCCTGGCCAGCCCGAAGTTCACAGGCCTGTCTAGGGTGGCGCGCCATCGCCTTGTGTATGATGCACTGCAGATATACATAGACCAAGGACTTCACGCCTTGGCCATCGAAGTTGTAGAAACCCCATCGAGAGATTTTTCATGAAGAAACAAATGGTTTGGAGCATGGTGGCAGCCGCTGTGTTGGCCTCTTTGAGCATTCAGGTGTCGGCACAAAACATTGCCATCGTCAACGGCAAAGCCGTTCCTAAAGCACGCGCCGAGGCCCTGGCCGAGCAAGTGGCGCGCTCGGGCCGTCCCATCACCCCCGACGTCGAAGCCCAGATCAAAGAAGAAGTCATTGCCCGTGAAATCTTCATGCAAGAAGCGCAAAAACGTGGGTTGGACGCGACCGATAACTACAAAACCCAGCTGGAGTTGGCACGCCAAACCATTTTGATCCGTGAACTTTTCACAGAATTCCAAAAAACAGCGGAAGTCACCGATGCCGATGTTCAAGCCGAATACGACAAGTTTGTGGCAGCCAACGGTGGCAAAGAGTACCGCTCACGCCACATCTTGGTTGAAACCGAAGCACAAGCCAACGCCATTTTGGCCAGCTTGAAAAAAGGTGCCAAGTTTGAAGATTTGGCCAAAAAGCAATCCAAAGACCCAGGGTCGGGTGCCAAAGGTGGCGACTTGGATTGGGCTGCGCCCGGCAATTTCGTCAAAGAGTTCTCGGATGCCATGGCCGCTCTGAAAAAAGGCGAGACAACGGCCAAAGCGGTGAAGAGTCAATTTGGATATCACATCATCCGTTTGGACGATGTGCGTGAAGCCCAGTTGCCCAAAATCGACGAGGTCAAGCCTCAAATCGTGCAACAAATGCAACAGCAACGCATGGCTACATTCCAACAAGACCTGCGTGCCAAGGCCAAAGTTGATTAAGTCCTCTTCTTGCTGACCACAAAGCGGCCTTCGGGCCGCTTTTTTTAATGGAGCTGTCCATGTCTTTGTTGTCTCATCAAATTGAACTTCTTGCCCCGGCTCGCGACGTGGACATCGGCATTGCTGCCATCCATCATGGGGCCGATGCGGTGTACATCGGGGCACCGGCTTTTGGTGCACGTGCCAGCGCCACCAACACTGTGCGTGACATTGAACGGCTGTGTCGTGAAGCGCATCGTTTCAACAGCCGCATCTTCATCACCCTCAACACCATCTTGCGAGATGATGAATTAGAAGGCGCTCGCCAAATGGCTTGGGACGTCTACAACGCGGGAGCCGATGTCTTGATCGTCCAAGATATGGGACTGCTAGAAATTGACTTGCCGCCGATTCAGTTGCACGCCAGCACCCAGACCGATATTCGAACACCTGAAAAAGCTCGTTTTTTGCAAGACGTGGGTTTCTCACAAATCGTCTTGGCGCGCGAGCTGACCCTGCCGCAAATCCGTGAGATCCATCAAGCCTTAGATCCCCAGCGATGCAAGCTAGAGTTCTTTGTGCACGGGGCCTTGTGCGTGGCCTATAGCGGCCAGTGTTACATCAGCCATGCCCACACAGGTCGTAGCGCCAACCGAGGCGATTGCAGCCAAGCTTGCCGTTTGCCTTACCACGTGACCGACAGCCAAGGTCGCTTCATTGCGCACGACAAGCACGTGCTGTCCATGAAGGACAACAACCAGAGCGAGAACTTAGAGGCACTCATCGATGCTGGCGTGCGCAGCTTCAAAATTGAAGGCCGCTACAAAGACATGGCTTATGTCAAAAACATCACCGCACATTACCGGGTGTTGATCGATGAATTGCTCCAAGCGCGTGAGCACTCAACCGACCCGACCCGAGCGCCCTTGGCTCGAGCTTCAAGCGGGCAGACCACGCTGTTTTTCACACCCGACCCGAACCAGAACTTCAACCGCGAATTCACCGACTACTTTGTGCAGGGACGCCAAGAAGATATTGGGGCTTTTGACTCTCCCAAAAATCCAGGCATCCCCTTGGGAGAAGTCCTCACAGTCGGCAAGCAATGGATTGAAATACAACCGTTTGACAAAGCGGCCGTCCTGCACAACGGCGATGGCCTGTGCTACTACGACCTTCAAAAAGAATTGGTCGGTGTGGCAATCAACCGCGCTGAGGCCACGGCCAAAAAAGGCGTGTGGCGGGTGTTCCCCAAAGACCCCATCTCGGGCTTTAAAGATTTGCGTGCTGGCACAACCCTCAACCGCAACCGCGACATGGACTGGGTTCGGGGCTTGGACAAGACATCGAGCGAACGGCGCATCGGTGTGTGGCTGGCGTTTGCTGACAACGAGCACGGTTTCTCCCTCACCTTGACCGATGAAGATGGGCACAGTGCCACAGCAGACTTGAACTGTGACAAGGCGCTGACCAAAGACGCAGTGCGTAACGATGCCAATTTGCGTGAACACTTAGGAAAGTTTGGAGGGTCCCTCTTTTCGGTGCTCCACACTCAGATCACCCTGAGTCAGCCTTGGTTTGTGCCTGCTTCATCGCTCAATGCGCTGCGCCGTGAAGCCATCCAACGCTTAGAGAATGCGAGAGAGTCCGCGTATCAACGCCCTGCCCGCTCCCGCCCTGTAGAGCCGCCAGTGAGCTACCCCGAGGACACACTGACCTATCTGGCCAATGTCTACAACGACAAAGCCAGGGGTTTTTACGCCAAACATGGCGTACGCATGGTGGCCGCAGCGTACGAGAGCCACGAGGAACTGGGGGACGTCAGCTTGATGATCACCAAGCACTGTGTGCGATTCAGCATGAGCCTGTGCCCCAAACAAGCCAAGGGAGTGACTGGCGTGCAGGGGACGGTGAAAGCAGAACCACTCACGCTCATCAACGGCAGCGAAAAACTCACCCTGCGCTTTGACTGCAAACCCTGCGAAATGCATGTGGTGGGCCACATGAAAAAAACAGTGCTCAATCAGCGCGTGCGCGAGATGGCCGAGACACCCATGACCTTTTATAAGACCCGACCCAGCGCCCGGTGAGCCAAGATCTTCATTCGATCTTGGCGCCTGAGGCCTCGACGATGCTCTTCCACTTGGCGTAATCTGTTTTGAGCAAATTAGAAAATTTACCGGGCGTCATCGCCTCAGGCTCCGCGCCCTGGGCATGGATAGCTTCACGCAACTCTTGACTTGCCAACAGCTTGTTGACTTCGGCATTGATGAGGTTGACCACTTGTGCGGGTGTACCGGTGGGTGCCAGCAAACCATACCAAGTGCTCACATCGAAATCTTTGAATCCTGATTCGGCCACTGTGGGGACATCAGGCATTGTGGAGCTTCGCTTGGCGGAGGTCACAGCCAGTGGTCGCAACTTGCCAGACTTGATTTGAGCCATGGCCGAGGGCACCGAAGACACCAACAAATCGACATTGCCCGCCAGCGCATCCATCATGGCAGGGTTCGAACCTTTGTAGGGGATGTGGTTGAGCTCAATGTTGGCGACTTTTTCAAACAATTCAGCCGCCAAGTGGATTGAAGTGCCACTCCCCGGAGAGCCATAACTGACCTTGCCAGGAGCGGCACGCGCAGCGAGCACCACATCGGCCAGGGTTTTGAATTTGGAGTTGGCACTGGTGGCGATCACGACCGGGGTGTATGCAATGTGGGCCACAGCCACCAAATCTCGTGTCGGGTCCCAGGGCAGATTTTTGTACAGCCAAGGCCCGATCACCAAGTTGTCTTTTTGCCCCATCACCCACTCATAGCCTGTGGGGGGGGCTTTGACGGCTTCGGTGATGCCAATGGTGCCGCCTGCGCCTGCGCGGTTATCGGCGATCACGGTCCACTTGAGCTGTTCGGTCAATTTGGTTGCGACCAAGCGCGACAAAATGTCAGTTCCGCCACCCGGGGGAAAAGGAACGATGAGCCGAATTGGTTTAGACGGGTAAGCAGTTGCCGGCGTTTGTGCTTGGGCTGTCGTGAGGCCCATCGAACAGCACACGAGCATGAGAGATAGGAAGATTTTTTTCATCATAAGACCCCCTTAAACATCAACCCACCCAACGGCGTGCATTTTGCCAAATGCGCATCCAAGGGCTGAACGCATCAATGCCCCCCGTGACAGCCAAGTCGGTCCAGCTCATTTGGACGTTGCGAAACACACGCTCAGGGTGGGGCATCATGGCGGTGAAACGGCCATCGGCAGTGGTCACGGCGGTCAAGCCGCCTGCGCTGCCATTGGGATTGAAGGGGTAGCTTTCTGTCGCTGAACCGAAGTTATCGACAAAGCGCATGGCTGCTAAAACCTGAGCCGCATCTCCGCGTTGGCTGAAGTTGGCATAGCCCTCACCATGGGCCACCGCAATGGGCAATCGCGCGCCCGCCAAGCCTTGCAAAAACACGCTGGGAGATGGCAACACCTCCACCATCGACAAACGCGCTTCAAAACGTTCGCTCTGGTTGGTGGTAAAGCGCGGCCAAGCCGCAGTGCCCGGAATGATGTCGGCTAACTCAGCAAACATTTGGCAGCCATTGCACACACCCAATGCGAAGGTGTCGCTGCGGCCAAAGAACTGCTGGAACTGCTCGGACAAAGCTGGGTTGAAGGTGATGGAACGTGCCCACCCAATGCCTGCGCCCAAGGTGTCTCCGTAACTGAAGCCACCACACGCCACCAAGCCTTGGAAGTCTTGCAGCTTGGCGCGTCCAGTTTGCAAGTCGGTCATATGCACGTCGTAGGCCTCAAACCCCGCCTCGGTGAAGGCATAGGCCATCTCCACGTGCGAGTTGACACCTTGCTCACGCAGCACGGCCACCTTGGGTTTGGCACTGTGGATGAACGGTGCTGCCACGTTGTCGCACGCTCCCGCTGGCAGATGCACATGCATCCCCGGGTTGAGCGGATCCCCCACACTGGCGTGCTCGGCGTGGGCACAGTCAGGGTTGTCGCGTTGCTGGCAAATCTTCCAGCTCACGCTGTCCCACACCTGGTGCAGGTCAGCCAGTTTGGCGCTGAACACCTCTTTGGCGTCGCGCCAGACACTGACCTCGCCTTGACCTTTGGAGATGGCCGACGAGGCGGGCCGCGTCTTGCCCACAAAGTGGCTGTGTTTGGAAAGCCCATGAGCGCGCAGCGTTTGCATGACCTCGTTGCGCTCGGACGTGCGCACTTGCAGCAGCACGCCCAGCTCCTCGTTGAACAGCGCCTTGAGCGTCAACTCTTCGCGCCGTGCGCTGACCTGAGCGGTCCAATTTTTGGTGTCGCCGTATTCTGCGCGGCTGTCGGAGATGCCGTCGCCCTGGGTGATCAGCATATCCACATTCAACGCCACGCCAACTTGGCCCGCAAAGGCCATTTCACAGGCGCAGGCCATCAAGCCGCCGTCACTGCGGTCGTGGTAGGCCAAAATTTTTCCTTGTGCGCGCAACGCGTTGACCGCGCTGACCAGTTGCACCAGGTCTTGGGCGTGGTCCAGATCGGGCACCGCGTCGCCCGCTTGACCCAGCACTTGGCCCAAGATGCTGCCCGCCATTCGGTGCTGCCCTCGGCCAAGGTCCACCAAAACGAGGGTGGTGTCTGCTTCGTTGGCGTTGAGTTGGGGCGTGAGCGTGCCACGCACATCGGCGATGGACGCAAACGCGCTGACGATCAGGCTCACAGGTGAGGTCACTTTTTTCGTAACCTCGCCTTCTCGCCATTGGGTGCGCATGGACAAACTGTCTTTGCCCACGGGGATGGAGATGCCCAGGGCTGGACACAGTTCCAGCCCCACGGCTTGCACCGTGTCGTAGAGCGCAGCGTCTTCTCCGGGCTCGCCACAGGCGGCCATCCAGTTGGCACTGAGCTTGACGCGAGGCAGCTCAATGGGGGCCGCCAGCAAATTGGTGATGGCCTCAGCCACGGCCATGCGCCCAGACGCGGGGCCCTGCAAGGCCGCCAATGGCGTGCGTTCACCCATGCTCATGGCTTCGCCTTTGAACCCTTGGTAGTCGGCCAAAGTCACCGCGCAGTCAGCCACCGGCACTTGCCAGGGCCCCACCATTTGGTCACGGTGGGTCAGTCCCCCCACGGCTCGGTCGCCGATGGTGACCAAAAAGCGTTTACTCGCCACGGTGGGGTGGCTCAGGACTTTGATCACAGCGTCTTGCAGTTGCACCCCAGTCAAATCCATGGCGGGGCTCACGCGAGGCACGCGTTGCACGTCGCGAAGCATCTTGGGGGGCTTGCCCAACAACACGTTCATGGGCATGTCCACGGCGCGATCGGCGCTCGCCAGAGAATTCTCTGGCGCGAGCTTAGCGTCTTCGTTGGCCACGATGAGGTGACGTTCTTGGGTGGCCACTCCCACCACGGCGAAAGGACAGCGCTCACGTTCACAAAAGGCTTTGAATTGCGTCAGAGACTCGGGCGCAATCGCCAGCACGTAACGCTCTTGGCTCTCATTGGACCAAATCTCTTTAGGGGCCAAACCCGATTCTTCCAAGGGCACCGCACGCAAATCAAAACGCGCACCGCGTCCAGCGTCGTTGGTCAACTCCGGAAATGCGTTGGACAAGCCCCCTGCCCCCACGTCGTGAATAGCCAAGATGGGGTTGTTTTGTCCCTGCGCCCAACAATGGTTGATCACCTCTTGCGCCCGCCGCTCGATCTCGGGGTTGCCGCGTTGCACAGAATCAAAGTCCAGTTGCGCCGCGTTGGTGCCGCTCGCCATAGAACTGGCGGCGCCTCCGCCCATGCCAATGCGCATGCCGGGGCCACCTAACTGAATCAACAAGGTGCCCGCAGGAAATTCGATCTTGTGGGTTTGTGTGCTGTCGATCACCCCCAAACCGCCAGCAATCATGATGGGCTTGTGGTAGCCACGAGTCACGCCTGCCACCTCTTGTTCGTATTCGCGAAAGTAGCCCAAAAGGTTGGGACGACCAAACTCGTTGTTAAAGGCCGCGCCGCCCAGTGGTCCTTCGGTCATGATCTGCAGCGCACTGGCCATATGTGAGGGGCGGCCCAAGTGGCTGTCCCACAGCTTAGAGACCGTAAAGCCCGACATGCCGGCTTTGGGCTTAGAGCCGCGTCCAGTGGCTCCTTCGTCTCGAATTTCGCCTCCGTTGCCTGTGGAGGCTCCCGGGTAGGGCGAGATGGCCGTTGGGTGGTTGTGCGTTTCGACCTTCATCAACACATGGTGGGTCGCGTCAACTTTGTGATAACGGGGCAAATCGATGCCGTTGTTCGTGGCCACAAAGCGTTCCACAGCATGGCCCTCCATGATGGAGGCGTTGTCTGAGTAAGCCACCACGGTGTATTGCGGGTGGGTTTTGTGGGTGTGTCGAATCATGCCAAAGAGGCTGTGCGGCTGGGTGACGCCGTCGATGGTGAAGTCAGCATTGAAGATTTTGTGTCGACAGTGTTCGCTGTTAGCTTGGGCAAACATCATCAACTCCACATCGGTGGGGTTGCGCTGGAGCTGCTCAAAAGACGTCACCAAATACGCCATCTCGTCATCGGCCAGAGCCAGGCCCCAGCGCGTGTTGGCGTCCTCTAGCGCTGCGCGCCCACCGGACAGCACATCGACTTGTTCCATGGCAGCGGGTTGGAGTTCGGTGAACAACCCCATCGCTTCTTCGCGGGAGCGCATGACCGACTCGGTCATGCGGTCGTGCAACACATCGGCCACCTGAGCCAGTTGCTCAGGGGTCAGTCGGGCTTTGCTGAGCAAGCCGTCATTGAGTTGGATGCGAAATTCGGTGATGCGCTCGATGCGCTTTAACTCTAAGCCGCAGTTGTGCGCGATGTCCGTGGCTTTGGACGCCCAGGGCGAGACCGTGCCAAAACGGGGGGTGACGATCAGCGAGACACCGTCTTGCTCGGGGTGTGCGGGTTCACCGTAGGTCAGCAAGGCCGTGAGGAATTGCTGCTGCTTGCTATCCCATGCTTTCTCGCTGGCAGCCAGGTGAACAAACCGTGCACTCAAACCTTTGATCTGAGGTGCAATCGCGCACAGACGAGGCAAGAGTTGTTGAATACGGAAATCGCTGAGGGCGTTGCCGCCTTCGAAAATGCTGAGGTGCAGGGACACGGATGGCCTTGAGAAAAAGACGGGGACTTGGGGTTGTGCCGGGCCGCTGACTGGGGCTGTTCGACAGGGGTTTGATTTTACGTGCCTTGATCGGACGTTTTGTACACAATCAGGGGGTGCGCTGACCTGGGAGGCCGTTAAAAAGACAAGCTTTCAGGGGGGCGAGCCCCAGTGGGATAATTACCTTATGACGATCACCTACAAAGACGCCCAAGGTATTGAGGGCATGCGTATCGCAGGCAAACTGGCCTCCGAAGTTCTGGATTTCCTCACCCCCCATGTGGTGGCTGGAGTGACGACCAACCAGTTGGACAAACTCGCTTATGACTACATCACCCAGGTGCAAGGGGCGATTCCGGCTCCGTTGAACTACAACCCCAGCGGCACCAACCCTTACCCCAAGTCGATCTGCACCTCTATCAACCACCAGGTTTGCCACGGCATCCCCAACGACAAACCGCTTAAAAAAGCCGACATCGTCAACATCGACATCACGGTCATCAAAGACGGCTGGCACGGCGACACCAGCCGCATGTTTTTGGTGGGCGAGTCCTCTATTGCGGCCAAACGCTTGTGCAAATTGACCTACGAGGCCATGTGGCATGGCATTGTCAAGGTCAAGCCAGGCGTGCGCTTGGGCGACATTGGCTTTGCCATTCAACGCTTTGCCGAGGGCCATGGTTTTTCAGTTGTGCGAGAGTTTTGTGGACATGGCATTGGCCAGGTGTTCCACGAAGAGCCGCAGGTCCTGCACTACGGCAAGCCAGGCACAGGGGAAGAGCTCAAAGCCGGTATGACCTTTACCATCGAGCCCATGATCAACGCGGGCCGAAAAGACATCAAAGAGCTGGGCGATGGTTGGACCATCGTCACGCGCGATCACTCTTTGTCGGCCCAATGGGAGCACACGGTCTTGGTCACCGAAACAGGGTTTGAGGTGTTGACCCTGTCGGCAGGCAGCCCAGCCTTGCCCGATTTCGTGACCACCACACGCTGCTAAGGTCAGTGCCATGAACGCCTTGGCCCAGCGCTACCGAACGCACAAGGCTGACTTGCTGCAGTCCCTGTCCATGCGACCAGCTGCCATACGCGGTGTGCGCAGCGTTTTGAAAAATTTAAGCCATTTGACCGACCGCACCTTGGTCGAACTTTGGCGCAACGCGGGCTTTGCTGACGACTTGGCCTTGGTAGCGGTGGGCGGCTTTGGTCGCGGCGAGCTTTATCCCTGCTCGGATGTGGATGTGCTGGTACTGCTGCCCGAAGGTCGTTCAGCCGACAGCGATACCCAGCTCAAGAGCCAAATTGAGACCTTCATTGGCAGTTGCTGGGACACAGGTTTGGAGATCGGCTCCAGCGTTCGCAGTGTGAACGAGTGCGTGCAAGAGTCAGGTGCTGATATCACCGTTCAAACGTCATTGCTCGAGGCGCGCTTGGTGGTGGGTGATGCTGCCTTGTTTGAGCATTTTCAGCAGTGCTTTGATGCAGCCATGGACCCCAAGGCCTTCTTTGTGGCCAAGACCCTGGAGTTGCGCCAGCGGCATACCAAGTTTGAAAACACGCCCTATTCCCTTGAGCCCAATTGCAAAGAGTCTCCTGGTGGCTTGCGCGATCTGCAAGTGATTTTGTGGGTGGCTAGAGCCGCGGGCTTTGGCAGCAGTTGGCGCGCGTTGGCCCAATCGGGCTTGGCGACCCCTCTGGAGGCCCGCCAGATGCAACGCAATGAAGATACCTTGGCGCTCATTCGCACCCGCTTGCACATGGCGGCCAAGCGACGCGAAGATCGACTGGTGTTTGACTTGCAACACGCGGTGGCTCAAAGCATTGGGCTGGGCTTGAATGAGGACGGCTCTTTGGACGCGAGAGCAGCCAGCGAAGCGCTGATGAAGCGGTATTACTGGGCCGCCAAAGCGGTGACCCAGTTGAATCAAATCTTGCTCCTCAACATCGAAGAACGACTCAATGGCGACACCCAGGTGCTGCGTCCCATCAACGAACGGTTCGCTGACAACGCTGGGATGCTGGAAGTCACCAGTGACGACTTGTACTTACGCCACCCCCATGCGATTTTGGAAACTTTCTGGCTGTACGAATCCACTCTGGGCATCAAAGGCCTGTCTGCCCGCACCTTGCGCGCACTCTACAACGCGCGCAGCGTGATGAACGCAGCCTTTCGTGCCGACCCGGTCAACCGGGCCACGTTTTTGAAGATTTTGCAAGCCCCTGAGGGCATCACGCACGCCATGCGCTTGATGAACCAGACTTCGGTGTTGGGTCGTTATTTGTGGGTGTTTCGCCGCATCGTGGGCCAAATGCAGCACGACCTCTTTCACGTCTACACGGTCGACCAGCACATCTTGATGGTTTTGCGCAATGTGAGGCGGTTTTTCATGGCCGAACACGCCCACGAGTACCCTTTTTGCTCGCAACTCGCTGCAGGCTGGGACAAACCTTGGATCTTGTATGCAGGGGCCTTGTTCCATGACATTGCCAAGGGCCGAGGGGGTGACCACTCTCAGCTCGGTCGTGCCGAGGTCCGGCGTTTTTGCAAAGACCATCGCATCGACAAAGACGATGCCGATTTGGTGGAATTTTTAGTCTCCGAACACCTCACCATGAGTCACATCGCCCAAAAGCAAGATTTGAGCGATTCGGAGGTGATCCAAAACTTTGCCAAGCGAGTTGGCAATGAACGTAACCTCACCGCACTTTACTTGCTGACAGTGGCCGATATCCGAGGCACCAGCCCCAAGGTCTGGAACGCTTGGAAGAGCAAGCTGTTGGAGGACTTGTACCGCTACACCTTGCGTGCCTTGGGTGGAAGAGCGCCTGACCCAGACGCCGAAGTGGAAGCACGTAAACGCGAAGCGCTTCATATGTTGGCTTTGTACGCCCTGCCTTTTGAAGCCCACAAAACGCTGTGGGACACCTTGGATGTGGGCTATTTCATGCGCCACGATGCTTCTGACATTGCTTGGCACACCCGTCAACTCTCACGCAGTCTGGCACAAGCAAAACTCCAAGAAAAATCTGTCAGTGTGATGGTACGTGCCCGCCTCTCACCTGTGGGCGAAGGTCTGCAGGTGATGGTCTATTCCCCAGACCAAGCGGACTTATTTGCCCGCATCTGTGGCTACTTTGACCAAGCTGGCTTCAACATCTTGGATGCCAAGGTTCATACGGCCAGCAATGGCTATGCCATTGACACCTTTCAAGTGGTGGCCTCGCGCTTGCAAGAGCACTACCGCGATCTCATCAATATGGTGGAGACGGGCTTGGCCCAGATCATTGATGCGGCAGCCCCGCTGCCTGCACCCAGCCGGGGTCGCGTGTCTCGACGTGTCAAGAGCTTTCCAATTGCCCCGCGCGTTTCGCTGCAACCCGACGAGCGCGCCCAAAAATGGCTGCTCAGCATTTCAGCCAGCGACCGTGCGGGCCTGCTCTACAGCGTGGCGCGGGTCTTGGCCAACCACAAGGTCAACTTGTTCTTGGCCAAGGTCAGCACCTTGGGCGAACGGGTGGAGGACACCTTTTTGATCGACGGCCCTGCCTTGCAACAAAACAAATCCCAGCTAGCGATTGAGACCGAGTTGTTGGACGCCTTGCAGCAGGCTTGAGAGAGTTGCGCTCTTACTCGAGAGGCTTTCTTCCGCGCAAGGTTGTCAGTCGTCGGCGCTGTCGAGACCAGGAAACAAAACCTCAGTGAATCCAAATCGCGAAAAATCGCGCACCCGCATCGGGTAGAGCACGCCCATGAGGTGGTCGCACTCGTGCTGCACCACGCGGGCATGAAAGCCCTCGACGATGCGCTCAATGGGTCGGCCCAGGAGGTCAAAACCTTGATATCGCAAGTGCACAAAGCGAGGAACCACGCCACGCAGACCGGGGACCGATAAGCAGCCTTCCCAGCCATCTTCTTGCGCGTCGCCTATGGGGGTGAGCACCGGGTTGATCAATACCGTGCGCGGCACCACTGGAGCATCGGGGTAGCGTGGATTGAATTCGCCAGAGCCAAACATCACCACCTGCAGATCCACGCCAATTTGCGGTGCGGCCAAGCCCGCTCCATCGGCGTGCTGCATGGTGTCCTCCAGATCTTGGATCAAGGCGTGCAGTTGGGCTGTGTTGAATTGGGTCACGGGCTGGGCAACGCGTAACAAACGTGCATCTCCCATTTTTAAAATTGTGCGCACTGCCAAGTGTCTTCTCCTGATCTCACAGCCACTCAAAGCGGTGTTGGCTTGGAGTCGCTGCGTTGATTCGCGTGTTGGGCAAACAGTGCCAACAAGCCCGCCTCGTCCAGCACCTTGATGCCGAGCTCATTCGCTTTGTCCAATTTGCTGCCCGCTTCGGCACCCGCCACCACACAGTGGGTTTTTTTGCTCACGCTGCCTGCGACTTTGGCCCCCAAGGTTTCGAGCATCTCTTTGGCTTGGTCTCGGCTGAGGGTTGGCAAGGTGCCTGTCAAAACAAACGTCTGTCCAGTCAGTGGCAGACTCGCCCCGGCAGTGGGTTGACCTTCTTGCCAATGCACGCCACAGGCACGCAATTGCTCCACCACTTCACGGTTGTGCGCTTGGTCAAAGAAGGTGCGCAGGCTTTGCGCAACGATGGGCCCCACATCAGCGACTTGCAGCAGTTGATCAAGCGTGGCATCCATGATGGCGTCGAGTGTGCCAAAGTGTCGGGCCAACTCTTTGGCTGTGGCTTCGCCCACGTGGCGAATACCCAAGCCAAAAACAAAACGCGCCAGCGTGGTTTGCTTGGATTTTTCAATGCTCGCGAGCACATTGTTAGCCGATTTCTCGGCCATACGGTCCAAAGAAGCCAAGGCAGTGAAGCCCAAACGGTAGAGGTCGGGCAATGTGTTGACGACCCCGGCATCGACCAATTGCTCCACCAGTTTGTCGCCCAGGTCTTCAATTTCTACCGCGCGTCGATGGGCAAAGTGCAAAATGGCTTGTTTGCGTTGTGCGCTGCAAAACAACCCCCCGGTGCAGCGGTGATCGGCCTCATCTTGCTCACGAACAGCGGCGCTGCCACAGACCGGGCAGGTATTGGGCATGGTGAAAATTTGCGCTTCGTACAAGCGCTTTTCAGCCAACACAGACACCACCTCCGGGATCACGTCACCGGCGCGGCGAACCACCACGGTATCGCCCACCCTCACGTCTTTGCGTCGCGCTTCGGTTTCGTTGTGCAAGGTGGCATTGGTCACGGTGACGCCACCCACAAACACAGGAGCTAACTTGGCCACGGGGGTGAGTTTGCCGGTACGCCCCACCTGCACTTCAATCGCTTGCACGGTGGTGAGTTGCTCTTGCGCAGGGTATTTGTGCGCCACGGCCCAACGCGGCTCGCGCGTGACAAATCCCAGCTGGCGCTGCCAGTCAAGGCGGTTGACTTTGTAGACCACCCCATCGATGTCAAATGGCAGCGCATCACGCGCTTGCCCCATGCGCTGGTGAAACGCCACCAGGCCTGGCGCACCTTGCACGACGCTGGTTTGAACGGCTACCGGAAAACCCCATTGGCGCAGGGCCATCAACAATTCGTAGTGAGTGTCAAAGCGGGGGCCACCCTGAGCCTCGGGTGTAACCTCACCCAGCCCATAGGCGAAAAAGCTCAAAGGTCTCTCGGCGGCAATGGACGGATCGAGTTGACGCACCGCACCAGCCGCCGCATTGCGAGGGTTGACGAAGGTCTTCTCCCCTTTCATGCCTTGCGCAATGCGTGCACGTTGACGCTCGTTCAAGCCCTCAAAGTCGGCCCGCGCCATGTAGACCTCACCACGAACCTCTAGCACCTCAGGCACAGCCCAAGCGGACGCATCAAATAAAGAATCACCGGCTGGTGGTTTAACCAGCTTGAGTGGAATTTGTCCAATGGTGCGGATGTTTTGAGTCACGTCCTCGCCCATCTCGCCATCGCCTCGTGTGGCCGCTTGCACCAACACTCCGTGTTCGTAGCGCAGGCTCATGGCCAGGCCGTCAAACTTCAGTTCCGCCACATAGTCCACCCATGGGTCTGACTCGGTGAGGGAGAGCTCTTTGCGAATGCGTGTGTCAAATGCCTGGGCCCCAGAGGCCTGGGTATCGGTCTCAGTGCGAATGCTCAGCATCGGCATGGCATGACGCACGCTGACAAAGGCATCCAAGGGTTGGCCGCCCACGCGTTGCGTGGGCGAGTCTGGCGTGATCAAGTCTGGGTTTTCAGCCTCAAGCGCTTGCAGTTCTTTGAACAGGCGGTCGTATTCGGCGTCAGGAATCGTCGGAGCATCCAGCACGTAGTAGAGATGGCCGTGGTGATGCAACTGTGCTCGCAGTTGCTCGGCTCGGATAGCGGGTGAGGAGGACGTCATGGGCCCACAGCGGGCTTAACTGAACAAACGTCGAGCTTGTGGCGATCCAGCCGACAAGTCACGCGCATCCAGTGTGTCATACAAGGCCTGCAGATCGCGCGCAATGCCTCCAATAGCGGCTTCTGACAAACGCTGGCCGTTGTCGTCAGTCACCGTACCGTCCATCACTCGGGCCAACTCATGGGCCGTTTGCACCATACGGGCAAACGGCTCTTCTTGGCGATCCACCTGAGGCACGTCCAAAGACAAGGTGAGTTCGCGAATGGCAGACTGCGCAGGGTCTTCTGCCATGGCCGCTTGGGTGTCAAACATCAAGCCCAACACAGGTGGCAATCCCACCGCAGGTGCGGGTACCACCATGCGCCCCGGAATAACGCCTGCAACGAAACCCAAACGCGCTGCGTTTTGTTGCACATAGCCAGGACTCCAAGCGGCCTTGGTGGCTTTGAGGGTGAAGCTCAGTTGCGCATCGTGGGCACTTGCAAAGCTGTCGAGTTCACGTGCACGTGCCACTTCTTCGAGCATGTCTGGAAATTCGGGGGCTGCGTTGATGGCATCTGCAAAACTTTGGGTTTTGACCACGAATTCAGAGAACTCAATCTCGTTGAGCGCGCCCATGCGGTTGGCCAATTGAACGCCAGCTTGGAATGCGCTGTAGCGCTGGTTGGGTCGGGGTTGTTCCCACAAACCAGACTCAGCATTCAAGCCCTCTACGGTGAACAGTTTGTTGCCCACACGTCGGCTGGGGGGCAACGCTGCCAGCGCGGCTTCACCCGAGATGGGGCTGTCAATTTCAACTGCAGCCAACACATCAATGAGCGCATCCAGACTGGGGCGTTTTTCAAGCGGTAAAGCCATGGATGTGGCGTCGTCCATGACCTTGGCAATCATGGGTGCCAAGCCATGGTCATGGCTTTCTGCCGTGTGCTGCAAGGCACGCTGTGCGTTCACCTTGGCATCGGCTGCACGGTCTGCGGCTTTTTCCGCGGCCAGACGCTGCAACTCCTCTTGGTCTGGCACACGTTGGGCATGCTGAGTCGCTTGTTGCATCATCACGCGCGCCATGTCCGCCACCGGATCGTCACTGTGCGATGGCGACAACGCTTGAACCGGCGCTTGCCCGTCGTGCTGGATGTCGTCAAAGATGGGTTCTTGGGGTTGATGCGCCGGACCTGCATGCGGGGAGGTTTGGGGCTCCTGCTCGACCAAGGGCTGCGCCTGGCGTGGTTTGTTTTTGCGTGAAGTCCAGGTGCTGTGAGCCACCACACCTGCCAAGACCACGCCTCCTGCGATGGCTAAACCAATTTGTAAACTGCTCATGGGTTACTTTGATGTCAAGCGGCTTCGACCATGGACACGGCCGACTCCATGTCAACGGCCACGATGCGAGACACGCCTTGTTCTTGCATGGTCACACCGATGAGTTGTTCTGCCATTTCCATGGCAATTTTGTTATGTGAAATAAACAGGAACTGGGTCTCTTTGGACATGCTCGAGACGAGTTTGGCGTAGCGCTCGGTGTTGGCGTCATCCAGCGGTGCGTCCACCTCATCGAGCAAGCAAAACGGTGCTGGATTGAGCTGAAAAATGGCAAACACCAGGGCAATCGCGGTGAGCGCTTTTTCTCCGCCTGACAACAAGTGAATGGTCTGGTTTTTCTTGCCGGGTGGCTGCGCCATCACTTGCACGCCCGAATCCAAAATTTCTTCACCCGTCATCACCAAGCGTGCATTGCCCCCACCGAACAACTCAGGGAACATCTTGCCAAAGTGCTCGTTGACGATCTTGAAGGTGCCGCCCAGAAGTTCGCGGGTTTCGCCGTCAATCTTTCGGATCGCGTCCTCCAGGGTGTTCATCGCCTCATTCAAGTCAGCTGACTGGGAATCCAAGAAGGTCTTGCGCTCGGTGGCTGTGGCCAACTCATCCAAAGCAGCCAAGTTGACCGCGCCCAAGGCAACTACCTCACGCTGCAGGCGGTCGATCTCAGATTGCAAGCCCCCCAAACGCACATGGTTGAGTTCGATGGAAGCGGCGACGGCCTCCAAATCGGCCTGCGCATCGGCCAGCAATTGGGTGTATTGCTCCAGCCCCAAGCGGGCTGCTTGTTCTTTGAGTTGGAAGTCAGTGATGCGTTGGCGCAAAGGGTCAAGCTCACGCTCGAGCTGTAAGCGACGCTCATCACTGGCACGCAGTTTGGCGGTCAAGTCGTCGTATTCACTGCGTTTGGCACCCAAGACGGCTTCGCGCTCGAGCTTGATGTTCAACGCATTTTGTAGACCCGCTTGTGCAGCGGCATCCGTCAAGCGTGTGAGGTCCTCTTGCACGCGTTGTTCTTCCACCGCCACGTTGGCTGCTTGTTGGGTGGCCGTGTCAATGAGGCGCTTGAGCTCGGCCTCGCGGGTGGCCAAGCTGCGCTGGGTGAACTGGGCTTCTTGGGCCTGGCGTTCCAAACTGCGTTGTTGTTCTCGGCTGTCGTTCAAGCGGCGTTCGGCCTGAATGACAGCTTCGTCTAACTGGGCATGGCGTTCTTGGCTATCGGCCAATTGCATGTCGAGTTCTTCAAACCGTGCTTCGGCGTCCATGCGGCGCTCTTGCAAATCGCTCAGTTGGGCTTGGACCTCAGCCAAGTCAGCGCTGATTTGCTCGCTGCGGGCACGGGTTTGTTCAGCCAGTTGCGTCAAACGCAGGGTCTCTACTTGCAGGGCATGGGCATGGGTCTGTGCGGCCGAGGCTTCGTTGCGAATGCTCACCAAGCGCTGCGAAGCATCGCTGTAAGAGGCTTCGGCACGCACCAGGGCGTGGCGGGCTTCATCACTGATCAGTGCTTGGGCCTTGGTGCTTTTGTCGAGGTTTTCAATTTCTTGTGCACGCGCCAACAAGCCCGATTGTTCGCTGTCTTGGGCATAAAAGCTCACGCTGTGGGCACTGATCGCATGGCCAGAGGGCACATAGATCACCTGACCGGGTTGTAAGCTGGCGCGCTTGGCCAAGGCTTCTTCCAGATTGGGGGCCGTGAAACAACCTGTGAGCCAATCGCTCAACAGCGCTTTTTGACCCGCGTCGTTGAGGCGCAGCAGATCAGACAAACGAGGCAAAGACGCAGCACCTTCGGGCACACCCGCCAATGGTGGGGTGTAGAAGGCCAGTTTGGCGGGCGGCGCGTCGTTGCTAAAGGAGCGCACCATGTCCAATCGGCTAACTTCAAGCGAGGCCATGCGTTCGCGCAAGGCGCTTTCCAACGCGTTTTCCCAACCCGTGTCGATATGGATACGGCTCCAAAGCGCTTGCAGGCTATCCAAGCCGTGCTTGGACAGCCAAGGCTTGAGCTTGTCGTTGGTTTGCACTTTTTCTTGCAGTGCTTTGAGGGCTTCCAGACGGGCCGAGATATCAGCTTGCTTGGTTTGTTCGACGTTCACTGCTTGTTGGGCTTGCCGGCGTGCCTCATCCAACTGGGGCACGCTGGATTGAAGCTCCTGGAGTTGCGCTGCGGTCACATCGGCCTGAGCTTGCGCCTCTTGAAGCTGAGCTTGCAAGTTGTTGAGACGGGTTTCATCAGGAGCAGCCAATGCATTGCGATCGGCACTCAAACGCTCGTGGCGGGCGTTGAGGGCGCGCGATTGTTCTTCGATGTTGCGCTGGTCCGCCGCCAAGACCTGAATTTGCTGCTGCACCTGCACCACGCTGCCACGTTGCTCGTTGCTGCGCTGCTGAGCGGTGCGCAAAGCCTCTTCCAACTCGGGAAGTTGCATGGCTTGCTCTTCCACCTGCGCGGCCAAGAGCATGGCTTGCTCTTCGCCGTTCAAAGCTTGTTCTGCCAAGGTCTCGATTTCTTGCTGCGCTTGCTCCCGTTGTTGGGACCAGTGCGCTGTTTGCTCTTTGATTTGCACCAAGCGTGCTTCGGCGCGTTGGCGCCCCTCCACCACGAAGCGGATTTCCGCTTCCAAGCGCCCTACTTCCGCGCTGGCTTCGTACAAAGCCCCTTGGGCTTGGTTGACGTGGTCACCGGCCGCGTAATGTGCTTGGCGCACGGTTTCTAAGTCCGCTTCGATGTGCCTCAAATCAGCAATGCGCGATTCGAGCTCGTTGAGCGCTTTGTCAGCCTGGGTTTTCAGGCCCACTTGGTCGGCTTCTGCTTCAGCGCGGCGCAAGAACCACAGTTGGTGCTGCTTCAAAGTCACATCGGCTTGCAGCGCGTGGTAGCGGTTGGCTACTTCGGCTTGTTTTTCGAGTTTTTCGAGGTTGGCGTTGAGCTCGCGCAGAATGTCCTCGACACGAGTGAGGTTCTCGCGGGTGTCGCTCAGGCGGTTTTCGGTCTCACGGCGACGCTCTTTGTACTTGGATACACCTGCGGCCTCTTCCAGAAACAAGCGCAACTCTTCGGGCTTGGACTCGATGATGCGACTGATGGTGCCCTGACCAATGATGGCGTAGGCACGTGGGCCCAAGCCTGTGCCCAAAAACACGTCTTGGACGTCACGGCGTCGCACTGGTTGGTTGTTGATGTAGTAACTGCTGGTGCCGTCCCGAGTCAAGACGCGCTTGACCGCGATCTCAGCAAACTGACTCCACTGTCCGCCTGCACGGTGATCTGCGTTGTCAAAGACCAATTCCACGCTGGAGCGGCTGGCAGCTTTGCGGGTGGTCGTGCCATTGAAGATGACGTCTTGCATGGACTCACCACGCAGCTCACTGGCACGGCTCTCGCCCAGCACCCAACTCACGGCGTCCATGATGTTGGATTTGCCGCAGCCGTTGGGACCCACCACACCGACCAACTGGCCGGGGAGCAGAAAATTGGTGGGTTCCGCGAAAGATTTGAAACCCGATAACTTGATGGAATTCAGACGCACCGAAAGACCTCTTGAGGGAGAGGGGTGATCATAAACGGCTGGACCAGATGCGAACCTCGCCCAGGAGTGCCTCTAAATTAGGCAAGATCGATTGAAAACCTTCGCGTGTGGCTTGCAAGGGCTGCTCGCGACTGTTTTGGTAAAGCTGCGCGACAGCTTGGGCCAAAGCGGGGGCTGAAAACAAGGACATGAACCCTTTGAGCGCGTGCAACGAGAGCTCCACTTTGGAGCCCTCGTTGGCGGTCAAGTTCGCCTGGATGCTGGCGACCTCCTGAGTCAGACTTTGTTCAAAAGTCGCCATCAATTCGCGCATTTGGCCTTCATCGGCTGCAAATTCTTTGGCTCCGCTCAAATCAAGCCAGATAAAAGGGGTTGGGGTGAGGTTGTTCATAGGCGGGGCTGAGATAATAGCAGCCATGAATCCCTTGCTTTCTCGCCTCCAGCCCTACCCTTTTGAGCGGCTGAAAGAGTTGTTTGCCCCCATCCAACCCAACCCGGCCTTCACCCCCATCAGCCTTGGCATCGGCGAGCCCCGCCATGCCACGCCGCATTTGGTGTTGGATGCTTTGGCCCTGGCCACCCAAGCCTTGGCAGCGTATCCGGCCACCGCTGGCCTGGCGGCCTTGCGAGAGGCTTGTGCCGGGTGGATGCAACGACGCTACGGCGTCACTCTCAACGCCACCAACCAAGTGTTGCCTGTGAACGGGTCGCGCGAAGCCCTGTTTGCATTTGCTCAAACCGTGATTGACCCCACACGTCAAGCACCCACGGTGGTTTGCCCCAATCCCTTTTATCAAATCTATGAAGGCGCAGCCTTGCTGGCGGGCGCAACACCTTATTACGCACCCAGCGACCCTGCCCTTAATTTCAACGTCAACTGGGACAGCGTGCCCGACAGTGTGTGGGCCAACACGCAACTGCTATTTGTCTGTTCGCCCGGTAATCCCACAGGGGCTGTCATGCCCTTGTCGGACTGGGAAAAACTCTTTGCCCTGAGTGATCGATACGGTTTTGTGATTGCCAGCGATGAGTGTTACAGCGAGATTTATTTTCGCGACGAACCGCCATTGGGCGGGCTCGAGGCTGCCCTCAAATTGGGGCGTCGAGATTTTAAAAATCTGGTGGCCTTCACCAGTTTGTCCAAACGCAGCAATGTGCCTGGCATGCGCAGCGGTTTTGTGGCGGGCGATGCAGCCATTTTGAAACAGTTTTTGTTGTATCGCACTTACCACGGCAGTGCCATGAGTGGGATGGTGCAAGCCGCGAGCGTGGCAGCCTGGAATGATGAGGCTCACGTGGTGGCCAACCGGGCCATGTACCGCGACAAATTTGCAGCCGTCACCCCTTTATTGGCTGAGGTCATGGATGTGCGCTTGCCCGATGCGGGATTTTATTTGTGGGCAGCCGTACCCGATGGAGATGACGTGGCCTTCGCACGGGATTTGCTGGCTCAATACAATGTCACCGTTTTGCCGGGCAGCTACTTGGCGCGTGAAGGAGACTTCATGGGGCAAGCCAAGGGCTTTAACCCCGGCGCCGGGCGAATCCGCATGGCCCTGGTGGCCGAAACCGCCGAATGCCTGGAAGCGGCGCAACGCATTGTGGCGTTTATTCGACATTCCAACCCCTAACCCCTTTCAGAGAAGACAACCATGGCTCAACACCAAATCCAACACATCATCGACAACGCGTGGGACAACCGCGCCAACATCAACGCCACCAATGCCACCCATGAAGTGCGCGAAGCGGTCGAGCACGTGATTGCCGAACTCAACGCGGGGCGCTTGCGCGTGGCCAGCCGTGATGGCGTGGGCCAATGGACCACACACCAATGGCTCAAAAAAGCCGTGTTGTTGAGCTTTCGTCTCAACGACAACGAGATCATCAAAGCGGGTGAACTTGGGTTTTACGACAAAGTCAAAACGAAGTTCTCTCACCTCAGCGATGAAGAGATGAAGGCCGCGGGCGTGCGCGTCGTGCCACCTGCTGTGGCGCGTCGCGGCAGCTTCATCGCATCGGGCGCCATTTTGATGCCCTCTTACGTGAACATTGGCGCCTATGTGGACTCAGGCACCATGGTCGACACCTGGGCCACCGTGGGTTCTTGTGCGCAAATCGGCAAGAACGTTCACCTGTCGGGCGGCGTGGGCATTGGTGGTGTGCTGGAACCCCTCCAAGCGAACCCCACCATCATTGAAGACAACTGCTTTATCGGCGCGCGCTCGGAGGTGGTGGAAGGCGTCATCATCGAAGAAAACTCGGTCCTGGGCATGGGCGTATTCATTGGCCAAAGCACACCAATTTTTGACCGCGCCACAGGCGAAATCAGCTACGGTCGTGTGGCCAGTGGTTCGGTAGTGGTCAGCGGCAACCTGCCCAAGACAGCGGCCAACGGCGCTCCCTACAGCATGTATGCCGCCATCGTGGTCAAGCGCGTGGATGCCCAAACACGCTCCAAGACCAGCATCAATGACTTATTGCGCGACTGAGCGCTTTCAAGCACCAATCCCTCGATGTCTCGCACGCTGCAACTCACTGAACAACTCATCTCGCGCCCCTCGGTCACCCCCGAGGACGCGGGCTGTCTGGACCTGATTGCTTCTTGGCTCAATCCCTTGGGGTTTTCGTGTGAGCGTCTTGACAGTGGGCCCGAGAGTTTTCGGGTCAGCAACCTGTGGGCCATTCGTCGCAGTGCTCACCCACAAGCCAAAACTCTGGTGTTTGCAGGCCATACCGATGTGGTGCCTACCGGCCCCATTGACAAGTGGTCCAGCGACCCTTTCACTCCTACCCACAGAAATGCCATGCTCTACGGGCGTGGCAGCAGTGACATGAAGACGTCGCTGGCTGCCATGGTGGTGGCCTGCGAAGAGTTTGTCTCCTCCCAAGCTCAAGCCAGCATCAACATTGCTTTCTTGCTCACCAGCGATGAGGAAGGCCCCGCCCTGGATGGCACGATCAAGGTCTGCGAGGCCTTAAAAGCCCGTGGCGAAAAGTTGGACTGGTGCATCGTGGGTGAACCCACCTCGGTGCAACGCACCGGTGACATGATCAAAAATGGACGTCGCGGCAGCATGAGCGGCAAGCTCACGGTCCAAGGTGTGCAAGGCCATATCGCCTACCCACAGCTGGCCAACAACCCCATCCATGCTCTCGCCCCTGCTTTGGCCGATTTAGTGGCGATCGAATGGGACCAAGGCAACGCCTTTTTTCCACCCACCAGTTGGCAAGTGAGCAACATCCATGCAGGCACGGGCGCGAGCAACGTGATACCTGGTACTTGCGTGGTCGACTTTAATTTTCGCTTTTGCACCGAGTCCACGCCCGAGCAGCTACAGCGGCGTCTGTGCTCCGTGCTGGACCAACATGGCTTGCAGTACACATTGAGCTGGGCCATCAGTGGCTTGCCCTTTCTCACCCCACCGGGGGACTTGGTGGGGGCTGTGCAAACCGCCATTCGGGACGAAACCGGCATCGAGACTGAACTCTCCACCACGGGTGGCACCAGCGATGGTCGCTTCATTGCCCAGGTGTGCCCACAGGTGATTGAACTGGGCCCTTGCAATGCCACCATCCACAAGATCGATGAATGCGTGGCCGTGGCTGACATCGAGCCTTTGAAAAACATTTACCGCCGCGCGCTGGAGCAGCTGCATCAGCTGAACAGCTGATGAGTTGTCGTTTCTGTCTCCAGATCACCGCGTTCGTGTATTCATTGGCATTGCCAACGACAGCATGAGCACTGAAAACAGTCTCATCCGTTACTTGTGTACGTCAATTTTTATCTGTGCAAATGGATTCAGACACAAGGGGGGACAGGCATCCATGTTTGTGCCGATGCCTTGTGCTGGTCAGGCCACACACCACGGTTGAGTGAAATTTTTGTCCATGAACTTAATGCAAATCATTGCTGAGTCTGCCAAGCAACTCACACAAGCCGACGTCTCTTTCGGCCAAGGCACCACCAACGCTGCCGACGAAGCTGCTTGGTTGGTGTTGTGGCGACTCGGTTTGCCTCTTGACACCGACACTTCAGACGAGAAGCACAACCGTGCACTCACAGCGACTCAAATAAGCGAAGTGCAAACCTTCATTCAACAGCGCATTGACTCGCGCCAACCAGCGGCCTACCTCACGCAAGAAGCATGGTTGCAAGGTGTGTCGTTTTACATCGATGAACGCGCCATCGTGCCGCGCTCACTGATTGCCGAAGTGTTGGCCCAGGGCAGCATCGACCCTTGGCTGGCTCCTCACACACAGCGCGTGCTCGACCTGTGTACGGGTAACGGCAGCCTAGGCATCTTGGCCGCCCTGGCCTTCCCAGACATCACGGTTGAAGGCTTGGATATTTCCCCCGACGCGCTGGACGTGGCGCGCATCAACATCGAACGGCATGGCCTGCAAACCCGCATGACACTGGCCGAGTCCGATGGCCTGCAACAAGCCGAGGGCTTGTTCGACCTCATTTTGTGCAACCCCCCTTATGTGAACGCGCACAGCATGTCTGAGCTGCCCGCCGAGTTCAAAGCAGAGCCTGAGCTGGCGTTGGCAGGCGGGGGTGATGGGATGGACTTCATCCGTCAACTGCTGCGCGATGCGCCCGCACACATGAGCGAACACGCTGTTTTGGTGCTTGAAATTGGTCATGAACGCGATCACTTTGAAGCAGCCTTTCCCCATTTAGATGTCGTGTGGCTATCGACCAGTGCTGGTGACGACCAGGTCTTACTCCTTACACACACCGCGTTAACGCAAGGCGCTCTCCCCCAATGATTACTTTGAAAAATGTCACCTTGCGCCGCAGTGCCAAGGTGTTACTTGACAGTGCCTCGGTCACCCTCAATCCCGGAGAAAAAGTGGGCTTGGTGGGGCGCAACGGTGCGGGCAAGTCCTCGCTATTTGCTTTGCTCAATGGTGGCTTGCACGAAGATGCGGGCGAGTACTACATCCCCAGCCAGTGGCGTATGGGCCAGGTGGCCCAAGACATGCCCGAGACAGACCAAAGCGCCACCGAGTTTGTGATTGAAGGCGACACCGTGCTCACCGATGCACGCATCGAAGTGGCCGCAGCCGAAGCCTCAGGAGACGGTGACCGCATGGGACATGCCTACATGGCGATGTACGACGCCGGTGAGCACGACGCCGCCTCGCGCGCGCAAGCCTTGATCTTAGGCCTGGGTTTTAAAACCACGGAATTGAACAACCCGGTCAACAGCTTTTCGGGGGGGTGGCGCATGCGCTTGCAACTCGCGCGTGCTTTGATGTGTCCGAGTGATTTGCTGTTGCTCGACGAACCCACCAACCACTTGGACTTGGACGCTTTGGTGTGGCTCGAAGCTTGGCTCAAGCGCTACGAAGGCACGATGGTGGTGATCAGCCACGACCGTGAGTTCTTGGACGCGGTGACCAATGTGACCTTGCACATCGATGCGGCCAAGCTGGTGCGCTACGGTGGCAATTACAGCAAGTTCGAAGACATGCGTGCTGAACAAATGGAGTTGCAGCAAAACGCGTTTGCGAAACAGCAAGACAAGATTGCCCACTTGCAAAAGTTCATTGCGCGCTTCAAGGCCAAGGCCAGCAAAGCCAAGCAAGCACAAAGCCGGGTCAAAGCCCTGGACCGCATGGAGAAGATTGCACCGCTGTTGGCCGATGCGGACTTCAACTTTGAATTCAAAGAACCCGCCAACCTGCCCAACCCCATGCTGTCCATGCAAGGGGTGAGCTTTGGCTACCCAGCGCCCGAGGGTGCGCCAGCGGGCACACCGCCGACCGTGATTGTTCAAAACGTCAGTCGCTCGGTGCTGGCGGGGCAACGCATTGGCATCTTGGGCGCCAACGGTCAGGGTAAATCGACCTTGGTCAAAACCATTGCGCGCGACTTGGCTGCTCTGGGCGGTGAAGTGACCGAGGGCAAAGGCCTCAACATTGGCTACTTTGCACAACAAGAGCTCGATGTGCTGCGCCCCGCAGACACGCCTTTGCAACACATGATTGATTTGGTCAAGAAGCTCACCAGTGAAGGAAAAATTGCTGGACAGGCCACCCGTGAACAAGATCTGCGCAGCTTTTTGGGGCAATTCAATTTCAGTGGTGACATGGTCAAGCAAGCCGTGGGCAGCATGAGCGGTGGCGAGAAAGCCCGCTTGGTGCTGTGCATGTTGGTGTGGCAACGCCCCAACCTGCTGCTGATGGATGAGCCGACCAACCACTTGGACTTGGCCACCCGCGAAGCCCTGAGCATGGCGCTCAACGAGTTCGAAGGCACGGTCATGTTGGTCAGCCACGACCGAGCCTTGTTGCGTGCCGTGTGTGACGAGTTCTGGATGGTGTCACGCGGTGGCGTGGCCCCGTTTGATGGCGACTTGGACGACTACCAGCGCTACTTGCTGGAGGAAGCCAAGCGCTTGCGCGCCGAGGCCACAGCCGCTGCCAACTTGGCAGCAAAAGCGCCTGTATCTGTGGCCGTATCTGCCCCAGTGGCATCACCTGCGCCCCCTTCGCAGGCCAAAGCACCGATCGTCTCGCGCGACCAACGCAAAGACGATGCACAGCAGCGCAAAGAGATCAATGAGAAAAAACGTCCTCTGAAAAAAGAGCAGGACGGTATCGAAAAAACCATGGCCACTTTGGAGCTCGAAAAGCAGCTGCTGCATGACAAACTGGCCGGCACGCTTGCCCCAGCTGAGATTGCCGAAGCAGGCAAGCGCCTCAAAACCGTTGAAGACGAATTAGCCGCCTTGGAGTTGCGTTGGTTAGAGTTGACCGAGTCGATGGAGCAACTCGAGAGTACGCTTCACTGAAACTGCGCTGCACACCATAGGATGGCCGGAAACGAGGCCAACCACGCCCAAAAAAAGCGATTCAAACCAAAGAACCAAAATACCAACAAGTGAAATATCGCTGCCACGCCACAAAACAGCGCAGCGAGCTTGAGGCTGAACAAGGCCAATGGGGCGCAACATTCCCAAACAATGAAGCTCCATGCCCCCAACAGGGCCAAGCCACGGTTGCGCAACGGATGGCGGGGTGACAAAGGGCCGTAAATGGCGGCGTTCAAAAAAATGGTCATGGCTGCCCCGCTGCGCCATTCGGGCCGCAGCATTTTGACCCATCCCGACATGAAGTAGGACGTGATGGCTTGGATGCTGATGTACCACAGTCCAGCTTGCCACCCTAAAACCACATCACCCCAAGCACCCAGGACTTGCGCGATCAGCAAACCCGTCAACACCACCAACGTCAAAAAGTCGCTGCCGCCATTGAACGCCCCTCGCCAGCGGATCAACACCAAAACGTTGCTGGTAAAAAGGCCCACCACCAAGCCCAGCGAGCTGCCAGACAACCCCAACCAAATCGCTGCAACCAAACGCAAACACAGATGCAAGCGATGCAATGCAGGTGAAAACACACCGTCAAGCACCCGCCGCATTCCACCTTGTGGAATGTCTGCACGTTGCAGTGCCCATGACCACAGGCCATCGTTGGCGGTGGCGGAGCCCATGCGCAAAAACTCCAACGTCTGAATGGCCAGGCTAAGGGCAAACAGGATTTCGAGGGCCCGAATAGCCAGCACCATAGGCATATCAATCAGCATGGCGCCACCGGTGCGGTCATCATCACTTGGCTATCTATCACCTGGGTGCGGTCTGACAAGACCATACGCAACTCAAACTGGAATTGGTGCATTTCGGGGTGCTGCGCGCGCATGACTTGTTGTGCCAAGCGTGACACCATGGTGTATGTCACCAGCGCACGTGGATCGGCGCCGTCTGGCAAGTCATACAGATCGGCCCAAAAGTGGTCCACCAAATTTTGTTGAGCCAGTCCTAAATTGGTGTCGGGGTTGTGCAGCAAATGAAACCAGTGTCGGGCACGACGTGGGTAAATCAACGCCCAATCCGACCACTCGCTGTGACCAGCTTGGCTGAGCGTCGCTGCTCGCGCGAACAATTGGGGCACATGGCCCACCGCATGAAAGAACTTCCAGTTAGGAAAGAAGGCGCGCAATAAAAAAAGCCACGGGCCTTTAACGGTCGGGGTTTTGACAACCAGGGTCGTCAATAAGACCACGAAATAGACAACAAACAAGACTTCGGTCATGTCCTTATTTTGCCGCCCAACCGCCTCCCAAAACTTTGTAGAGGTTGACCAAACTTTGTACCTGCTGGGCTTGTGCCAACACAGCGGCTTGTTCGGTGGCAAACAGGGCTCGTTTGGCATCGAGCAACTCCAAGGCATTGGAGGCGCCCTGGGTGTAGCGCAGGTCGGTGAGTTGCAAGCGTGTGCGCTCAGCCTCGAGTTGGGCGTTTTGCGCCTGAACTTGGCGCTCGTATGTATCGCGCGCAATCAAAGCATCAGAGACCTCGCGAAATCCGACTTGAATGGTTTTTTCGTACTGCGCTAACGCAATGTCGCGGCCAATTTTTGCGGCATCTAAATTGGCTTGGTTGCGAGATGCGTCAAAAATCGGCAAAAGTATCTGTGGCGTAAAGGACCATGCCGCGATGCCGATGTTGAACAAGGCCTTCATGTCTCCACTCACCAAGCCCGCGCTGCCGGTCAAACTGATGCGCGGAAAAAATGCAGCACGGGCAGCACCAATGTTGGCATTGTTGGCCCGCAGCAGCTCTTCAGCTTGGCGAACATCTGGGCGGCGAAGTAGCAACTCTGCTGGAGTGCCTGCGGGTAAGTCGGGCAGCAAAGCCCACTGTGACAGGGGCAGTCCAGCTGGCAAGTCGGGGGGGAGCGATTGACCCAGCAGCAAAACCAAGGCATTTTGGTCTTGTGCGCGCTGGCGGGTAAATTGCGCCAAGTTGACTTTGGCGCCCTCCAACAAAGACTGAGCCAAGCTCAGCTCGAGTTGAGATGCCGCTTGGTGGTCGAACTTGAGTTGGGTCAGTTGCAGCGAAGTTTGTCGAGATGCCACCGTCTCACGCGCTATCTGCAGCAAAGCGTCATCGGCCAACAAGTTCAAATAGGCATTGGCAACGGAGGCCACCAAGGCAATGTGCACCGTTTTGCGAGCCTCTTCGGTGGCCAAGAACTGGGCCTGGGCCGACTGACTGAGGGCGCGCACACGCCCCCACACATCGACTTCGTAAGATGTCACGCTCAAGCCGGCGGTGTAGGTGCTTGTGATGGTCCCTTGTGCATTGGGCAATCGTGAGCCGTTGACCCCTGCGCTGACACTGGGTAATTCATCGGCGCGCTTGATTTGCCATAAAGCTCGTGTTTGTTCAATGTTAAGAACGGCTATGCGCAAGTCGCGGTTGTTGATCAAGGCCAGCTCAATCAAACGCTTGAGTCGCGCATCTTTGAAAAAATCTTGCCATGCGATGTCTGTCGCCGCCGCACTTGAGCCGATCAATGCAGGGGCGGTGCTATCGGCAAATTGAGCTGGCACGGGAGCTTCAGGTCGCTCGTAGTGGGGAATCAGGCTACACCCCGTCAAGCCCCAAAGCGCGATGGCACAGCTGGCCCGTAAAAGGTGAGGCAGGCCTCTCTTGGTCAGATCACTCATGCTTGTCGACTCCAATTTGATGGCCATGCTCGGCATCGAACCGGTGTTGACGCTCGCTGCCTTTGAAGATGCTGCGCACCACCACGAAAAACACGGGTACAAAAAACACTGCCAAAACTGTGCCCAACAAACTTCCACCGATGACACCCGTACCAATCGCACGTTGGCTGGCAGAGCCCGCCCCGCTGGCTATGGCCAAGGGGAGTACACCTAACATGAACGCCATGGAGGTCATCAAGATGGGGCGAAACCGCATGTGTGCAGCAGCCAGTGCGGCATCCACCAAGCTGTGTCCCTGCGCGTGCAAGTCTTTGGCAAACTCAATGATCAAAATAGCATTTTTGGCAGACAGGCCAATGATGGTGATCAATCCAACTTGGAAGTACACATCGTTGGCATAGCTGCGCATCCAGGTGGCCAACACCACGCCCAACACACCCAAGGGCACCACCAATATCACCGACAGGGGGATAGACCAGCTCTCATACAAAGCTGCTAAACACAAGAACACGGCAAGTACGGCAAAGCCATACAAAATGACGGCCTGCGATCCAGCCAGTTTCTCTTCACGCGATTGCCCCGTCCACTCAAAAGCAAAGCCTTCAGGCAGTTGGGTCATGAGTCGTTCCATTTCATCCATGGCCGCGCCGGAGCTGTAACCTGGCGCAGCTGAGCCCCCGATGCGCATGGCCGGGTAACCGTTGTAACGCACGGTCTGCATGGCTCCCTTGATCCAGTGCGTGCTGGCGAATGCCGACAGGGGCACCGGTTTGCCTTGCGAATTGGGTACCGTCAGGCGCATCAACTCATACGGTTGCATGCGAGCCGATGTGTCAGCCTGCACCACCACACGCTGCAAACGGCCCTGATTCGGAAAATCGTTGATGTAGGCCGAGCCCAAGGCGGTTGAAATGACGGTGTTGATGGCATCAAAGTTCACGCCTAAGGCATTGGCTTTGTCGCGGTCAATGTCGATTTGCAATTGCGGCGCATCTTCCAAGCCATCAGGACGGATTTGCGACAACACGGGGCTCTTCAAAGCCAAGCCAAGCAGTTGATTGCGCGCGGCCACCAACGCGTCGTGGCCCTTGCCACCCCGGTCTTGCAATCGAAAGGTAAAGCCCGAGGCGGTACCCAGCTCCGGAATGGGTGGAGGACTCAAGGGAAAAATAAAGGCATCACGCACGCCCATGAGGGCTCCAAATGCACGTCCAGCCAGGGCTTGCGCAGACTGCATGGGCCCAGAACGCTCGGACCAGTCCTTGAGCGTGACAAAGGCCAAGCCTGCGTTTTGGCCTTGGCCTGAAAAGCTGAACCCCAAAATACCCACAATGCTTTGTACTTCGGGCTGTTGGAGGACAAAACCTTCGACCTGCTCCATCACCGACTGCGTGCGTTGTTGGGTGGCTCCAGGTGGCAACTGCACATTGACCAAAATATTGCCCTGGTCTTCACCTGGCAAGAAAGAGGTGGGCAAACGCTGGTACATCACCACCACGGCCACGATGATGGCCAAATAAATCAGCAAATAGCGCGCCGCACGCTTGAGCATGCGAGCGACCCAGCTTTCGTAGTTTTTGGCGGTGCGCTGGAACCCTCGGTTGAACCAACCAAAGAATCCGGTCTTGGCTTGGTGATGCCCGGCTTGCACAGGTTTGAGCAAAGTCGCGCACAAGGCGGGTGTGAGCGACAAGGCCATGAATGCTGAGAAAGCGATGGAGCTGACCATCACAGCAGAGAATTGGCGGTAAATATTGCCCACTGAACCCTTGAAAAAGGCCAGCGGCACAAACACCGCAATCAACACCACGGTCACACCGATGATGGCACCCGAAATTTGACCCATGGCCTTGCGGGTGGCCACCAGGGGGTCTAGCCCCTCCTCGCTCATGATGCGCTCGACGTTTTCCACCACCACGATGGCGTCATCCACCACGATACCAATCACCAGCACCATGCCAAACATGGTCAATACGTTGATGGAAAATCCCAAGGCCATGAGCGTGGCAAAGCTGCCCATCAAGGCCACCGGGACAACGATGGTCGGGATGATGGTGTAGCGAAAGTTCTGCAAGAACAAATACATCACCAAAAACACCAACACAATCGCCTCTACCAAGGTCTCTGCCACTTGAGCGATAGAGATTTTGACGAAGCGTGAACTGTCATATGGAATGCTCCAGTGCACCCCTTTGGGAAAATACGCCTCCAGCTCAGCCATGCGATCTCGAACGGCTTGGGCGGCGGCCATGGCGTTGCCTGTGGGCGAGAGTTGAACGCCGATACCGGCGGCGGGCTTGCCATTCAAACGCGCTGAGGTGGCGTAGGTTTGGGCGCCCAATTCAATGCGGGCCACGTCTTTCAGGCGAACCGCCGAACCATCGGTGTTGGCACGCAAGATGATGTTGGCAAACTGCTCCACGCTATTGAGTTGGCCATCCACCACCACGGTGGCCGACATGGATTGGGTGTTGACGTTGGGCAAGTCGCCCATGGTGCCCGAAGACACTTGGGCATTTTGAGCACGAATCGCATTGTTCACATCACCAGCAGACAAGTTGAAACCCGTCAACTTGGCAGGATCAATCCAAACGCGCATGGCGCGCTCTGTGCCAAACAACTGGGCCTGCCCCACCCCAGGTAAACGTTGAATTTCAGGCAGCACGTTGCGAGAGGCGAAGTCACCCAAAGCCACAATGTCAAAGTCTTGCGAGTCCGAGGACAGCATGATGAAGACCAAAAAATTGGTGCGGGTTTTTTCAACCCGAACGCCTTGTTGGGTGACCGCTGTGGGCAATCGAGGAGCGGCGCGTGAGAGCCGATTTTGCACATCGACCTGCGCGAGGTCAGGATTGGTACCTGGCTCAAAGCTGATGCTGATGGTGCCTGTGCCGTTGGCTTGCGCGACCGACTCCATGTAAATCATGCCCGGCGAGCCATTCATTTCGCGCTCGATCACGCTGAACACGCTGTCTTCCAGTGTTTGAGCCGAGGCACCTGGGTACCCAGCCGTGATCAAGATTGACGGCGGGGCTACCGGGGGGTATTGGGAAACAGGCAGCTGGGTGATGGCCAAGCCCCCCAAGCCCAAAATAAAAAGAGATATCACCCATGCAAAGATGGGCCGGTTGATGAAGAACTGAGCCATGGCTGTTTGCTTTTATTTATGGGCTACAGAACTCGAGGCCGGTGCCGCAGCTGATGCCGGCGCGGTAGGGGGCAAGGCCACAGCATCAGGCGCTGCTGGTTTCCACGGTACGGCTTTGACCGGTGCTCCTGGGACCATCATTTTTTGAAAACCATCGACGATGACTTGCTCGCCAACTGACAAACCCTCCAAGATCAGCCACTGGTTATTTTGGGCCGCACCGACCTTGACGGGGCGAGGTACGGGTTTGCTGTCCGCCCCGATCACCAGCACGCTGTCGCCTTGGCCCGTGCGTGTCACAGCCTGCTGTGGCAACGCAATGCCCTTGGGCATTAACGCTTGAGATAAGCGCACGCGAACAAATTGGCCGGGCAACAACAAACCCTGGGGATTGGGCACTTCTGCACGCAAAGTCACTTGGCCTGAAGTGGGGTCGACCGTGCCATCCGTGAACAACAACTTGCCAGTTTGGGGCAGCTCAGTGCCATCTTCCAGAACCACACGCACAGGAACTGAACCGTCAGGGGCGCTGCGCATCTGTTTGGCCGCAATGGCCTTGCGCAAACTCAGAACGTCTGTGGTCGATTGGGTGAAGTTCACGTACACGATGTCGGTTTGTTGAATCAGCGCCAATTGGGTGGCCTCGGTTTGACTTACCAAGGCCCCCTCGGTCACCAAGGCTTGACCAATGCGCCCAGAAATGGGTGCAGTCACTGTGGCGTAATCAAGGTTGATGCGAGCGCTTTGAAGGGCTGCTGTGGCATACGCAACGTCCGCATCGGCTTGCTTTTGAGTTGTGAGCACCGCAGTGAATTCTTGTTGACTCACGGCATTGGCATCAACCAAGGGCTTGTAGCGGACCACTTGTGCATTGGCTTGCCACAGGTTTGCTTGCGCTTTGACCAAATTGGCTTGGGCACTGTCGAACACGGCGCGATAAGGCTCTGGGTCGATTTGAAACAGGGCTTGTCCCGCTTTGACCACACTGCCCTCTTGGAACAGGCGTTTCAGCACCACACCATTGACTCGGGCACGCACCTGCGCTACGCGAAAAGGGCTGACACGACCTGGCAATTCCGTTTGAAGCGCAACAGCTTGTTGTGTGACGGTGATGACACCCACCGTGGCGGGGGGCGGGCCTCCATTGAGCGCTGTTGGTGCCGCACCATCTTTGCCTCCACATGCCGCCAAAGCAAAGGCACATGACAAAACCATCCACTTCATGCGGTCCCCCAAGGTTTGATGAGCAATTAAGTAAGGTCGTGACAATGTCATGGGGTACCTTCAGGGGGGGAGTGAAAACGTAAAGCGTCGTTTGTGCTGAAAGAGTTCGACGTCGATTGAAAAATCTGTCGACTAACGCAGTGGCATTGTGCATCAGAGATTGATTTCTTGTCCTCAATCTTCGCTCGTGCGCCACCAAAAATTGTAGAGGTGCCCCCCAAAAACTTTAGAGGGATACACAAACT
>CAIVLE010000182.1 GCA_903906635.1 uncultured Burkholderiales bacterium | reverse complement strand
CGCGAGATGGAAAGCGTGGCCCAGCACGTGATCGTCTCCACCCATGTGCTGCACCACATCCGTCACTTTGAGCGGGTGATCTGGCTCGATCGCGGCGCCGTCAAAAGCGATGGCCCTGGGGAGCACGTGTGCGCAGCCTACGAAGCCGACGTGGCCGCGCGCGCCCAGGCTGGTGGCTTGAGCGCTCAATAACGCTGCGCATTAACCCAACACACTCACGCAACAAACTCTCGCAACCTATGGGCAGCCTGTACAGCGAACACCACACTTGGCTGCACAACGTGCCCGCCGGCGTCAAGCTGTGGGTGCTGGCCTGTGTGGGGGCGGGGCTTTTTTTCACCGACCGCCTTGACGTGCTGCTGCCTTGCACTGTGCTGTGCCTAGTGATGCTTGCCTCGCTTGGGCGTGCCAATGCGGGTGCGCGCAAGCTGTTGATCGCACTGGCCGTGTCGTGCGCCTTGGTGGTGGGGTTTCACGCCGCTATGCAGCAGCCCATGCTCGGCGTGACCAGTGCGATGCGCTTGCTCAGCTCTGCCTTGATGGGTGTAGCGCTGACCCTGACCACGCGTTACACCGCACTGCTGGATGTATTTGAACGCTTGCTGTGGCCGTTGCGCGCTTTTGGTGTCAGGGTGGACCGCTTGGCCTTGATGCTGTCTCTCATGTTGCGCTTTATCGAACATTTTTTCGTCCTCTGGCAGCGCCTTGACGACGCGCACCGCGTGCGCACGGGGCGCAGCGGGGGCTGGCGTTTGCTGGCCCCCTTGACCATCCAGATGTTGCAAGCGGCCAACCGGGTGGCAGATACACTTGAACTTCGGTTGGGTAAGTGAACTTTTTGTGATCCTCTCGACATTGCGTCGAGACCTTCGCTGCCCCCATTGAACTGATTTGTCATGAACACCTCCTTGCGTGCCATTCCCTTGATTGCCCTGTTTGCCGCCTTGTTGGCGGTCTTGGGGTTGATTCCCAAAATTGACCTGCCCTTGGGCGTGCCCATCACCTTGCAGACCTTGGGCGTGATGTTGGCGGGGTGCATGCTGGGCGCCAAGCGCGGCTTTCAGGCCCTGATGTTGTTTTTGTTTGCTGTGGCCTTAGGGCTGCCTTTGTTGTCAGGTGGGCGCGGCGGGGTGGGCGTGTTCTTTGCGCCCTCCAGCGGTTACTTGATCGGTTGGCCCTTGGGCGCGCTCGCCACAGGTGCGCTGATGGCCGTGCTGCCCGCCCAAACGCCCCGCGCTGCGTCCATCAGCGCCTTCATCGCTTCGGCCCTGGGGGGGCTGTTGGTGGTTCATGTCTGCGGCGTGCTGGGCTTGGTGTATTTGGCCCATCTCAGCGTGTCCCAAGCCGTGCTGGGCACCTTGGTATTTGTGCCAGGTGACCTCATCAAGTGCGGCCTGTGCGCCGTGGTGGTCCACACCGTGGCCCGTGGCCTGCCTGATTGGCGTTTTGGTGGACGCGCTGTGTGATGGCATGGGCGGGGGTCGCAGCACAGGCGCATGATGGGGTGCACGCCCCTTTGGCGCACTGGGCCCGCCTGCGTGGCGACGCCATCGCCTTGGATGACGGCACCACCACCCTTAGCTTTGCGCAACTGCACCAGGCCGTGACACTGGGTGCGAAAGACCTTCACCAAGCCCAGGCGCCTGCCACCGTGTTTGTCAACGACACAGTGTCCACGCTGCATCAGGTGGTGGACTTTTTGGCCATCGTGAGCAGTGGACGGTGTGCGGCGGTGAGCGACCCCGACTGGCCTGCGGCCACCCGCGCTCAGGTGCAAGACCACTTCAGCCGCCAAGCCTGGCAGAGCCAAGCGCCACAGCCCACGTCACCGTTCTACATTGGGTTTACGTCGGGCAGCACCGGTCTGCCCAAGGGTTTTCAGCGGCATCACCGTTCATGGACGGAAAGCTTTAAGGTGTGTGTCGACACCTTTGGCGCGCCCGCTCAAACGCCCGTGCTGGCTCCAGGCAGGGTCTCGCACTCCTTGTTTTTGTTTGGCATGCTGCTGGGGCTTTGGACCGGAGCCGGCGTGGTGGTGCAAGACAGGTTTTCCGCGGCTCGCGCGCTGGACACCCTGCGCCTGGGCCACACGCCGTGCTTGGTGGCTGTGCCCAGCCAGCTGGTGATGATGCTCGAGCTTGCCGCGCGCCGCGCGCTCGCCCCCCTGCACGAGGTGGCCTTGATTTTGATCAGCGGCGCGCGCTGGATGCGCGAGCGCACGCCCGAGCTCAAGGCCTTGTTTCCCAAGGCCCAAGTCGTAGAGTTTTATGGCGCTTCGGAGACCAGCTTCATCGCCTGGATGAACGCCGACGAAGCCGCACCTGTGCAAGCGGTGGGGCGCCCTTTTCGAGGGGTCGAGCTGGACATCCGCCAAACCTCTGAACACAGCAGCAACCAAGCTGCTGGTCTGATTTATGTGCGCAGCCCCATGCTCTTCATGGACTATGTGGGAGGCGCGAGCGACGCCACCGCCGCTGTGCGCGATGGCGACTGGTTGTCGGTACGCGACATGGGCTACATCGACGACCAAGGCTATCTGTGTCTCGTTGGGCGAGAAAACCGCATGCTGGTGACCCAGGGCAAAAACCTGTTCCCTGAAGAGGTCGAAGCCGTGCTGTGCCGCAGCGGCCTGATCGACCAAGCCTCGGTACACGGCGTACCAGACCCGGTGCGTGGCCAGCAGGTGGTGGCCATCGTGCATCCCGCAGCACACGGCGAAGTAAATTCCACCCCCAGCGCTTTGGCCTTGGCCCAGGCCTGCCGCGCGCAGTTGGAGGCCTACAAAGTCCCCAAGCGCTTTTTCAGCTGCGACCCTTGGCCGCTCACGCCCAGCGGCAAGACCGACCACTCCGCCTTGGGCCAGCTGCTGACCCAATTCATCCACTCCCCCCACAGCACGACCACCCCATGCCTGCACCCTCTGCGTTGATTGCTGCTTGGGCGCGCAGCGCCGTGGTGCCCAAGGACGGCGCCTTTGCCATGCTTGGCGCGCACGAATTGGCAGCACCCGTGGTGCAAGCCCTGTTAGCGCGCGCGGGCGTGAGCCCACTCGCGGTTGACGCCCTGGTGGTGGGCAACGCCTTGGGGGCCGGTGGCAACCCAGCACGCATGGTGTCGTTGGCCGCAGGCTTGCCCGAGCAGTGTGCCGCGCTCAGCGTGGACACGCAGTGCTGCTCGGGGCTG
>CAIVLE010000181.1 GCA_903906635.1 uncultured Burkholderiales bacterium | reverse complement strand
CCCCCCTTACATGACATGAAGGCGATGGTTTTAGCTCTCAGTTCAGACTTTTGTGGAAGGACTTTTCGTCGCAATGAATAACGCCGCAATGCTGTGGTGAGATCTGTCGCGCTGGGCGGAGATAGCAATACCTCGCGAACTCCAGCTTGCATGGCTGCCACCATGGTGGATGACTCTTGTGTTTGACTCAGCATCAATACCACTACATGGGGGTTACGGGTAATCAGACCTTCCAACGCGGCAATGTCTTGAACTTGTTGTTCACCGGTGCAGTCGACGATTAGCACATCTGAGGTCAGGCCTTGCAGCATGGCTGACAACGGCACATTGCTTTTACGCTGAATAGCCTGCGTCAACTCATAGCCTTCTGCTTCGACAACTTTGCGAAGGAAGTCGAGTTGCGAGGCCGACCATGAAATTAAATAAGCGTTCATTGATGAAACTTTCATGCCGTGAGGCTCAAGGTGCCGTCCCTGAGCCATTGCCAACGCCGATGTTGAAGACATTGGCAGGGGGTGGGATCACATCAAACGACTTTTGATACCGATCGATGGCCGACTTGGCAGATTGACCATCGCTGGTTGCGCTGATCTGTGGAGGGTCTGAGGGCCGGGGGGGAGCGGTTTGTCTTTGCATCGCATCTCGAACAGCTGAACCAAAGTGTTGGTCAATGGCCGATGGGTCATGGCTGCAGGCCGACAGCGTCAGAAGGGCACAAAAGCAGAACACGAAGTTCTTGCGCATGATGATGTTTTTCATGGTTGATTGACCTTCACTGGGGATTGGCCTTCCATCATCCCCTTCAGCTGCAGTTCGCTGCGTGAAGGCTCGATGAATCGGTCGGTCGGCAAAGGCAAGGTGTTGGCTACTGATCTGGCCAAATGGGGGGTCACCACAAAAACCAATTCGGTTCGCTCAGCTTGAAACGCACTGCTGCGAAACAAGGCTCCTAACACTGGAATTTCGCCAAGGATTGGAAATGCCTTGACCGCTTCAGTGACGTTGTTCTTGATTAGTCCACCAATTGCAAAACTCTCGCCATCGCGCAGTTGAACTGTGGTGGACGCACGGCGTGTGGTGATGGAGGGCAGTACACTGACTTGGCCTGTTGCTGTGGTCACACTGGTACCCACTTGAGACAACTCAGAGACTTCCGGCGTGACTCGCAAATTGATCAGCCCATCTTCCAGTACGGTGGGGGTGAATTTGAGTCCTACCCCAAATTCACGCTCCTCCAGAACTATGGTGGTTCCACCGGATGTTCCTGCTTGTGGCACGGGAATGAAGATTTTGCCGCCAGCCAGGAACGAGCCTTCTTGTCCACTGATGGCCGTGATGGTGGGTTCAGCTAAAATTTTGACAAGTCCTTTTTTGATTTCCGCATCAAGCTTGATTGATGTGTTGCCATTGCTGGCTGATGCCGTTCCGGCGCCACTGCCGAGCATTGAGGACAACAGGCTGTACGTAGCTGTGCCATTGGTGCGCAAGCCGTTGATGCCAAAACCCAGTTCATCCAGCAGTGTTTTAGAGACCTCAGCCACTTTGACCTCCAGCATCACTTGCTGAGAGCCTTCAAGGTGCAACAAATTAATAATTTTCTTACCGTTGTTGAATACCTCGGCCAAGGACATTAAGCGCTGTAATCGGACCGGGTCGCTGACGGTGCCACTTATCACCAAGGTGTCTCCCAGGGCATGTATCAGTACATTTTTTTCTGAGGGCACTAACTCGCTCATGCTGGCGCGCAAGGTTTGCACATCCACACCGACCGATACATCCATCATGGAGGTTGGACCGCCCTTGGTCCAGACCATCACATTGGTTGCACCCACTTTTTTGCCTAGAACATAGATTTCGCGGGGATTGATCAGGATCACATCGGCCACCTCGGGGTTACCCACCGACAAGCGCACGGCATTGGCAGACAGATTCACCACCGCAGATTTGCCGGAAGACAATTGCATTTGTGGCATGGTTTCTATAGCCCAGATAGGACTGCTGAGTGACAGGGTGCTCATCAAGCAGCCAAGCGCCACGCATTTCATCGACAAAGCTTGCATGTTCATTCCAAAGTTTTGACAGAGCCGCGAATGATTTCGGGCTTGTCGACTGGGTGTGCCGCGCTCACACGTGGCACTGGGCGGGGGGGAGCCTGTGTTGTGACAGGTCGATCTGTTGGGTTATCTACAGGTTTGAACAAGTCGTCCATGCTGGCGCCTGTGGTGCTGACACGCCCCGTGTCGACCTGAGAGCGCAGTACCAGAGACAGAGACCCCACGCTGCGCGCCAAGTCAATTTGCTCTGCTTGCAAGGGAGTGACCTCGAGGGTCACAGCATTGACCAAGCGGGGTTTGGTTTCGCTGGTGGACGCATCTTGAGCCAATGCCAGAACCAAGATGCGTTCCAGCACTATTTTGGAGATGACTTTGCCACTTTTGTCTGTGGCATTTACCATGACATCGACATAGTTTCCCGGCAGGGCAAAACCCGCCACGCCCACAATTTCGTTGACTTTGACGGTGACAGCCCGACTGCCGTCGTGCAGCAGTGCTGACAAGCCTGCCTTTTCTCCCAGAGGGGCCAGCTTGGCGGCAAGCACCGGCTCGCCGCGCATGATGGCGGTGTTGATGACGCGTTGGAAGAGTTGCTTGGGGTCTG
>CAIVLE010000180.1 GCA_903906635.1 uncultured Burkholderiales bacterium | reverse complement strand
TTCAAAAATACCGGCTTGCTTGGCTTCGACCAAAAACACGGTTTTGTCTTCAATCTTGGTGGTCACAGTGGCAGTGACTGTGACTTCGACGATGCCATCCGCCACTTGCTCCATGCCAACGCCCAATTGAATGTCCACGCTGGGCTGCTCGGTGCTGGTCAGGATGGCGGGGGAGTTGGGTTGCTCCAAGGACATGTCTTTCAAGTAGACACGTTGAATTTGAAATACGGGGGTCGCTTGTTGTTCGTCTGACATGGTTTTTTCCTAGTACAAAAAAGCCCGCTTCGGTCACACCGAAGCGGGCAGCAAATCGGGAAGGCTGAATTATGTCAGCTTAAAGGTTGCAAAAGTGGCGTCAAACCACCTTTGGCATCGAGTGCCACCAAGTCATCGCAACCACCGACATGGGTGTCCCCAATGAAGATCTGCGGCACGGTACGACGGCCCGTGATGGCCATCATGTGGGCTCGCGCTTGTGGGTCGGTGTCGATGCGTACCTCCTCAATGTGGGCCACGCCTTTGGCGCTCAATAGCTGTTTGGCGCGGATGCAATAAGGGCATACGGCGGTGGTGTACATCTTGACGATGGGCATGACGTGGTCTCCGAGGTGGTGAGGCGTTGGCAAATTAAGCTTTAGAGACAGGCAGGTTAGCCTCTTTCCAAGCTTTTAGCCCGCCATGCAAGGAATGCACCTTCTCGTAACCCAACTTTTGCGCAATGGCTTGCGCGCGTTTGGCGCGCGCGCCAGCGGCACACACCATGATGACTGGCGTGTTTTTGTTTTTCACAGCCTTGTCCAAACGGGCTTCCAACTCGTCCAAAGGGACATTCACGGCGCCTTTGATGTGGCTTTGCGCAAACTCATCAGCCCCACACACATCCACCACCACACCTTTTTCACGGTTCATGCATTGCACCGCCTCTGCGGGCGAGATGCCAGTGGCCGCAGCACCTTGGACCACAGGCAGCAGCAAAAAGAAGCCACTGCTCAAGGCAATGGCCATCAACATCCAGTTGTCGAGAATAAATTTCACAGGAGAGTCCAGTTCAAAAAACAAAAAGGGAGGGGTTCAAAGTATCGCGTCAGGGCTGCATTCTAAAATCACGGCCAACCTTTCACTGACTTTGTTTGACCCACACCATGTACAAGCTTGTTTTAATCCGCCACGGCGAATCCACTTGGAACCTTGAGAATCGTTTTACCGGCTGGACCGATGTAGACCTGACCCCCACAGGCATCGAACAAGCCAAGAACGCAGGCAAGCTGCTCAAGGCCGAAGGCTATGAATTCGACGTGGCCTACACCAGCGTCTTGAAGCGTGCCATTCGCACCCTGTACCTTGCTCTGGACGAGATGGATTGCACTTGGCTGCCCGTGGTCAAGAGCTGGCGTTTGAATGAGCGCCACTATGGTGGCTTGCAGGGCCTGAACAAAACCGACATGGCAAAGCAATATGGCGATGACCAAGTGCTAATCTGGCGTCGCAGCTACGACACGCCACCACCCGAACTCGAAGCAACCGACCCCCGCAGCGAGCGTGGTGACCCGCGCTACGCCAAGCTCGACCCTGCCCAAGTGCCGCTGACCGAGTGTTTGAAAGACACCGTGGCCCGCGTCATGCCGTTCTGGAACGAGTCCATGGCCCCAGCGATCAAAGCGGGCAAGCGCATCGTGGTGGCGGCACACGGCAACTCGATCCGCGCTTTGGTGAAGTACCTAGACGGCATCAGCGACACAGACATCGTGGGCTTGAATATTCCCAACGGCATCCCACTTGTGTATGAGTTGGACGACAACCTCAAACCCATTCGTCACTACTATTTGGGCGACCCACAGGCCGCTGCCAAAGCTGCTGCCTCAGTAGCCACACAAGGCAAAGCCTAATCGTCATTCGGGCAACGTGCCTTTGAGGCGCGTTGTATATTGAGTACCTTCTGAAATTCGTCTCACACACAAGGGCAACCTTTAAGGGCATATGCGTCAAAAACTCAAGATTGCAGGCTGGGTCGCCATCGGCGCACTGACAGGCGCGCTGACCACCGTTTCGTTGCAAACCGCTGCTCGCGGCAACATGGCACCGCTGCCGCTCGAAGAATTGCAGCAGCTCGCGGCTGTGTTCAGCATGGTCAAGAGCGACTATGTGGAGCCTGTGGACGAGAAGAAACTCATCAGCGACGCCATCACCGGCATGGTGGCCAGCCTCGACCCTCACTCGCAGTACTACGACCAGAAAACTTTCAAAGAGTTTCGTGAAGGCACCACCGGTCGCTTTGTGGGCGTGGGCATTGAGATCACGCAAGAAGAAGGTTTGATCAAAATCGTCTCGCCCATCGAAGGCTCTCCCGCTTTCCGCGCGGGCATGAAGTCGGGCGATTTGATTACCAACATTGACGACACTGCGGTCAAAGGTCTGTCACTCAATGAAGCCGTCAAGCGCATGCGTGGCGAGCCCGGCACCAAGGTGCTGCTCACCATCTACCGCAAGGACGAGAACCGCACCTTCCCCGTGAACATTGTTCGTGAGGAAATCAAAACCCAAAG
>CAIVLE010000179.1 GCA_903906635.1 uncultured Burkholderiales bacterium | reverse complement strand
AGTCCTCCATCGTGTCGTAGGGCAGCTTGCGGTACAGCGCTGGCGAAGTGGCCATGCCAATGTGGTGCAAAAACAAAGTATGGCCATCAGGAACAGCCTTGGCCACTTTGTTGGCCCCAATGGTGCCCCCTGCGCCAGCTGCGTTGTCGATCACCACGATCACGCCGCCCAAGGGCTTGCGCATGGATTCGGCCAAATCTCGGGCCACCCGGTCGGTAGGCCCCCCGGCGGCAAACGGCACCACGATGGTGATGGGCTTGTCTTTGATTGGGAAATCAGCGGCTTGGGCCCCACCGGCGAGCGCGGCAATGGCCAAAAAACCCACGGCACAACGGCTCAGGGACAACAGTTTTTTCATCACATCTCCTCACAACGCATATTGTCGTTATGGGTCGAGCTTACTCCGACATTGCGAGCATGGCTATTGGTAAGTGCGAGCGTCTTCGATCACTTTGCCATCATTGGGCAAACTGCCCACCGTGACAAACGAAACATCAGCACGCAACTTGGTGATGTCACGCACGGCGTCGCCGATTTTTTGTGCCAGCGCCTCGCTGCCCGGGGCTTCCACTTTCAAGGCCATTTGGTCGTTGGCCATCTCACCCGTGACCACCAAGCGCGCACGGGCCACCTCAGGGAAGCGCTTGACCACCTCGGCCACTTGGCCAGGGTGCACAAACATGCCGCGCACCTTGGTGGTTTGGTCCGCTCGCCCCATCCAGCCTTTGATGCGCGTGTTGGTGCGCCCCGTGGGGCAGGTGCCCGGCAAGACGGCCGAGAGGTCTCCGGTGCCAAAACGGATCAAGGGGTAATCGGGGTTGAGTGTGGTCACGACCAACTCCCCCACTTCGCCCTCGGGCACAGGGTCGCCCGTGCCAGGTCGCACGATTTCGACGATCACGCCTTCGTCCAACACCAGGCCCTCTCGGGCTTGGGTTTCGTAGGCAATCAGCCCCAAATCGGCGGTGGCGTAGCACTGGTAGGCGGCAATGCCGCGCTCGGCCAACCACTCGCGCAAGCTCGGCGGAAAAGCCTCCCCCGAGACCAAGGCCTTGGTCACGCTGGGCAGCGTCACACCCAGCTCGGCGGCTTTTTCGACAATGATTTTCAAAAAGCTCGGCGTTCCGATATAGCCCGCGGGCTTGAGCTCGGCCATGGCTTGCACCTGCTGCTCGGTCTGCCCGGTGCCGCCAGCAAACACCGTGCACCCCAAGGCGTGGGCGCCGGTTTCCATCATCGAGCCCGCGGGTGTGAAGTGATAGCTAAAGCAGTTGTGAATGAGCTCGCCCTCACGAAAACCCGCGGCATAGATGGCTCGCGCCATGCGCCAGTAATCGGCGCGTGCACCTTCGGGCTCGTAAATAGTGCCAGGGCTTGCAAACACCCGTGGCATGGCTTTGCCAAAACCCGTCGCCGCAAACCCGCCAAAGACGTTGCTTGCACGCATGGCTTGTTGCTGCGCCAACAATTCGTACTTGCGAATCACCGGCAACTGGGCCAATGCGCGGCGGCTGTTGACCTGCAGGGGATCCAAGCCCGACAAAGAGCTGGCAAAAGCGGGGGCGTTTTTTTGCGCATGCGCGACTTGCTTGGGCAAAGCCGCCATCAAGGCAGCTTCGCGCTGGGCGGGCTCGCGTGTTTCAAGTGCGTCGTGGTGTGAGGGGTGGGGCATGGGGTTCATTCGGTGAGGTCAACACAACAACATTCAAGCCAACCAGCGCTTGCGACGCTTGTAGCTCTTGGCATCTTTGAAGCTCTTGCGCTCTCCACCGCCCACGCCTAAATAAAACTCTTTGACGTCTTCGTTGTTGGCCAGATCTGAGGCAGCGCCATCCATCACCACACGGCCCGACTCCATGATGTAGCCGTAGTCGGCGTACTTGAGGGCCATGTTGGTGTTTTGCTCGGCCAGCAAAAAGGTGACTTTTTCTTTGTCGTTCAAGTCTTTGACGATGTTGAACACCTCTTCCACAATTTGGGGCGCCAAGCCCATCGAGGGCTCGTCGAGCAAGACCATGTTTGGATTGGTCATGAGGGCGCGGCCAATGGCGCACATTTGCTGTTCGCCCCCCGATGTGTAGGCGGCTTGGGAGGTGCGACGGGTCTTGAGGCGTGGGAAATAGTTGTACACCTTCTCCAAGTTCGCCGCCACCTCGCCTTTGTCTGCGCGGGTGTAGCTGCCCGTGAGCAGGTTCTCTTCAATGGTCAAGTGCGCAAAGCAGTGGCGCCCCTCCATCACCTGCACCACACCGCGCTTGACCAGGTCTGCCGGGGTGAGGTTTTCAATGCGCTCGCCACGAAACTCGATGCTGCCCTTGGTGACGGCACCTCGTTCGCCTTGAAGCAAATTGGAGATCGCCCGCAAGGTGGTCGTTTTGCCTGCGCCGTTGCCACCCAAAATGGCGACGATGCCGCCTTGGGGCACTTGCAAGGACACGCCTTTGAGCACCAAGATCACATGGTTGTAGATGACTTCGATGCCGTTGACGTTGAGAACAATGGGGTTGGCACTCATGACAGACCTTACCTAAAAAAGCATTGCGGGTTTGACCAAACCTCAAACCCCGCGTTGTGTGGGGGTTTGAGGTTTGGTGGCTCCTTGAAGCCACCCAACGATCAGCCCCGCCGGGGCCGATCGAAGCTTGCGCTCAAGACTGGCAGTCTGACGGCGCGCGACGAGAGATTTTTTTCTCAGCGGCGTATTTGTCGGCTGCGGCTTTGACCATGGGCTTGATGATTTGCTCATCGGCCAAGTACCAATCCGAGGACCAGTTGAAACGCACGCCGTCCCAGGTGTGCACACGCGTCCACGCCGCACCCATGTGGTCTTGGCAGCTGGTGGACAAGGGGCGCAGCACGCCTTTGAAGCCCAGCGCATCCAATTTGGCTTGGGTCAGGTTCAAGTTTTCATAGCCCCAGCGCGCTTGCTCGCTGGTCATGACCTTGCCCTTGCCAAAGCGCTCTTGGGCGGCACGCACGCCTTCGATGCCATACATGGCCGCTTGCACACCGCGCATGTACAACACATCCCCCACCTCTTCTTGGGGGCCTGTGCCTTGGCCTTTGCTGTGCAGCTTGGACAAGATTTCTTTGACCACGTCCGAGTTCTTTTCAGCGCCGTGCTGCATCATGATGGCGTTGTAACCCTTGGCGCCTTGGCCCACGTCCTTGACGTCTGGCTCCGCACCCGCCCACCACACGCCGTACATCTTCTCGCGTGGGTAGCCCGTCGCCTGGGCTTCTTTCAAGGCGGTGGAGTTCATCACACCCCAACCCCAGTTGATCACGTAGTCAGGACGGTTTTGACGAATCTGCAACCAGGTGGACTTTTGCTCCACACCGGGGTGTGTGACGGGCAACAAGCTCAGCTGAAAGCCGTGCAGTGCAGCGCGCTCTTGCAACATGGGGATGGCTTCTTTTCCGAAGGGGCTGTCGTGGTACATCAAAGCAATCTTCTTGCCTTTGAGTTTGTCCAAACCGCCTTCTTTTTTGCCGATGTCTTGGATGATGGTGTCAGCCGCAACCCAATAAGTGCCGGCCAGGGGGAAGTTCCACTTGAACACGCCCCCGTCTTGGGACTCGCTGCGGCCCAGGCCCGGTGTCAAGACGGCAATCTTGTCGATCGGCGCTTTTTCGGTCAACGCAAAGGTGATGCCTGTGGACAAAGGTTGGAACACGGTGGCGCCACCGTTCTTGCCCTTGAGTCGCTCGTAACACTCCACGCCACGGTCTGTGGCGTAGGCGGTCTCGCACTCCTCGTAAATCACTTTCACGCCGTTGATACCGCCGCGCAGATTGGTGAGCTTGAGGTAGTCGGCAAAGCCGTTGGCAAAGGGCACGCCGTTGGGAGCGTAGGCGCCGGTGCGGTAGACCAGCGAGGGAAAGAATTGCTCTTTGGCTTGTGCCACCGCTTGCGTGCTCAGGGCGCTGCCCGCGATGACAGCCGCCACCAAGCTCACGGCGGTTGAGAGTTGACGTAGTTTCATGGTTTGT
>CAIVLE010000178.1 GCA_903906635.1 uncultured Burkholderiales bacterium | reverse complement strand
GCTCCAGGCCTAACGATGGAGCCAGTGCTCGAGCCTGGTCACGAAGCGTGTTGAGCGCTTCCTCGCCTCGGGCTTCACAGGTATCGATGAGACGCTGTTCGACATCCGCCTTCCCGACTGACTTCTGCACTTTGCCGCGTGAGATGGTGAGGTTTTCCAACAGGACCCGGGGTGTTGAAGGAAAGTACAACGCTCTGCCCATCATCGGGGTGTCGTCTTGGGTGGGGCCATGACCAGCGACCAACTGGACGGTCATGCCGGGCAAATCCACTCTCTTTGTATAAGAGTACGTAAGGTACATCACGCCATCGCTTGGCACCCCACCATGAAAGGCGCTGCGCGGTCCCATGACAGCCTTAGGGTAGAGCGCTGCAAGGATACGGATGCGTTCGCGGGCAATCAAGGCGGGCCAGGCTTCCTCAGGGAGACTTGTCACCACGCCCCCAGCGATGCGCTTGAGGGTCCCCTCTCGCACCCGACGTTGGGTCGCTCTGATCTGCGCTTGAGAGAGCTCAACGTATAGCAAAAGGGAGTCGTCGGGTGTCGGCATTTTTTGTGTTGAAGCTTCGTTTAGAACTGAAATGTCGCTTTTACTTATTCAAAATCCTAAAAATGTCGCTATTTTTGAAATAAAAATGATGAAGGCTTGCGTCGCTTTTCTTTGATTACATGTGCGCGCGAACGGTATTTTGACGTTAATATTCTATCAAATATTATTTTTGTCGCTATTTTTGATTTTTTGAGACTTTTCCTGGCCATCTTCTGACCAGCTTGTGTCACTCATCAATGTCCAACATCTTGGTGTTTGTGAACCATGACGATGCTTCTAGCTTTGGCCACTTGATGCAGACCTTCACTGGAGTCTTTCATTCCGCTGATGGCAGCCGTCATGTGACCATGCCGCAGGTGGCTTCTAGACTTAAGCATGCCAAGGAGCCCCCCCAGGAAGGCCCCCCTTGGAAAGAGAAAACCCAGCAAGCCGACAAGACTTGCTGGGTTACAAGAGTGACCAGTGATGAATCAATGGTCGGGGTGAGAGGATTCGAACCTCCGGTCTCTACGTCCCGAACGTAGCGCTTTACCAGACTAAGCTACACCCCGACTTATTGCAGCCATGGAGACTGCATCCGGTAGAACTTCAGATTTTAGCCAAACCGTGCTTGCCTAAGGTGTGACTTAAGCGCCCAGCCTCGGCTCTTCACCATAAAATCTAAATAAGCTCCACCCACATTGAGGTTTTCATATGAAACACTTTTTTCAAATTAACCGCTGGCTTTCTATGTCTGGTATGAAAGTGATCGCACTGAGTTTGTTGCTGATGGGTAATACCTATGCGGGGCCATTCCCCACCATTGCGTTGAGTGAGTTGCCTGACCCTTTGCGGTCTGTTTGGAAAGAACTCAAGCCTGAAATGACGCCCATGAGCCATTGTGCAACTGCCTTTGATAGTCACAGCGATGGCGATAAGATGGTTTTTCGTTGCTCTATTCACATCAAAATGTCTGCAGAAGGAGAGAGGCGAGAGATGAAGTATTGCGAAGAAAAACGCGAGGAAAAGAGTATCAAAGCTCCGTGTCGCTTGGTGGTTGAATGATTGAAAATTAGGGTAAAACCGCTTCTCATTTTGGATTGAATATTAAATTTAAAATCCCCTTACCTTTATCAGATTAACAGGCAGTTGATTTCCAATGATTAAGTTCGGGTATATAAAAATATACAAGTCAAAAATATCTACTGTATATAATATGACTGGTTTTTAATTTATTTGGAGATATTTATGGCTCGGACCACTATTGCGGCTCAATTGGCTAAATTGCGTAAAGATCGTGAAATATTGGAAAAGCGTGAAAAAGCATTGCTTGCCAAAACCAATGACAAAGTATTGGGTCAAATTGTTGCCTTGGCCAAGGACGCCGGCATCACAGCTGCTGATATTGCCAAAGCCTTAGGTGCTGCAAAGCCCGCTAAAACCAAAGCACCTCGTGCTGCCAAAAAAGGTGCCTTGGCGGGCAAAAAAGTCGCCGCCAAATACCGTAACCCAGCCAATCCAGAGCAAACTTGGACCGGTCGAGGTGTGTCTCCTGCTTGGGTTCAGGCCTTGAAGACGGCAGGTACTTTGGACACGGCTTTGATTGCTGCGCCCGTTGCCGCACAAGCGTAACTACTTACGGCGGTCCAGCAATTGGGCCGCCAAATCGTGCAGCGCCTCTTGATAAGGGCCTTTGGGCAATTGAATAAGTGCCCGAATGGCGCGTTCAGCCTCTTGACTGGCGGCCGCTCGCGTCGCTTCTAGAGCGCCTGTGCGTCGAACAATTTGAATAATTTCCTCTAAGCCATTGATTTCGCCATTTTCAATAGCGTCTCTTATGGCTTGTTTCTCATTTGCTGTTCCGCGTTGCATCGCAATGATCAATGGGAGAGTATTTTTCCCCTCACGTAAATCATCCCCCAAATTTTTACCCAACTCTTGGGCGTCGCCATCGTAGTCAAGGACATCATCAATCACTTGAAAAGCCGTCCCCAAGGCTTGGCCATATTCGGCGCAGGCCGCTTCAACGTCTGAGGTGCTGCCCGCAATCACAGCTGCCAAGCGCGTGCTGGCTTCAAATAGCTTGGCCGTTTTAGAGCGAATCACGCGTAAATAACCAGCTTCATCCAATGAGGCGTCGTGCATATTCATCAGTTGCAAAACTTCGCCTTCGGCGATCACATTGGTGGCATCTGCCAATATTTCCATGACGCGCATTTCACCGGAATCAACCATCATCTGAAATGCGCGTGAATATAAAAAGTCGCCTACTAATACACTGGCTGGATTACCAAAAGATTCATTTGCGGTTGGTCTTCCTCGGCGAAGAGTCGATTCGTCGACCACGTCGTCATGTAGCAAAGTGGCCGTGTGAATAAATTCAACCACTGCGGCCAAGTTATAACGTTGGTCTCCTGTGTAGCCAATGGCTCCAGCCATCAGCAGTAACAAGGCAGGTCGAATTCGTTTGCCACCTGCTGAAATGATGTACTGGGACACTTGTCCGACCAAGGGCACACCTGAGTCCAGACGCTGGGCGATGACGCGGTCGACCTCGGCCATATCGGCAGAGATCAATTGCAAAGCGGAGGAGGGTGCGGTCGACAAGTCAGGCCTTAAACCAATGTGGGCTTGTCGATTATAGGGATGCCCAGGGGTGGTGAAAGACTAAAAACACAAGCAAGTCTCAGAGCTGCTATAATTTTTGGCTCTGCGGAAATCCGTCCGTAGAGTTCACTCAGATTTTATCTAGAGGTCTTACATGTACGCGGTCATAAAAACCGGTGGCAAACAGTATCGTGTTGCTGCTGGCGAAAAAATTAAAGTAGAACAGATTGCTGCGGACGTTGGCCAAGAGATTGTGATCGATCAAGTGTTGGCAGTCGGTAACGGCGCTGAACTCAAGATCGGCACACCCTTGGTGTCCGGCGCAACTGTCACAGTCACAGTGTTGTCTCACGGTAAGCACGACAAAGTGCGCATTTTCAAAATGCGTCGTCGTAAACATTACCAAAAGCGCCAAGGGCATCGTCAGCAGTTCACAGAATTGCAGATTGCTTCCATCAACGGTTAAGGAGCATTGACATGGCACAGAAAAAAGGCGGCGGCTCTACGCGAAACGGGCGTGATTCCAAGCCCAAAATGCTCGGTGTCAAAGCGTTCGGTGGTGAGTTGATCACTGCTGGCGCCATCATCGTGCGTCAACGTGGTACCAAGTTTCATCCCGGCACCAATGTCGGCGTGGGCAAAGACCACACCTTGTTCGCATTGGTGGACGGCCACGTGTCGTTCGGCGTCAAAGGCGCTTTGAACAAGCACATGGTCAACATCACACCCGTTTGAGTTCATCGAAGCGATGTGTGACAAAGCCCCGACTTGTCGGGGCTTTACTTTTTAAACTAGAGCCATGAAATTCGTAGACGAAGCCTATATCGACATTGCCGCCGGCGATGGGGGGAACGGCTGTGTCTCGTTTCGCCATGAGAAGTACAAAGAGTTTGGCGGCCCCAACGGCGGCGACGGGGGCCGAGGGGGCCATGTGTTTGCCGTGGCAGACCCCAACCTCAACACCTTAGTGGACTTTCGCTTTTCACGACGTCACGAAGCCAAGCGGGGTCAACATGGGCTGGGTTCGGACATGTTCGGCCATGCGGGGGATGACATCACCCTCAAAATGCCAGTGGGCACCATCATCACCGATGCTGAAACCGGTGATGTGTTGTATGAGTTGCTCACTCCGGGCGAGGTGGTTACGATCGCCAAAGGCGGGGACGGTGGTTTTGGCAACATGCGCTTCAAAAGCGCCATCAACCGAGCGCCCCGACAGAAAACGCCCGGCTGGCCAGGCGAGAAAAAAGAGCTCAAGCTAGAGCTCAAAGTGTTAGCCGATGTCGGCTTGTTGGGTATGCCTAATGCAGGCAAGTCCACATTGATTTCGGCCATTTCAAACGCGCGCCCTAAGATTGCCGATTACCCCTTCACCACCTTGCACCCTAATTTGGGCGTGGTTCGGGTGGGGCCTGAACAAAGCTTTGTGGTGGCGGATGTGCCCGGTTTGATCGAAGGTGCTTCTGATGGCGCTGGATTGGGCCATCAGTTTTTACGACATTTACAACGCACTCGCTTGTTGTTACACATGGTGGACATTGCCCCTTTTGACGAAGGTGTGGATCCGGTCAAACAAGCCAAAGCCATCGTGGCCGAGCTCAAAAAATACGACAAAGCCCTGTATGACAAGCCGCGTTGGTTGGTTTTGAACAAACTCGACATGGTGCCCCAGGACGAGCGCGAAGCCGTGGTGGCTGACTTTGTGAAACGGTTCAAGTACAAAGGCCCTGTGTTCCAAATTTCAGCGCTCACGAGAGAGGGTTGCGAGCCGTTGATCAAAGACATCTTCAAACACATCAAAGCGCAGCAAGTGGCCGAACAGCCGCCTGAATACATAGATCCTCGCTTTGTCGACCCTGAGCCTGATCTGTCCAAATGACCCAAACATCTACCCACCTGTTGCGCGACGCGCGTCGCATCGTGGTCAAGGTCGGTTCTAGCCTGGTGACCAACGAAGGTCGTGGCCTGGATGAACAAGCCATCGGCGAGTGGTGTCGGCAATTGGGTGTGTTGGTGCGCGATGGGCGAGAAGTCATCATGGTGTCCAGCGGCGCCATTGCCGAGGGCATGAAGCGCTTGGGCTGGACTACACGTCCACACGAACTGCATGAGTTGCAAGCGGCTGCGGCTGTAGGTCAAATGGGCTTGGCGCAGATGTACGAAACCAAGTTACGCGAAAACGGTCTGGGTTCAGCGCAAGTGCTGCTCACCCATGCTGACTTGGCTGACCGCGAGCGGTACCTGAACGCCCGCTCGACCTTGCTGACTCTGCTCGCCCATGGTGTGTTGCCCGTCATCAATGAGAACGACACTGTCGTCAACGACGAAATCAAATTCGGTGACAACGACACCTTAGGGGCTTTGGTGGCTAATTTGGTTGAGGCCGATGCCTTGGTCATCTTGACCGATCAACAAGGCCTCTACACCGCTGACCCGCGTCGCGACCCTGGGGCCACTTTTGTGCACGAAGCGCGAGCAGGCGACGCGGCACTGGAAGACATGGCGGGCGGCGCAGGCTCCAGCATCGGCAAAGGCGGCATGATCACCAAAATTTTGGCTGCCAAGCGTGCTGCAGGATCTGGCGCATCGACCGTCATCGCTTGGGGTCGTGAGCCCGATGCCTTGGTACGCTTGACCCAGGGGGAACCCATTGGTACTTTGTTGGTAGCGCAGACTCAAAAGCAACAAGCCCGCAAGCAATGGATGGCCGATCACTTGCAGTTGCGTGGTTCAGTCACCATCGACGACGGTGCAGTCGTCAAATTGCTGCACGAAGGCAAGAGTTTGTTGCCAATTGGCATGACGGGGGTGGATGGCGATTTTTCTCGTGGCGAAGTCATTGCCATCTTGGACCTCAAGGGCCAGGAGATAGCCCGCGGCTTGGCCAATTACGCTGCGGCAGAAGCTCGCTTGCTTTGCCGCAAGGCATCTGGCGCTGTCGAGCAACTGCTGGGTTATGTGGCAGAGCCCGAGATGGTCCATCGCGACAACTTGGTGCTTACCCAGCTCGCTTGAGCCACAGTCGCGCGAGGTCTTGAACGACTTTGCACGTTTCAATCGCCTTGTTTGAGCGCAGACTGCGGGTCCGGGTCAAAGCTGGCGCCAGGAGGCAACTCCATCCCCATACTGATGGACATACCGAAGTGCTTGGTGCTCACAGTCATTTCCCCTTGAACGTGACCCATGCCGCGTAAGTAGCGGTTACGACCTTCTTGGCGGGGCAAATAACGTGACAACTCCGTCAGCGCCATTTCATACACCCCGCGTTTGAACTCCACCACCACATCCAAGGGCACCCAGTAGTCGTTCCATCGCCACGCATCGAACTCAGGATGGTTCGTGGCGCGTAAATTCAGCGAATGGTCAGGCGCCATCAGCTGGAGTAAAAACCAAATTTGTTTTTGGCCTTTGTAAAAGCCGCGAGCATCACGTCGGATGAACCGGTCAGGCACCTCGTAGCGCAACCAATCTCGGGTTCGGGCAACGATTCGCACATGCTCTTGTTTGAGCCCCACTTCTTCGTGCAACTCGCGAAACATGGCCTGTTCGGGAGTCTCTCCTCGATCAATGCCGCCTTGCGGGAATTGCCAACTGTGGGTGCGGATGCGCTTGCCCCAAAAAACCTGATTTTTCTGGTTGAGCAAGATGATGCCGACATTGGGTCTGAACCCTTCTCGGTCAAGCATAATCAAACCTCAAATTTTTAAACTGAGTCCATTATGCACAGAGCTGCTGTGTTCACCTTAGGACTCACCCTGATTTCCCTTTGACTTTTCGTTTTTTGTGCCCCCATGAAAGCCTCTCAGTTCCTCATCTCCACCCTCAAAGAAGCCCCTGCCGACGCCGAAGTGGTCAGCCACAAACTCATGATGCGCGCGGGCCTCATCAAGAAACTGGGCGCAGGCATTTACAACTACATGCCCATGGGCCTGCGTGTCATTCGCAAAGTCGAAGCCATCGTGCGTGACGAGATGAACCGTGCCGGCGCGGTAGAGCTCAGCATGCCGGTGGTCCAACCTAGCGAGCTGTGGCAAGAAACTGGACGCTTTGAAAAAATGGGGCCCGAGTTGCTACGCATCAAAGACCGCCATGGACGCGACTTTGTGATTCAGCCCACCAGTGAAGAAGTGGTGACAGACATTGCCCGTCAAGAGTTGCGAAGCTACAAACAGCTGCCAAAGAATTTTTACCAAATTCAAACCAAATTCCGTGACGAGCGCCGCCCCCGCTTTGGCCTGATGCGCGGGCGCGAGTTCATCATGAAAGACGCCTACAGCTTTGACCGCAACCCTACAGCAGCCAAAGCCAGCTACCAAGTCATGGCCCAGGCCTACCGCCAAATTTTTGACCGCTTTGGATTGCAATACCGTGCTGTGGCCGCAGACAGTGGTGCCATCGGAGGCGACTTGAGCGAAGAGTTTCAGGTGATTGCTGCGACAGGTGAAGACGCCATCGTCTACTGCCCCACCAGCAGTTACGCCGCCAACATGGAAAAAGCCGAGGCGTTGGCTCCCGCGCAAGTTCGCGGCGCGGCTACGCAAACGCTGACCCAAACCGCCACCCCAGGCCAAAGCACCTGCCAAGATGTGGCGGCTTTTTTGAACGTGCCCTTGAACACCACCGTCAAATCGCTGGTCTTGGCCACCGACACCCTCAATGACGCAGGTGAAGTTGTCACATCGCAAGTGTGGCTCTTGCTGTTGCGCGGTGACCATGACATGAACGAAGTCAAAGTGGGCAAACTGCCCGGCTTTGAGGGCGGTTTCCGTTTTGCAACGGGCGGCGAAATTGACAGCCACTTTGGTTGCAAGCCTGGTTACTTAGGCCCGGTCAACGTGAAGCAGCCTCTCAAAGTGGTGGCTGATCGTGATGTTGCTGTGATGAGCAACTGGGTATGCGGCGCCAACGAGGTGGATTTTCACCACACCGGCGTGAACTGGGCGCGCGATTTGCCCGAGCCCGACTTGGTGGCCGATATTCGCAACGTCGTGGCCGGCGACGCGTCGCCAGACGGGCAAGGTGTCTTGGCCATTGAGCGAGGCATTGAGGTGGGCCATGTGTTCTATTTGGGCACCAAATACAGCCAAGCCATGAATGCCACTTTTTTGGATGAAAACGGCAAACCGCAGTTCATGGAAATGGGCTGCTACGGCATTGGCATCACCCGCTTGCCTGCGGCTGCGATTGAACAAAACCATGACGCCAAAGGCATCATCTGGCCCGACGCCATTGCTCCTTTCATCGTGGTCATTTGCCCCATTGGCATGGACCGTAGTGCAGAGGTCAAAGCGGCAGCAGAGCAACTCTATGCAGACTTGATGGCTGCTGGCGTGGACGTGATCTTGGACGACCGTGGCGAGCGCCCTGGCGCCATGTTTGCCGACTGGGAACTCATTGGCGTGCCGCATCGTGTAACCATTGGCGACAAAGGCCTCAAAGATGGTTTGGTTGAATATCAAAACCGCCGTGACCCTGAGGCCACCAAAGTACCCGCTGCCGAGGTCCTGGCTTTTGTCAAAACGAAGCTTGGCGTGTGATCCTTGCGCGTTTGACCGATTTCTCTTCAAACTCATCGCTGCAGCGGATGGCCTTTGGTTTGCTCCAAAGTTTTGGACTGAGTCAACTCCAAGCGGGTGCGCGCGTGTAAGAACGCCACCGGGTCGGTCGTCTCCTGCATGCGCAAGTTCAATCGTTTGTAAGCCCTTCGAGATGCTTGGGTGCATCCTTGTGCGCCAAGCAAAGTTTTGATGTGTGAGAAGACGTGAAATTCCTGAAGCTTGTTTTGTCATGCCTCTTTGGGGCATTGCTTGCCTTGAGTTCAAAAGCCGGTGCTCAGCGCGAAGAGCCCTTGGCTGACGCCGTTCGCACGGCCTTGAGTGCGGCCGTGTCCCAGCAGGGACCTCCAGAGTTGGTGAATACCACCGCGCTGACGCAGCAAACCTTCACAGCCTGGCTTGTGCACACACAAAACGTGTTGCAACAGCGCCTTCGCCCAAGAGGCCAGTCCAGGGCGCCCTCAGATGCAGGGCAAAGCCTGTCTGTGCTCAGTCACGAACTCGATGCCGACAGCTTGCAGCGCGAGTTTTTGCACACCGTGTGGTACGAGAGCCAGCGCGCTGGCCTCGACCCAGCCTGGGTGCTGGGCCTGATTGAGGTGGAAAGCGGATTTCGAAAATTTGCCATCAGTCGCGCGGGTGCACGAGGCTACATGCAGGTGATGCCGTTTTGGACGCAGGTACTGTCGGAGGGCGACGCCAGCCAACTGTTTCACACCCAGGCCAATGTGCGTTTTGGTTGCGTGATCTTGCGTCACTACCTCAACCTGGAGGGCGGCAATTTGACGCTGGCACTGGGTCGCTACAACGGCAGCCGCGGACAAAGCGCCTATCCCACGGCGGTGTTGTCAGCCAGCAAGGCCTGGCGACCTCGCGAGCCCTGAGGTTTAAGCGTTCAAGGCCTTGAGCAATTCACCCGACTCGTACATCTCCATCATGATGTCTGAGCCGCCAATGAATTCGCCCTTGACATACAACTGTGGGATGGTGGGCCAGTTGCTGTATTCCTTGATGCCTTGGCGAATCTCTGCATCATCCAGCACGTTCACGGTTTTGATGGCTTTGGGCTCGACGCCGCAAGCTTTCAAAACCTGAATCGCACGGCCCGAGAAGCCGCACATGGGAAAGCTTGCGCTGCCCTTCATGAACAGCAGAACTTCGTTACTCTTGACCAGCTCGTCAATGCGTTGTTGCACATCACTCATCGTCACTCTCCAAACTAAAACCAGATTATTTCACTGTCGGCCAACGCCCGCCAGTGCAGCGCAAGATGCCCGCAAGGTCAGGGCGGCTTTGTACCTGCTCAAAACCTGCGTTTGACAGCACATCATGCACCGCCTGAGCTTGGTCAAAGCCGTGTTCCAGCAGCAGCCAGCCGCCCGGTCTCAAATGCGAACCCGCCTGTTGCACGATCTGACGAATGTCGTCCAAGCCGTCGGGGCCCGAAGCCAAGGCGCTCAGGGGTTCGTGCCGCAAGGTCTGCAAATGGGGATCGTTTTGCGCCACATAGGGTGGGTTGGACACGATGGCGTCAAACCGCTCATCGCCCAGCGCGGCACACCAACTGCCTAGGCGCCATGAGATGGGCAGGGCCAATCGGTGGGCGTTGACTTGGGCCAGCGCGAGCGCATCTGCGCTCACGTCGACCGCCCATACTTCGGCTTGGGGGCGGCTGTGTTTGAGGGCCAGGGCAATGGCGCCGCTTCCAGTGCCCAAGTCCACCACGTGAGGAGCGGGCACGTCGGCTAAACAACTCAGCGCCCACTCCACCAGCACCTCGGTGTCCGCACGCGGATCGAGCACTCGGGCATCGACCAGGAGTGGCAAGCCAAAAAACTCTTTCTGCCCCGTGATGTAGGCCACGGGTTCGTGCGCCACGCGCCGCGCCACCAGGGTCTGAAAACTCAGGTACAACGGCGCGGTGAGGGCGTCAGTGCCATGGCTGAGCAACCAAGCACGGTCATGCAAGTCTTTGCCTGCACCGTGCAGCAGCAGGACTTGCGCTTCGAGTCGGCTCAGGCCTTGCTGTTGCGCCCATGCGAGGGCCGCTTGAACCGTGACAGCGTGTTCGGCCGTGGGTCGTGGTTGCGCCGAGGTCATGACATGCCAGGGTCGAGTGCTTGCAATTGCTCTGCTTCATGGGCATGGCGCAAGGCCAGCAGGGGCTCGCTTAAGTCACCCTCCATGATCAGATTGAGCTTGTAAAGCGTCAAGTTGATGCGGTGGTCGCTCCAGCGGCCTTGCGGAAAGTTGTAAGTTCGAATCCGGTCGCTGCGGTCACCACTGCCAATCAGTCCTTTGCGCAATGCGGCATCTTTGGCGGCACGCTCGCTGCGCTCTTTTTCTTGGATGCGTGCGGTCAACACCCGCAGGGCTTGGGCTTTGTTGCTGTGCTGGCTGCGCCCGTCTTGGCATTCAGCCACGATGCCCGTGGGCAAGTGGGTAATGCGCACTGCCGAGTCGGTCTTGTTGATGAGCTGGCCCCCGGCACCACTGGCGCGGTAGGTGTCGATGCGCAAGTCGGCGGGGTTAATTTTGACCGCCTGCGCTTCATCCGGCTCGGGCATCACAGCCACGGTGCAGGCGCTGGTGTGGATGCGCCCCTGGGTTTCGGTGGCGGGCACGCGCTGCACGCGGTGACCGCCCGATTCGAATTTGAGCTGTCCATACACACCGTCTGCGCCGCTTGGGCTTTCAAGTCTCACCACAACTTCCTTGTAGCCACCCAAGTCACTGGCCGATTCGCTGATCAATTCGGTGCGCCAGCCTTGTCTCTCAGCGTAGCGGGTGTACATGCGCAACAAATCGGCGGCAAAAAGCGCTGACTCATCGCCGCCTGTTCCGGCGCGAATTTCTAAAAATGCGGGCCGTGCATCATCGGGGTCTTTGGGCAGTAGCATGCGTTGCAACTCGGTTTCAAGTTGCGCCAACTCGGCTTGGGCTTGAGTGATTTCCTCTTCTGCCATGTCACGCATGTCAGGATCATCGCCGCCTTCTTGCAGCATCAACTGCGCCGCTTGCAAGTCAGATTCACGTTGCTGGTAACGGGCGTAACGCCCAGCGGTAGCCGTGACATCGGTGTGTTCGCGCGACAAAGCCAAGAACTGCGTCATGTCTTTCATGATGTCTTCGCGCGATAACAAAAAGTCCAGTTCTGCCAAACGTTGGGCGTAACGCTCCAGTTGAGCGCGCAAAAAGGCTTTCATGGCATCAGGCCGCTGCGAACCAAGCCACGGGCCAGGACGGGCACTTGAAATGGGCAAGCTGGCTCATGACTTGGTGCGTAAAAAGAACCGCTCAATCGCGTGGCGAGCCTGCTCGCGAGACGCGACATCACCGGCGTGGAGTTCGGCCATGGCGCCGTGGAGCATTTTTTGGGTCAAGCCGCGCGACAGGGCTTCGAGGACAGCGTCCACGTCATCGCCTTTGGCTAGCAATTTGCGAGCACGCGCCAGCTCACCGTCTCGCCACTCCTCGGTTTGGGCGTTGAGCTGCTGAATCAGGGGGACGTTGCTGCGCTGTTCCAGCCAATGGGCAAAGTTTTGCACCCCTACATCGATGATGGCTTCGGCCTGAGCCACGGCCGCTTTTCGATTGGCTTGGCCGGTTTGCACAACCTGTGACAAGTCGTCCACGGTGTAGAGGTAAACGTCCTCCAGCGACTTCACCTCGGGCTCAATGTCACGGGGTACCGCCAAATCGACCATGAACATGGGGCGGTGCTTGCGTTGCTTGAGGGCGCGCTCCACCGCGCCTAGGCCAATCAATGGCAAGGTGCTGGCTGTACAGCTGATGACGATGTCAAACTCGTGCAGCCGCTGGGGCAAATCGGACAAGCGCATCACGTCGCCGCCAAATTGCAGAGCTAGCTTTTCACCACGCTCTAATGTGCGGTTGGCAATGGCCAGGGCTTTGGGCTGTTTCGCTGCGAAATGGGTGGCGCACAGTTCAATCATTTCACCCGCGCCCACAAACAAGACCTTGGTTTGTGCCAGTTCCTCAAACAGCTGGCCCGCCAACCGCACTGCAGCGGCGGCCATGCTGATGGAGTGGGCCCCAATCTCGGTGGAACTGCGTACCTCCTTGGCCACCGCAAAAGAGCGCTGAAACAACTGGTTCAACGTGGTGCCCAAAGCCCCGGCTTCAGCAGCGGCACGCACGGCGTCTTTCATTTGACCCAAGATCTGTGGCTCTCCCAAGACCATCGAATCCAGCCCGCTGGCCACCCGAAACGCGTGGCGCGCCGCCTCGCTCTCGGTCAACTCATAGGTATGACCTTGCAGTGCCTCCATCGGCACCCCGCCAGACTGGGCCAGCCAAGCCAAGGTTTGCTGCATTTGGGTGTGTGTGCCAGCCCCGTAGATCTCGGTTCGGTTGCAGGTCGACAAGATCGCCACCTCGCTGTCGCCACTGAAGGTGTTGCGCAAGGTGGTCAGGCTGGGGCCCATTTGTTCGACCGCAAAGGCGAAGCGACCCCGCAGATCGAGCGGGGCTGTGTTGTGATTGAGGCCAAGAGCCCAGACTGCCATAAGTGTCGATTATAAAATTTACCGATGGGCCCTTATGAACAGCTGATCCACCTGTTGAATTTTGTGGCACCCGCGTGGTGTCTGGGCCTACTGTGCGCGCTCGCAGCCCGTGGCATGGTCAGGCTAGGCCTGCCCCGGGCCATTTGGCGCCTGCGCACCCAAGTTGCGGTCCACGCTGTCTTGGGCATGGCCGTGTTGTGGGGTGGGCTGGCGCTGTGGGGCGTGGACGGCAAGATGGCCTCTTGGGGCGCCTTGGTGGTGGTGTGTGCCAGCACCCAATGGCTGATGTGCCAAGCCTGGCGCCGCTGAATGACGCACAACACGTAGGGCTGTGATGCCCTGCGGTAACATTCAAACCCCTCTCGTGCACCCTCCACAATGAACGCTCCCACCTCGCTCCAACACCTGCTGTCCATGGCTGAAGAGAGTCCACGGCTGCGCGAAATCCCCTACAACTACACCTCTTTCTCTGACCGAGAAATCGTATTGCGCTTGCTCGGCTCCCAAGCTTGGGATTTGTTGCTGCGCCTGCGCCAAGAACGCCGCACCGGCCGCTCGGCCCGCATGCTGTACGAAGTGTTGGGTGATATTTGGGTGGTGCAGCGCAACCCCTACTTGCAAGACGACTTGCTGGACAACCCCAAGCGTCGCCACCAGCTGGTGGAGGCTTTGCATCACCGCCTGGGTGAGGTGGAGCGCCGTCGCACACCCAAAGAAGACGCAGAACGCGACAGCTTGGTGGGGCAGTTGCTCGCCGCAGCGTCGCTGGCGATAGAGAGTTTCAACGCCCAATTCGAAGCGATCGCCGCTTTGCGCAAAAAAACCGAGCGCTTGCTCAAAAAGCACACGGCCGCTGACAACATCAAATTTGACGCTTTGTCGCGTGTGTCGCATGTGACCGATGCCACCGACTGGCGGGTGGAGTATCCCTTTGTGGTTCTGACCCCGGACACCGAGGTCGAAATGGCCAAGATGGTCAAAGACTGCATTGATCTAGGGCTCACCATTGTCCCGCGAGGCGGCGGCACGGGCTACACCGGGGGCGCAATTCCCCTGACGTGGAAGAGCGCGGTCATCAATACCGAAAAACTCGAAGCCATGTCCCCCGTGGACGTGCGTGCTTTGCCTGGTGTGGACCATCCTGTTCCCACCATTTGGACCGAGGCCGGGGTGGTCACACAACGCGTGGCCGATGCGGCCGAGCGTGCAGGTTTTGTGTTTGCGGTCGACCCGACCTCCGCAGAGGCGTCTTGCATTGGCGGCAACATCGCCATGAACGCCGGGGGGAAAAAAGCTGTGCTTTGGGGCACTGCGCTCGACAACCTGGCCAGCTGGCGCATGGTCACCCCCGACGCCCAGTGGCTCGAAGTCACCCGCGTGGGCCATAACCTGGGCAAGATCCATGACGCTGATGTCGCCAGCTTTGACTTGCAGTATTTCGAGGCCGATGGCAAAACCCCAGTTCGCCAAGAGCGATTGGACATTCCAGGCCCGTCTTTTCGCAAAGAAGGTTTAGGCAAAGACGTCACCGACAAGTTTTTGAGCGGCTTGCCCGGCATTCAAAAAGAAGGTTGCGACGGCTTGATCACCAGCGCCCGCTGGATCTTGCACCGTATGCCCCAGCACACACGCACGGTGTGTATGGAGTTTTTTGGCAATGCCAAAGACGCTGTGCCCAGCATCGTGGACGTCAAAGACTTCATGTTTGCCGAACAAAAACGCAGCGGCGTCTTGTTGGCGGGATTGGAGCACTTGGACGACCGTTACCTGCGCGCGGTGGGCTATTCCACCAAGAGCAAACGCGGTGGCTTGCCCAAGATGGTGTTGATTGGAGACATCGCCGGAGACGACGCCGATGACGTGGCCCGCGTGACCTCTGAAGTGGTGCGCTTGGCCAACTCGCGCAGTGGCGAGGGTTTTGTGGCCATCAGCCCCGAAGCGCGTAAAAAATTCTGGTTGGACCGCAAACGCACCGCCGCTATCAGCCGCCACACCAATGCCTTCAAGATCAACGAAGACGTGGTCATTCCGCTGCCCCGCATGGCTGAGTACACCGACGGTATTGAACGCATCAACATCGAACTGTCCCTGCGCAACAAGATTGCGCTGTGCGATGCGCTAGACGAATTCTTTGCCCGTGGCAACCTGCCACTGGGCAAATCGGACGACGCGGCAGACATTGCCTCACCCGAGTTGCTAGAGGACCGTGTCACGCAAGCCCGCACCCTGATTGCCGAGGTTCGTGGACTGTGGCAGCAATGGCTGCACGATTGCGACGCATTGTTTATGCCTTTGCAAGACCACAGCTTGCGCGCCAGCTGGAAGACCCAGATTCGTGCGGTGCTTCAAAATATCTTCACGGGGGCGGCGTTCATGCCGATCTTGGAAGAGTGCAACGCCATTCACCAGCGCGTGCTCAAAGGCCGCGTGTGGGTCGCCCTGCACATGCATGCTGGCGACGGCAACGTGCACACCAACATCCCTGTCAACAGCGATGACTACGCCATGCTGCAAACCGCACATGAAGCCGTGGCCCGCATCATGACCCTGGCCCGTTCGCTCAACGGTGTGATCTCGGGCGAACACGGCATTGGCATCACCAAGTTGGAATTTTTGACCGACGCGGAGCTGCAACCTTTTGCTGATTACAAAGCCCGTGTGGATCCAGAGGGACGCTTTAACAAAGGCAAACTGCTGCGCAACAACGCCGCCGATGCCAATGTGCGTCATGCCGATTTGAGCCAGGCTTACACGCCAAGCTTTGGCCTGATGGGCCATGAATCTCTGATCATGCAGCAGTCTGACATTGGGGCCATTGCTGCCAGCGTCAAAGACTGCTTGCGTTGCGGCAAGTGCAAGCCCGTGTGCGCCACCCATGTGCCGCGCGCCAATTTGCTCTACAGCCCTCGCAACAAAATTTTGGCCACGTCGCTGTTGGCGGAAGCCTTCTTGTACGAGGAGCAAACCCGCCGAGGTGTGTCCATCAAGCACTGGCAAGAGTTTGAAGACGTGGCCGACCATTGCACCGTGTGTCACAAGTGTCTGACGCCTTGCCCGGTCAACATTGACTTTGGTGATGTGTCCATGAACATGCGCAACTTGTTGCGCAAGATGGGGCAAAAAACCTTCCGTCCTGGCAATGCCGCGGCCATGTTGATGCTCAACGCGACCAACCCAGAAACCATCAAGCTGGTGCGTGCCGGCATGGTGGGTGTGGGCATGAAGTTGCAGCGCATGGCCCATGATGTCTTGAAATTGGTGGCCCGCAAGCAAACCAATTCACCACCGGCCTCAGTCGGTGCTGCCCCCATCAAAGAGCAGGTGATCCACTTCATCAATAAAAAAATGCCGGGTGGCTTACCCAAGAAGACCGCTCGTGCTTTGTTAGACATTGAAGACAAAGATTACGTGCCCATCATTCGCAACCCCAAGACCACCACCGCTGATACCGAGGCCGTGTTCTATTTCCCAGGCTGTGGTTCTGAGCGTTTGTTCAGCCAAGTCGGCTTGGCCACACAAGCCATGCTGTGGCATGCAGGGGTGCAAACGGTGTTGCCACCCGGTTATTTGTGCTGCGGTTACCCGCAGCGGGGCAGTGGGCAGTTCGACAAGGCCGAAAAAATCATCACCGACAACCGTGTGCTGTTCCACCGTGTGGCCAACACGCTCAACTACCTCGACATCAAAACCGTGGTGGTGAGCTGCGGTACCTGTTACGACCAATTACAGGGCTACGAGTTCGACAAAATTTTCCCAGGCTGTCGCATCGTGGATATCCACGAGTACTTGCTGGAGAAGAACATCACGCTTGACACCAGTCAGCAAGGCGCCTACCTGTACCACGACCCCTGTCACAGCCCCATGAAACAACAAGAGCCGATGAAAACGGTCAGGTCCTTGGTGGGTGACACGGTGTTGAAGAGTGATCGCTGTTGTGGCGAGTCTGGCACCTTGGGTGTGACCCGCCCAGACATTGCCACTCAGGTGCGCTTTCGCAAGGAAGAGGAAATCCGTAAAGACGAAACCGCCTTGCGTGCTATCACGGGTGAGGCAACGGGCAACGTCAAGATCTTGACCAGCTGCCCTAGCTGTTTGCAAGGCCTGACCCGTTATGGCGACGACTTACAAAACGGTTTGCTCGAAGCCGACTACATCGTGGTCGAGATGGCGCGCAAAATTTTGGGCGAACAGTGGATGCCCACGTACGTGGCCCAAGCCAATGCCGGTGGCATTGAGCGCGTGTTGGTTTGAGGCTGGAGCACAAGCATGGCTGGTTTAGACAAAAACACCCCTACCCCGCGAGACATCACGGTGCACGGGGCCACACGTGCGCTGGAGGTCAGTTTTTCGGATGGGGCCTCGTTTCGCATCCCTTTTGAGCTGATGCGCATATACAGCCCATCGGCTGAAGTGCAGGGTCACGGGCCCGGTCAAGAGGTGCTGCAAACCGGCAAGCGCGAGGTCACCCTGACGGAGTTGGCGCCGGTTGGCAACTACGCCGTTCAACCCACCTTCAGTGACGGCCACGACACGGGCATCTTTTCGTGGGAGTACCTGTATTTTTTGGGGGCGCAACAAGACCAGTTGTGGGCCGATTACGAGCTCCGCTTGACACAAGCCGGGGTGACACGTGATGCCCCGATGCCCGAGGCAGCGGGTTCGAGTTGCGGCCATTCGCACTGATACCATCCATCCCCATGAGTAGCACCCACTTCGGTTTCAAAACGGTTGACGAGACAGACAAAGCCCGCCACGTGCGCGGCGTGTTTGACTCAGTGGCATCCAAGTACGACGTCATGAATGACCTCATGTCCATGGGCCTGCACCGTGTCTGGAAGCGCTACACCGTGATGGTGGCGGACCTGCGCGAGGGCTACCAAGTGCTTGACATCGCAGGCGGCACTGGAGACTTGGCCATGGCCTTTGCCAAAGAGGTGGGTCACACAGGACGGGTGGTGCACACCGACATCAACGAAGCCATGCTCCGCACGGGGCGTGATCGCTTGCTCGACCATGGCGTGGTCTTGCCTACCCTGGTGTGCGATGCCGAAAAGCTGCCTTTCCCAGACAACCACTTTGATGTGGTCAGCGTGGCCTTTGGCCTGCGCAACATGACCCACAAAGATGGGGCACTCAAAGAGATGTGCCGTGTGCTCAAGCCCAACGGTAAGTTGCTGGTGTTGGAATTCTCCAAAGTGGCCAAGCCTCTTGAGAAGGCCTATGACTGGTACTCCTTTAACGTTCTGCCTAAGCTGGGTAAATTGGTCGCGGGCGACGACGCCAGCTACCGCTACTTGGCCGAATCGATTCGCATGCACCCCAGCCAAGAAGACTTGAAAGCGTTGATGAAAACCTGCGGCTTTGGTCATGTGGACTTTCACAACATGAGCGCGGGCGTGGTGGCCCTGCATGTGGGGATCAAGTGTTGAGTGTGTGCTGGTTTTTGGAGACAAGAAAATGAAAATTTGGTCCGCTCTGTTGGTCATCGCGCTGGCCTTGACAAGTTTGCATGCCGACGCCGCCAAGCGTTTAGGCGGCGGTAAATCGATGGGACAGCAGTCCAGTCAAGTCACTCAGCGTGAAACCGCTAAGCCTGCCCCTGCTGCTGCACCCAGCGTTGCACCTGCAGCGCCCGCAGCCCCTGCAGCTGCGCCCAGCCGTTTGGGGGGCATGGGCGGCATGCTCGGTGGTTTGGCTGCTGGCCTTGGCTTGGCTTGGTTGGCGCACTCGATGGGCTTTGGCGCTGAGTTAGGTCAGTTTTTGATGTTTGGTTTGATCGCCTTGCTGGTCATGATGGTGCTTGGCATGGTCATGCGCCGTCGCCAACCCGAATCTGCCAACACCAGCCCCTATGCTTTTGAAGGTTCAGGCGCGTCGGCGCAGCCGCGCAGCCTCCCTCAGTACAACCCTCGCAACGTGGGCAACGATGCCTCTGCGCGCCCTGTTGATACCGACCCGCGCTTCTCCGCCGATGTGTCTGCCTCTCAAGGGGCCGTGATTGGTTCTGGTTTGGCGGCTCATCCCACTTGGGGTATTCCGGCGGGCTTTGATACCGAAGGTTTTGTCAATGCGGCCAAACAAAATTTTCATACCTTGCAACAGGCCTGGGACAACTCGGATGTCGCCACCCTGCGCTCGATGATGACCGACAGCATGGTTGAAGAAATCAAAGCCCAGTTGGCCGAGCGCGAAACCACTGCGGGTGGTCAGCCCAACCATACCGAGGTCGTGATGCTCAATGCCCAACTGCTGGGCATCGAAGAGGCAGATGCGTTTTACATGGCCAGCATCGAGTTTTCAGGCCTCATCCGTGAAGAGCCTTCTGCTGGCCCGACCCCTTTCCGCGAAGTTTGGAACATGACCAAACCCAAAGATGGCAGCTTGGGCTGGTTGGTGGCAGGTGTCCAAGCGCTCCAATGAGCCAACTCTAAAAGCCATGCCGTCTGAGTGACGTGCAAATACAAGGAATAATTGGGGACTATGGCCACACAGTCCCCTTTTTCTTGGTTGAGTGACGCAGTCGACAACTTGCGCGCCAACTTGCCCACCGATTTGCCCCAAGCTTTGATGCCGCCTCCTTGGGCGGTGCAAGAGTTGCAGCAACGCGTGGTGTTGTTTCTCAACCATGTGCTGATGCAAGAACCCGTTGCGCGTGATCGCTTGCAACGCCAACGCGGCCGCAGCGTGCAACTCCATTGGCGCGATCAAGTGTTTCAATGCCAGTTCACACCCGCAGGCCTGTTGGAGCTGTTGCCTGTCGGTCACCCCACACATACACCCGAATTGGTTTTGCGTGTCAGTGAGTCCTCACCTTTTGTATTGGCTCGTTCGATGTTGCAGGGTGACAAGCCTGCGATTCGCATCGAGGGTGACGTGCAATTGGCCGCCGAAGTGAACTGGTTGATTGACCACGTGCGCTGGGATCCTGAGGAGGACTTGGCGCGTGTGATCGGGGATGCGCCTGCTCACGCCCTGGCTCAACTTGCGCAGCGTGTGGTCTGTGCCTTGAGAGACTTTGTGAAGCCGATCTTGACACCGAAGGCGCCGTCATGACACGTTTGTTTCGCGGTGTTTACATCGTCTTCATTGTGCTGCGCTTTGGCTTAGATGAGCTGGTGCTGACCAGTTTTCAAAAGCCAGGTTTGCGTTTGTTGGCGCGCATTGTGTCGGTGGGGCGTGACCTTCGCGCACCCCGTGGACAGCGACTGCGCGAAGCACTTGAACATCTCGGGCCGATCTTTGTCAAGTTTGGACAGGTGCTGTCGACTCGGCGCGATCTCTTGCCGCCTGACATCGCAGACGAGCTCGCGCTGTTGCAAGACCGCGTGCCCCCGTTTCCTTCCAGCGTGGCTGTTGACACCATTGAGCGTGCGTTTGGCCGTCCCTTGGCGGACGTGTTTGTGGAGTTCACCCACCAGCCTGTGGCTAGCGCCTCCATTGCACAGGTGCACTTTGCTGTGGCCAAAGACCGCAACGGACAATTGCGTGAGGTGGCAGTCAAGGTGCTGCGCCCTGGCATGTTGACCGTGATCGACAAAGACCTGAGCCTGATGCGCACGATGGCGGGCTGGGTTGACCTGTTGTCGGTGGATGGCAAGCGCTTGAAGCCACGTGAGGTGGTGGCTGAATTTGACAAGTACTTGCACGACGAGTTGGACTTGGTGCGCGAAGCCGCCAACGCGGCGCAGTTGCGCCGCAACATGGAAGGGCTCAACTTGGTGTTGATTCCGGAGATGCTCTGGGACTATTGCTACACCGAAGTGATTGTGATGGAGCGCATGAAAGGCGTGCCCATCAGCCAGGTGGATCGCTTGCGCGAAGCTGGCGTGGACATTCCGAAGTTGGCGCGTGATGGCGTGACGATCTTTTTCACCCAAGTCTTTCGCGATGGCTTCTTCCATGCCGACATGCACCCCGGCAACATTCAGGTCAGTTTGGACCCGGCCACCTTTGGTCGGTATGTGTCGCTTGACTTTGGCATCGTGGGCACACTGACCGAATTTGACAAAGAGTATTTGGCGCAAAACTTCACCGCCTTCTTTCGCCGTGACTACAAGCGCGTGGCTGAGTTACACGTTGAGTCGGGCTGGGTACCCGCTGACACCCGTGTGGACGAGCTGGAGTCGGCCATTCGTGCGGTGTGCGAGCCCTACTTTGATCGCCCACTCAAAGAAATCTCTTTGGGCCTGGTTTTGATGCGTTTGTTCCAGACCTCCCGTCGCTTCAATGTCGAGATCCAGCCGCAACTCGTGTTGCTGCAAAAAACCTTGCTCAACATCGAAGGCTTGGGACGCCAGCTCGATCCTGAGCTGGACTTGTGGAGCACGGCCAAGCCCTTCTTGGAAAAATGGATGCTCGAGCAGGTCGGCCCTAAAAAGTTGTGGGACCAACTGGTGGCCGAGGCGCCCCGTTATGCCAAGTTGCTGCCTGAGTTGCCTCGCTTGGTGCATGATTTTTTAAAGCATCGACAAGGCGATGACAACCCACAACTGCAAACTCTCATCAACGAGCAGCGTCGTACCAACCGTCTGTTGCAGCGTTTGCTGTGGAGTGGTGTGGGGTTTGTGGCGGGCTTGTTGGTGATGCAATTTTTAGTTCGTATGCACCCCTATATCTGAGTTTTGTAAGGAGTTTGGCCCGTGCTGCTCACACTTGTCATGGTCTATTTGTTGGTCACCATTGCCATTGGGTTGATGGCTGCCAAGCGTGTTCAAAACTCTGCCGACTTTGCCATTGCAGGGCGTCATTTGCCCATGGCGATGATCGTCACCACCACCTTTGCCACTTGGTTCGGATCGGAAACCGTGTTGGGAATTCCTGCCAAATTTGTCAACGGTGGCTTGCACGGTGTGGTGGAAGACCCTTTTGGTGCGGGCTTTTGTTTGATCTTGGTGGGTTTGTTTTTTGCGGGCAAGCTCTACCGCATGACGCTGCTCACCATCAGTGACTATTACCGTGAGCGGTATGGCCGCAGCGTGGAGGTGGCCTGCTCGTTGATCATCATGGTCAGCTATCTGGGGTGGGTTTCTGCGCAAGTCAGCGCGCTGGGGTTGGTGTTCAATGTGTTGTCGAATGACGTCATCACCATCCCTGTGGGGATGGTGATCGGTGTGGTCTCGATCTTGGCTTACACCTTGTTTGGTGGCATGTGGTCTGTGGCCATCACCGATTTCATCCAGATGATCATCTTGGTGGTGGGCTTGTCCATCTTGGCCGTTTTTGCGGCCGATCAAGCGGGCGGCGCGGACAAGGTGGTCGCATTGGCCATCAGCCAAGACATGTTCAAGTTCTGGCCTGAACCCAACTTCAAAGACATGGTGTTTTTCTTTGCCGCCGCGATCACCATCATGTTTGGATCGATCCCGCAACAAGATGTGTTCCAACGCGTGATGTCTGCCAACAGCGTCAAGGCCGCTACCCATGGCCCGGTGATTGGTGGCATTTGTTACATCTTGTTCGCCTTTGTACCGATGTTCTTGGTGGTCAGCGCCATGCTCATCATGCCGCAAAAGGCAGCGGCCTTGATCGCCGAAGATCCCCAAAAAGTGTTGCCTACATTGGTGATGGAGCACATGCCTTTTGTCATGCAGGTGCTTTTTTTTGGGGCTTTGCTGTCAGCCATCAAGTCGTGTGCCTCGGCCACTTTACTGGCGCCAAGCGTCACCTTCACAGAAAATATTTGGCGCCAATTTCATCCGCACCAAAGCGACAAGCAAGAGTTGCGTGCCATGCGGGGCACTGTGCTGGTCTTCAGTGTCTTGGTGCTGTGTTACGCCATCTCCATGCAGGGCACCTCGATTTATGAAATGGTCTCAGGCGCTTACCAAGTGACTCTGGTCGGCGCTTTTGTGCCATTGGTATTTGGTTTGTATTGGCAAAGAGCCACCACACAGGGTGCCATTTTTGCCATTGTCTTGGGCTTGCTGACTTGGGGCTTGTTCATGTTCACCCCTGCGGGGGAGGAATTCCCAGCGCAGTTGGCGGGTGTTTTGGCCAGTTTGGTCGGGATGTTTGGCGGGTCCTTAGGGCCCCAGGCCATCCGTGACACCCATGCCAGTCACCACCCGCTGGTGGGCACCTGAGCCTATTTAAGCAGGCTTGATGGCACTGGAGTCGGGGTCTTGAAGATGGGGCCACCGCCTATAATTACAGGTTTTACCCATCCTTCAGCCATGCCTATCTACGCCTACAAATGCGGGTCCTGCGGCTATGCCAAGGACGTTTTGCAAAAAATCTCAGATGCACCTCTGACCGATTGTCCAGAGTGCGGCAAACCCACGTTCACCAAACAGCTCACTGCCGCTGGTTTCCAGCTCAAAGGCTCGGGCTGGTACGCCACCGACTTCAAGGGCGGCTCAGGCGGCACCGCAGCGCCCGCCGTGACTCCCGCGGCGGGTAGTGATTCGACCGCGGCCCCTAGCGCTGCCCCCAGTTCAGGCGATGCGCCAGCTGCATCGGCTGCAGTGGCCGCAGGCGGTTGTGGCACTTCTTGCGCTTGTCATTGACCCCAAAGTCCTTTTCACTCAGATCACACGATGCCTCTTAAAAAATACCTGCTCGCCGGCCTCTTGGTCTGGACGCCTTTGGCCATCACGGTCTGGGTGCTGACTTGGTTGGTCGCTGTGATGGACGGCATGTTCATCAACACCGTGTCCTCTGTGGTCTCGCATGACACCTTGGCGGAGCTGCGAGACATCACGGGCTTGGGCATGGTGCTGGTGTTCTTGGGGCTGCTGATCACCGGGGCCTTGGTCTCCAACGTGGCCGGGCGCTGGTGGGTCAAGCAATGGGACAAGTTGTTCACCCACATTCCCATCGTCAAGTCGATCTACACCAGCGTCAAAAAAGTATCAGACACCTTGTTTTCAAGCAACGGCAATGCATTTCGCCAAGCTTTGTTGGTGCAGTACCCACGCGAAGGTGTGTGGACGATTGCATTTCAAACTGGCTCGCCCTCGGGCGAGATAGCAGACAAATTGCCCGGTGACTATGTCAGTGTCTACGTCCCCACCACGCCCAACCCTACCAGTGGCTTCTTTTTGGTGGTGCCTCGCTCCGAAGTCAAAGAACTGGATCTGAGTGTGGACGAAGCCCTGACTTATGTGATCTCGATGGGCGCAGTCTCGCCCGGTACCCCTGAAATTCAAACAAAGAGAAATTGAACATGGCAATGCGTTCCCACTATTGCGGTCTGGTGACCGAAGCCCTGAATGGCCAAACTGTGAGCTTGTGCGGCTGGGTGAACCGTCGCCGCGACCACGGTGGCGTGATCTTCATCGACTTGCGCGACCGCGAAGGTTATGTCCAAGTGGTGTGTGACCCCGACCGCCCTGAGATGTTCAAGGTGGCCGAAGACGTGCGTAACGAGTTTTGTATCCAAGTCAAAGGCTTGGTACGCGCGCGCCCAGAGGGCACGACCAACGACAACCTCAAAAGCGGCAAGATTGAAGTGCTATGCCATGAGTTGATCGTGCTCAATGCATCGGTGACGCCGCCTTTCCAAATTGACGACGACAACTTGTCTGAGACCACCCGTTTGACACACCGAGTGCTCGATTTGCGCCGCCCCTACATGCAAAACAACCTGATGCTGCGCTACCGCGTGTCTATGGAAGTGCGTAAGTTTTTAGACGCCCATGGCTTTGTCGACATCGAAACCCCCATGCTCACCAAGAGCACGCCCGAAGGCGCGCGCGACTACCTGGTGCCCAGCCGTGTGCACG
>CAIVLE010000177.1 GCA_903906635.1 uncultured Burkholderiales bacterium | reverse complement strand
TTTGGTGCTGTTTGCCGACTACACCCATTCACTTGAAAGCCGAGGACTCAACATCACCTTCAGTTTGAGCGATCCCAAAGTGATCGTGGGCTTGTTCATTGGCGGCTTGATTCCCTACCTCTTTGGCGCCATGGCCATGGAAGCTGTGGGGCGTGCTGCCGGCTCGGTCGTGGTCGAAGTACGGCGTCAATTTGCCGATGGACAAATCATGGCGGGCCAACGCAAACCTGACTACAGCGCTGCAGTGGACATGTTGACGACTGCGGCCATCAAAGAAATGGTTGTCCCCTCCTTGCTGCCCGTGGTGGTACCTGTCATCGTGGGTCTGAGCTTGGGTGCCGCGGCCTTGGGCGGCTTGCTCATGGGCACCATCGTGACGGGATTGTTCGTGGCGATTTCCATGTGCACGGGGGGCGGGGCCTGGGACAACGCCAAGAAGTACATCGAAGACGGCAACTTTGGGGGCAAGGGCAGCGAAGCGCACAAAGCAGCCGTGACTGGCGACACCGTGGGAGACCCCTACAAAGACACAGCAGGACCTGCCGTCAATCCCCTGATCAAGATCATCAACATCGTGGCCTTGCTGATCGTGCCTTTGCTTTGACAACCAAGGGGGAGACAACACAACCCGCTTAGGCGGGTTGTGTTTTTGGGGGATGCGTGCTGAGGCAAAATCAGGCCTATGTCTGAACGTGTCATCGAGTTGGTCGACCAACGCCTCCAAGCCCTTGCTGCGGTGGTCCCTGCGCAGCCCATCCTTGCCCAAGGAGATTTGAGGGATGCCTTGAATCGACCTTTGCATGATTTGCGTATCAGCGTGACCGACCGCTGCAACTTTCGTTGCAGCTATTGCATGCCCAAAGAGGTGTTCAACAAAGATTACGCTTATTTGCCACACGGCGATTTACTCAGTTTTGAAGAGATCACCCGTTTGGCGAGCGTGTTTGTCAGCCACGGTGTGCGCAAAATTCGCCTCACGGGCGGCGAACCCCTGCTGCGCAAAAACCTCGAAGTACTGGTGGCCCAATTGGCCGCGCTGCGCACGCCCGATGGCTTGCCACTGGACCTCACGCTCACCACCAATGGCTCCTTGCTTGCCCGCAAGGCACAAGCGCTCAAAGAGGCTGGATTGAACCGAGTCACCGTGAGCCTAGACGGCATGGACGATGCCGTCTTTCGTGCCATGAACGATGTGGACTTTCCGGTCACCGATGTCTTGAATGGCATTGCCGCCGCACAAGCCGCGGGCCTGGGCCTAGATGCACAAGGCCACAGCAGTGGACTCAAAGTCAACATGGTGGTCAAACGAAGCACCAATGTGAACCAGATCTTGCCCATGGCACGCCATTTTCGAGGCACTGGCATCACGCTGCGCTTCATCGAATACATGGATGTTGGCGCCACCAACGGCTGGTGTATGGATGATGTGCTGCCCTCTGCAGAGGTCGTTCGATTGATCCAAGAAACCTATCCACTGGTCCCCCTGGAGCCCAGTGCTCCCGGTGAAACCGCGCAGCGCTGGGGCTACGCCGATGCCTCAGGACAGTTCGACCCGAGCTTGGGCGAGGTGGGCGTGATCAGCAGCGTGACCCAAGCGTTTTGCCGCAACTGCAACCGCGCCCGCTTGTCCACCGAAGGCAAGTTGTACCTGTGCTTGTTTGCCACCCAAGGCTATGACCTGCGCCAATTACTGCGCCAACCCCACAGCAGCGATGCTGATTTGGCCTCAGCCATTGGTCACATCTGGCAAGGCCGTGACGACCGCTACTCCGAGCTGCGCGCGAGCTTGCCTGCTAACGCCAGCCCCGCGGTGCGCCGGGTTGAGATGAGCTACATCGGGGGCTAAGTCATGACCGGCCCCATCACAGCGCAAGACATCACCGGCCTCATCTTGGCTGGCGGACGAGGCACTCGCATGGGAGGCGTGGACAAGGGCTTGCAAAATTTCAACGGCATGCCGCTTGCCTTGCACACACTGATGCGCCTTGCCCCACAAGTCGCGCAGGTGATGCTCAATGCCAACCGCAATTTGTCGGCCTACGAGTCCTTGGGCGTGTCTGTCTGGCCCGACGCCTCGGGCGACTTTGCCGGCCCCCTGTCGGGCTTTTTGGTGGGCTTGGAGCATTGCGAGACGCCTTACTTGCTGACGGTGCCTTGCGACAGCCCGCGCTTTCCCCTCGATCTGGCTGAGCGCTTGGGCACAGCGCTGTCACAAGCCCAGGCCGACATTGCCATGGCAGCAGCACCCGAGACCAACACACTAGGCGATGTGCAGGTGCGCACACAACCGGTGTTTTGCCTGCTGCGTCGCGAGCTGCTCGAGAGCCTGGTGCGATTCACCCTTGGCGGGGGACGCAAGATCGATGCTTGGACCGCTCAGCACCACACCGTGGTGGTGCCCTTTGATGCGCCCAGCGACGACCGCCTGGCATTTTGCAACGTCAACACCTTGCAGGAGTTGCATGCGCTAGAGAGCGCCGTCGCATGAAAAGCCTGGCCGACATTGCAGCCGCCTTGCAGGGCTATGACCCGCAAGCCCTGAGCGTGTCTCAGGTGGGAGAATTTTTGGCCCAGCTGACACAGCCCCTTCCTACGCACGAAGCGCAAGACGTTCCCCTGTTTGAAGCGCTGGGCCGGGTGCTGGCGCAAGACGTGATCTCGCCCATCCACGTGCCGCCTCACAACAACTCGGCCATGGATGGCTATGCCTTCGATGGCAGCCAACTCTCCCCCGCCCAAGCCTTGCACCTGCGTGTGGTGGGCACCGCGCTGGCTGGCAAAGCCTGGCCAGGGCGCGTGCAAGCGGGCGAGTGCTTGAAGATCATGACTGGGGCCATCTTGCCCGAGGGTCTAGACACGGTCGCGCCGCTTGAGCTTTGCCAAATCCAAACAGAAGCAGACACCGCCACCGCCACCGCCAACACCACCATTACCGTGCCTGCTGGCGTATTTCAGCGGGGGGACAACCGGCGCTTGCAGGGCGAGGACCTGATGCAGGGCCACGCCGCCTTGACCGCAGGTGCCCACCTGACACCTGCGGCCCTGGGACTGGTCGCGAGTTTGGGCCAAGCTACGGTGCGGGTACACCGCCGTTTGCGGGTGGCTTATTTCTCAACCGGTGATGAAATTTTGAGCTTGGGCCAAGCCCCTCGCGAAGGTGCGGTGTACGACAGCAACCGCTTCACGGTGTTTGGCCTGCTCACCCGCATGGGCTGCGAGGTGCTTGACATGGGCGTGGTGCGTGACGACCCAGTGTTGCTGGAATCGGCTTTCTGCCAAGCCGCCGCAAAGGCGGACGCCATCATCACCAGCGGGGGCGTGAGTGTGGGCGAAGCCGACTTCACCAAGGCCATGATGAAAAAACTCGGCGACGTGGCATTTTGGAAAATCGCCATGCGCCCAGGCCGCCCGATGGCTGTGGGGCGTTTGGGCACCTCGGTGTTGTTTGGCCTGCCAGGCAACCCAGTGGCTGTGATGGTGACCTTCTTGGCGTTTGTCCGCCCTGCCCTGCTGCGCATGATGGGCAGCACGGCATCCGCCCCCCCACTGCTGCGCGCCAAGAGCCAAGAGGCTTTGCGTAAGAAACCAGGCCGCACCGAGTACCAGCGCGGGACAGTCAGCACCGCTGCCGACGGCAGCTTGCAGGTGCGCACCACGGGCAATCAGGGCTCAGGCGTGCTGAGCTCGATGGTGCAAGGCAATGGCTTGATCGTGTTACACCACTCGCAAGGCAATGTCGCCATCGGAGACGAGGTGGATGTGATGGTATTTGAAGGGGTGGTCTAACCCTTCCCCACCAGAAACCCCCGGTGCCAGCCGGCACCGAAGGGGGGGGGAGATGCATCAAGGCATCATTTCAGGAGCAATCTCCATCGGGCCCGAGCCGCTGTAGCGCTCCAGGTAGATGTAGATCACGGGGGTGATGTAGAGCGTGATCACCTGCGAGAACGCCAAGCCACCCACCACCACAATGCCCAAGGGCATGCGCAACTCAGCTCCGGCACCCAGCCCCAAAGCGATAGGCAAGGCGCCCATCATGGCGGCCAAGGTGGTCATCAAGATGGGGCGAAACCGGGTCAAGCATGCGGAACGGATGGCGTCACGTGGCGACATCTTGTGCTGGCGCTGCGCCTCCAGTGCGAAGTCGATCATCAAAATGGCGTTCTTCTTCACAATACCAATCAGCAACAAAATACCAATGGTGGCAATGATGGTCAGCTCCATGTTGAAGAGACGCAAAAACACCAAAGCGCCGATCGCAGCCGATGGCAGGCCCGCCAAAATGGTCAGCGGGTGAATATAGCTCTCGTACAAAACACCCAACAGCACATAAATCACAAAGATCGCACTGACCAGCAAGATGATTTGCCCCGCCTGCCCACTTTGGAATACCGCCGCATCGCCACCGTAGCTGGTGATGATGGTGGGGGGCAGGTTGATGGCTTTGACGAAGTCGTCGATTTTTTGCGTCGCATCACCCAAGGGCACATCAGGGGCTAAGTTGAAAGAGATGGTCACCGAGGGGATCTGCCCTTGGTGGTTCACCGCCGTGGGTCCAATGAAACGCTTGAAAGTGGCCAAGCTCGACAATGGCACCAAACGGTCGGTGGCACGACCGCGCAGGTAGATGTCGTTCAAGCCGTTTTCAAACTGACGGCTTTCTTCGACAGACTCCAAGATCACTTGGTAGGTGTTGACGGGTGTGTAAATGGTGGAGATTTGCTTCTCCCCATACGAAGAATACAAGGCCGTGCGAATATCAGCCACCGACACCCCAGCGCTGGCGGCTTTTTCACGGTCAATGTCAATCAGCACGTTCAAGCCCTTGAGCTGTGAGTCACTGGTCACGTCGCGAAAGAGGGGGTCCGCGCGCATCTCGCGGATCAACTTCTCAGACCATTCATTCACACCGTCAAATCCCACGCTTTGCAAGATGAACTGGTAACGGCTCTTGCTGACCTTGCCGCCCAATTGCAAGTTCTGCACGGGACGCATGTACACATTCATACCGGGCAACGTTCTGAACTTGCCACGCAAGCCTTCCAGCACTTTGGCCATCGGTGCACGTTCGCTCTTGGGCTTTAGGTTCAAAAACATGCGACCGTTGTTGGGTAAGTTGCCCGTGTTGGCGCCCCCCCCCACAAACGACACCATGCTCAAGACGTTGGGGTCGTTGCGCACCATCTCTGCGGCCTGGTCCTGCAACTTCAACATGGCAGCGAACGAAATGTCCTCCGAAGCCTCGGTGGTGATCTGAATCTGACCAATGTCTTCTTCTGGGAAAAAGCCTTTGGGCACCCAGATGTACATGGCAATGGTCACGGCGAAAGTACCAATGGCCACCGCCAACACCCAACGCTGATGCGCCAAACACGCGTCTAGGCTCGACTCGTACTTGCGCAGCACCCAATGAAACAGCTGATCGAACTTGACAGTGATCCAATAATCCTTGGGCTCCTCGCCATGTTTAGGCAAGAACTTGCTGCACAACATGGGCACCAGGGTCAAAGACACGATGGCAGAGACCAAAATGGACAACGAGACCACCACAGCGAATTCACGAAACAACAAACCAATGGGGCCCGGCATGAAAAAGATCGGGATGAACACGGCCACCAGCGAAATCGAGATAGAGATGATGGTGAAACCCACCTCTTTGCTGCCCTTGAGGGCGGCTTTGAGCGGGTGCATGCCCTCCTCTACATAGCGCATGATGTTCTCAAGCACCACGATCGAGTCGTCCACCACCAAGCCCACCGCCAAGGTGATGCCCAACAGCGACACGTTGTCTAAGCTGTAGCCCAACCAAGAAAGGATAAAGAATGCACCGATCAAGGACACAGGCAAGCTCAGAGCTGGAATGACCGTGGCCGCGGCATGCTTCAAAAACAAGAAAATCACCAACACCACCAAGCCCACGGTCAAGGCCAAGGTGTAGTTCACGTCATGGATCGATTCGCGAATTGATGCCGATCGGTCGTTGAGCAAGTTGATTTGAATCGAGCCCGGCATTTGTTTTTCAAACTTCGGAATCATGCGACGGATGCCATCCACCACCTTCACGGTGTTGGCACTGGGCTGGCGCAGCACAGCAATGATGACCGAGCGCTCGCCCATGTAGGAGCCGCTGGTCTTGACCTGCTCATAGCTTTCGCTGACCACGGCCACATCCGACAAACGAATGGGCAAGCCGTTGCGCTGCGCAATCATCAGGTCGGCAAATTCTTTGGCACGCACCAGCTGTGGGTTGGCATAAATCGTCAACGCTTGACGCGGACCATCCAGCACGCCCACGGGCGCATTGGAGTTGGCCTTGTTGACCGCTTGCGCCACATCATCCATGGTCAAGTTGTTCATGGCCAGCTTGGCGGGGTTGGCGCGCACGCGCACGGCGTAGCGTTTTTGTCCGTACACCAGCACCTGGGCCACGCCATCGATGGTGGACAAGTTGGGAGAAATCAGGTTTTCTGCGTAGTCACTGACTTCAAACAAATCCATCGACGGTGAACTCAAGGACATCAACAGCACCGGTGCGTCGGCGGGGTTGACCTTGCGGTAAGACGGTGGAATCGTCATCTCGATGGGCAAGCGGCGCTGCGCGCGAAGCAAGGCGGCTTGCACATCCACGGCGGCCTTGTCGATGTCGCGTTCGTTGTTGAACTCCAGCGTGATGACGGTGGAGCTCAAGAAATTAGTCGAGCTGATGACGGAGATGCCGTCAATGGTGGAGAACTCTTTCTCCAATGGCAAGGCCACCGAAGACGCCATGTTCTCGGGGCTGGCCCCCAAAAGGGTGGCGGAGACTTGGATGACGGGGCTGTTGAAACTAGGCAACGCCGCGACAGGAATTTTCGAGTAGGCGATCACACCCGCCACCACTGTCGCAATCGACAGCAAAATCGTCATCACCGGACGACGAATACAGAGTTCTGAAATCGTCATTTTTGTGCTTCGGCTTTCACATCGGGTTTAGCGTCGGTCTTGGGCGCTGTGGGGGCCTCGGGTTTAGCCTCGGGTTTAGCCTCGGGGTTAGCCTGGGGTTTTGCCTCAGGTTTAGCCTCGCTTTTAGCAGCCGCTGCATCGCGCACTTTGGCTTTGGGGCGCAGGTTTTGTTTTCCTTCGACCACCACTTTGTCACCCACATTCAAGCCTGTGATGACGGCAAAACCTTGGCCTTGCGTGAGCACCTTGATGGGTTTGAGCTCCACGGTGTTTTCTGCATCCACCACAAACACCTGCTCGCCCCGGGTGTTGGCCACCACGGCTTGAGAAGGAATGACCAAGGCATCTTTGATGCTGCCCGCATTGAGCCGCACACGCACGAATTGACCTGGAATCAGAGCATGGTCGGCGTTACTCGCTTCAGCCTTGACTTTGACCGCGCCAATCGCTGCGTCAACCTGGTTGTCAATCACATAGACCTTGCCTTGTCGCTTCTGCCCGCCAGTGGCCTCGAACGACACCGTGGGTGCTTGACCCGATTGCTGCATGGCAAACAAGGACCCCAAGGCGCTCTCGGGCACGGTGAATTGCACATTGATGGGGTCGAGTTGGGTGATCGTCACCATGGCCCCCTGAGCGGTGGTTGCAGTGGCCGTGGTGGTGGTTGAGACGGTGTTGCCGGGTTGCACCAATGCGCCAGGGAACACGTTGATGATGCCAGCGCGTCCCGTGATCGGGGAGCGGATGGTGTCATAACTCAATGCGGCCTGGGCCGCATTGGCAGCAGCCAACAAAGACTGCGCGTTGGCGCGTGCGGTATCCACCGATCCCTGAGAGATGAAGTTTTGACGCAACAGCTCGATCGAGCGCTCCAGTTGCCGTTGGGCGTCATCTGAAGCAGCTTTGGCTTTTTCAAAGTTGGCTCGGTCTGCTCGGTCATCCAGGGTGAACAAAACATCGCCTGCCTTGACGCGTTGACCTTCTTTGATGTGCACCTTGGCCACCACATTGGTCACTTGAGGGCGAACATCCACTATGTTGGAGGCCACGGTGCTGCCGGTGGACTCCACCAGAACCGGGAAGTCTCGCTGAGCCACGACAAAGGTGGTGACGGTTTGCACGGGTGCTTTGACCTCGGCTTTTTCAACCGGCCAAAAATATTTAGCAGCGCCACCAGCAAGTGCCAAGACAAGGAGTAACCAAAGCAGACGTTTCATGAGGGTGTTTGGAGAGAAAGGGTTGAGGTCAAACCAGAAAAAATTCAGGGCGGGACTAAAAAAAAGTTAATGTAACAGTTAGCATGCAAATAGGGTTTGGGGATGTCACCAGATGTGGCCTGCAAAGGGCCATATTTACACTGACTTCACAGTCGCTGTCACCTATTGGACAACACTTGATCGACACCGCGGTTCGCCAAGCCATCGGCCCGCTCGTTGTCGACGTGCCCGGCATGTCCTTTGACCCAATGCCAGCTGATATGGTGCACACCGTCATGCGTCAAGGCATCGAGTTGTTGCCACAAGTCAGCGTTTTTCACCGCTTGCTTGGCCGCGGTGCGCCAACCCCGGGCTTTCCATCCATGGATCCATTCGGTGATGCCCTTGCGGACATATTCACTGTCCAAGTACAAAGCCACCTCGCACGGACGTTTGAGCGCGCGCAAGGCCTCAATCACCGCCGTCAACTCCATGCGGTTGTTGGTGGTGGTGAGTTCGCCGCCAAAAATCTCCTTCTCCTGCCCCGAGGGCGAACGCAACAAAGCGCCCCAGCCCCCCGGCCCGGGGTTGCCCTTGCAAGCCCCGTCGGTGTAAATATCAACTTTGTTCATTCCATTCCTTTTGACGCTGTCGTGACGGCTCGCGCCTGCCTGGCTGCGGGCCGCTTCCATGCGGGACCCATCAGGCGCATGCCGCGCACGCGCTTGATGGCGACCATGCAATAAACCGCCCCCAAGATAGGCCACCAGCGGGCTCCGGCTGTGTCCATCCAAGCCATGCGTTGCAGCCAGCGCTCAGATCGGAAAGCGGGCCGGTAGCAGCCCAGTTGGTTTGTAGCGACTTCAAAACTCAACAGCTGCAACCAATCGCGCAAGCGCCATTGACCGATGGGTTGCCCCAGATCCTGAGCCCCCTGGCGCCAGCGTGGCTTGATCCCCCACAAACTGGTGGGATTGAAGCCCAAAATCACCAGCCGTCCCTCGGGCACCAGCACACGCTCCACCTCTCGCAAGGTGGCGTGCGGGTCTGAACTCAACTCCAAGGTGTGCGGCAACACCACCAAATCAAGGCTGGCATCGGCCAGCGGCAAGGCGTGCGATGCGGTCAACAGCAGCCCCGAACCCAGGGTGTTGACTGCGGGCAAGCTCTCACAGCCCAACCAGCGATAGGGTATGCGGTTGTTTTGCAAGGCCTTCAAAGCAGGCATGCCCAGTTGCAAGGCATGAAAGCCAAACACATCGGCCACGGCTCGATCACACTGCATCTGCTCCCAGGCCAATGCATATTGGCCAGCAGGGGTCAGCAGCCAATCGTGCAAACTATCGGTTTTGAGAGGTTTTGGTGTCATGAAACTGATTTCGCTGCCCGCATTTGCCGACAACTACCTGTGGTTATGGCAACAAGACGCACACGCCGTGGTGGTTGACCCGGGCGATGCGCAGCCCGTTTTAGACACACTGGCACGTGAAGGACTCACCCTAGACGCGATTCTAGTCACCCACCACCATGCAGACCACATCGGAGGCGTTGACGCATTGCGCCAAGCCACTGGCGCTCAAGTGTGGGGGCCCGCACGTGAAGACATCCCACAACCCTTCACGCCCGTGATGGATGCAGACCGGCTTGAGCTGCTGGGCCACCCAGTCCAAGTGATCGATATTCCGGGGCACACAGCGGGCCATGTGGCTTACTTTGTTGCCACGGCACCCCACAGCCCGGTGCTGTTTTGCGGTGACACCTTGTTTTCGGGTGGATGCGGGCGTGTCTTTGAAGGCACACCTGCCCAAATGCTGGCCTCTTTGGATGCCTTGGCAGCACTACCCGGTGACACCCGCATCTGCTGTGCCCACGAGTACACTCTGTCCAACCTGCGATTCGCTTGTGCCGTTGAGCCGCACAACCTTGCGCTCCAAACCTACACGAGCCACTGCCAAGCATTGCGCGCACAGGGACGGCCCACCCTGCCAGCGCAGCTGGCCACCGAACTGCAGATCAACCCGTTTTTACGGACCCGACACCCGGATGTGCGACAAGCGGTTGCACACCATGCAGGGCTGGGCAACACC
>CAIVLE010000176.1 GCA_903906635.1 uncultured Burkholderiales bacterium | reverse complement strand
CAAACGCTGGATGGCCAAACGCGTGGCGCGCAAGATGCGCACATGGGTGCCACAGCGACACAGATGCCGGTTGAGGGTTTGGGTGATGTCTGCGTGCGAGGGGTGGCGGTTGTGCTGCAACAAGGCGGTGACTGACATCAGCAGGCCGTTGATGCAGTAGCCGCACTGCGCTGCCTGCTCGTCGACAAAAGCTTGAAGCACGACAGCGCCCACCGGGTCTTGTGGCAAAGAAGCGGGCGTGCGCACATCACAGCCTTGCACCGCCTCATTGGGCATGTTGCATGACTGCTGCGCATGCCCGTTCACGATGACGGTGCACGCGCCACAGTTGCCAGCGCCACAACCGTAGCGCACATCTTTGGCGTTGCAGGGGTTACGCAGCACATGCACCAGTGCGGTATTGCCCTGGGCCTGTAGGGCAACGGCTTGGCCGTTGAGCTGAAAACTCGCTGTATTCATGCGCACCCCTTGGCAATTTAGGCTTTGATCTTTAAGAGCTTCATCGCGTTGAGGCCTTCGATCATGCGCCGCTGTGTGGCAGGCAAGCCTTTGACGCTGGCGATCAAGCCCAGTGGATCGTCCATGCCCATGTCGTAGGGATAGTCGGTACCCAACAGCACATGCTCGGCGCCATAACGGTCAATCAGGTTTTTCAACATGCGGGGATCAAAGGTGATGGTGTCGAAGTAGAACTTCTCCAAATAGCTCGAAGGCTTTTTCTTGATCACTGTGCGCACATCGGGACGTGCCTGCCAAGCGTGGTCCATGCGGGCCCAGTAGTGGGCGATGTAGCCACCGCCGTGGGCCGCGATGAATTTGATCTTGGGGGTGCGTGCCACCACGCCATCCAAGATCAGGTGACTCACCGCCACGGTGGTCTCGAGTGGGTTGCCAATCACGTTGTTGAAGTAGTGGTTGGTCAGGCGCTCGCCCTGTGTGTAGCCCAGGGGGTGCATAAAGATCACGGTGCCCAATTCATTGGCTTTGGCAAAGAACTTCTCCAAGCCCAAGCGGGGATCGGTCAGGTTCATGCCGTTGACGTTGGTACAAATTTCCACGCCACGCATGCCGAGTTTTTTGACGCAGTACTCCAGCTCTTTGACCGCTAGCTCGGCGTTTTGCAAAGGCACCGAGCCCATGCCCACAAAGCGGTCGGGGTGCTTGGCCACCAACTCAGCAATGCCGTGGTTCACGTCGCGTGCCAACTCAGCGCCGAGTTTGGGCTCGGTGAAATAAAAGTAGTGGTAAGGCGCTGGGCACACGGCCTGGATGTCCACTCCCATGCGGTCCATGTCTTGGATGCGCTCTTCAATGCCCATCAATTTGGGGGCACGGGTTTTCATTTGCTTGACGTTGGTTTGGTTGGTCAACTCGTTGGCAAAAATCACCGTAGGGTCGTATTGCGCCGCGTTCAGGTGGGCGGTTTTTTTGTTCACCTCGGGGTTGAGGTAATGGCAGTGGATGTCCACTACTTTGGATTTGCCGCGACGGTCTTTGACGATGTGGGTGGTAGACGATTTAGGCTTGACACTGGAGGGGGCGCTGGCTTTGGTGCTGCTGCTTTTTGCTGCTTTGGCCGTGGCAGCCTTGGCCGTTTTGGCGCTGCTAGCGAGCGAGAAACCGTGGTCGTGAGCGGGGTCGCTGCAAGAGGCTGCACAGGTATAAAACATGGTGGGTCCTTCAGAGTTTGAAATAAAGAAATATCAGAACACGCCCAAATGGCGTGTGGCTAATTCAGGGTTGGCGCGCACTGCGTCTTGGGTGCCGGCAAAGGCCACCTCGCCAGTGTTGAGCACCACGATGTCATCGGCCAAGCCCATGGCGAGTTCAAAGTTTTGTTCGACCAAAATAATGGACAAACCTTCTGACTTGAGTTTGGCAATGCCACGTGAGACTTCGGCCACGATGAGAGGGGCCAAGCCCTCCGAGGGCTCGTCAAGCAACAGCACATCGGGGTTGCCCATCAAGGCGCGGCCGATCACCAGCATCTGCTGCTCGCCCCCCGACAAGGTGCCCGCACGTTGCTTGTGGCGTGGCAGCAGCTGCGGGAACAACTCATACACACGCTCGAGCGTCCAGGGGTAGGCGATGTCGCGCTTTTGTTCGGCCACGATGAGATTTTCTTCCACGCTCAGGCTGGCAAACACCCGCCGGCCTTGCGGCACCAAACGGACACCACGCTTGGCAATGGCTTCGGGCGACAGCGCACCAATGGACTGACCATCGAGCAGGACCAGTCCACCCGTACAGGGCAGCAGCCCCGCCAAGGTCAGCATGGTAGTGGTTTTGCCTGCGCCATTGCGGCCCAGCAAAGCCAGCACATGGCCTTTTTTAAGGGAAAACGACACACCATGCAGCACATGGCTATCGCCGTAATGGGCGTGGATGGCGTCGAGTGTCAACAAATCAGTGGCCAAGGTAGACCTCCCGGGTACGCGGGTGGTTAACCACGGTTTCGCGGTCACCTTCCACAATCAAACTGCCGTAATGCAGCACAGCGATCTGCTCTGCAAAGGCCAGGGCCACATCCATGTCGTGTTCAATCATCACGATGGTGGTGGACTTAGGTAGCGCCGCCACCAAGTCGCGCACAATGATGCGTTCGTCATGCGACAAACCCGCCAGGGGCTCGTCAAGCAACAGCAAGCGCGGTGACTGGGCCATCGCCACGGCAATCTCGACGCGGCGTTGTTCGCCGTAAGAGATCTCACTGGCCGCCAAGTGCGCACTGCCTTTCAAACCCACGGACTCCAAAATGGTCTCAGCTTGCGCGTATAGCGTGTCGTCGAGCTTCAAAGGCTTGAAGGCCTGAAAACGCCGCGCGCTCACACCCAACAAAGACAAGGCCACGTTGTGTAGCAAGGTGTCTTTGGAGAACAAGGTGATGATTTGGTAGGTCCGACTCACGCCCGCATGCGCACGCCGGTGCACAGGCTGGTGGGTCACGTCTTCGCCAAAGACTTTGATGCTTCCAGAGTCGGGCTGCAAGTCCCCCGAAATTTGGTTGAACAGCGTGGTCTTGCCGGCGCCGTTGGGGCCAATGATAAGACGGCGTTCACCAGGCTTGACAACAAATGACACGTCTTGGGTGACTTTGACGCCGCCAAAGCTTTTGCACAGATGGCTGATTTCAAGTGCGTGGGTCATGCCTTGCTCCCGCCGTGAAAACGTTTTTTCCACACATCCACAGCAGACACCAAGCCTGCGGGCATAAAGATCACAATGAACAAAAACACCAACCCCAGCAGCATGTTCCAGCGCTCCACATAGGCCGAGGCGTAGTTCTTGAGCATCACCACCACCAGAGCACCGAGCAAGGGGCCGACCAAGGTGCCCGAGCCCCCGGCGATCACGCACAGCAACGCCTCGGCAGACACGGTGATGGCCATCACACTCGGGTGGATGTATTTGTGGAAATAGACATACAGCAAACCGGCTACCGCCCCCAAGAAACTGGCGATCACAAAGGTCGTCCAGCGAATGGCCCACACGTTGTAGCCCAGAGCACTCATGCGCCGCGCTTGATCGCGAGTGCCACGGATGGAGGCGCCAAAGGGCGAGCGAATCAACACGCTGATGGCATACACACACGCACAGGTGACCACCAGTGCAAACCAGTAAAAGTTGTTGCTGATGTCCAGGTCAATGCCAAAGGGATGAGGCCGGGTCAAACCCGACAGGCCGTTGTCACCATTGGTGACCGAGACCCAGCGGTAACCTAAGCCCCACACGATTTGAGATAAAGCCAAGGTCAACATCAAAAATCCCAGACCCGTGGCACGCAAAGCAATCCAACCAAACACCATGCCAATCAAGGTGGTGAGCAGCAAGGCTGCAGGGGCTGTGATGGTGTGGTCCAGTCCCATCTTGATAGATAACCAGGCCGAGATGTAGGCTGACAAGCCCATGTAAGTGGCGTGCCCAAGCGAGGTCAAACCCGCGTAGCCCACCAACAGGTTGAGGCTGGACGCAAAGATGACAGCGATCAGGATTTGACTGCCCAGGTTGACGAAGTACTCGCCTGAGACCAAAGGCAGAGCAGCAAGAAAGACGATGCCCAACAGCACCCCTAAACGGTTCATGTTGTGACTCTTCCAAAAAGGCCTTGCGGCTTGAAGGCAATAACCACCACCATGGGCAGAAACAAAATGACGTAGGCCAAATCAGGCACCAGGGCAATGCCAAAGGTGTAGATGAAGCCCACAATGAAACTGGCCACAAAGGTGCCCACCAAACTTCCCACGCCGCCCAGAATCACCACGATCAAGGCCAGCGGCAACATGTCGGCGTCCAGGCCCGGGTAGGCGTTGAAGATGGGGCCTCCCAAGGCACCGCCCAAACCGGCCAGCGCTGCCCCCAAGCAAAACACAGTGGTGAACAACCCTGAGGCCGGAATGCCCACGGCACGCGCCATGGGCATGTCGTCCACACCGGCACGAATCATGGCACCTAAGCGGGTGCGCTCCATCAGCAAATACAGCAACACCCCGACCACCACGGAAAAGCCCAACACCACCAAGCGGTAGGTGGGGAACCTCAGGTTGAACATTTCCATCGGCGCTTGAAACATCGAAGGTGTTTGAATCGGCAAGGGGTCACCGCCCCACAACATCAGGCACAGATCGGCCACCACAAAAGACAGCCCCAAGGTGGCCAGTACCTGGCCCTGGGCGTTGTTGGCGAGGCGACGCAAGATCAAACGCTCGATCAACCCACCGACCACCGCCATGGTGAGCATGGATGCACAAGCGGCGAGCACCAGGCCATGACCGTCGCGAATCATCGTTGCCGCCACATAAGCGCCGAGCATGAACAACGACCCGTGGGTCAGGTTGGCAATGCGCATCAAACCGAAGATGAGCGCAAATCCGGAGGACAGCATGAACAGCAATCCTCCGAACGCCAGACTGTTGAGGGTTTGGATGACCCAAATCTGCATGATGAGCCTTGAGGTTTAAGACTCGAGGTTCTTGGCCGGGGGCCAATCACGCGAGTACACCGGGTTGGCCAAGACCTGCTTGGCGTCGTAGGTCCAGAATTGGCTCACGTTGGGGT
>CAIVLE010000175.1 GCA_903906635.1 uncultured Burkholderiales bacterium | reverse complement strand
TCGGCTTGGCGTTTGTCTTCTTCGGCTTTGAGCTTGGCTTTCTTGTCGTCGGCTTTCTTTTGCTCTTCTTTTTTCAACTCCGCTTGGCGGCGTTCAAGCTCTTTGGCTTGGTCTAATTTTTTTTGATCTTCGAGTTGTTTGCGCCGTTTGGCCAAAGCGATCTCTGCCTCATGATCGGGTGCGGGGGGCGGCGGCTTGAGCGCCTCTTTCGGGGCAGGGGGGGGCGGTGGTGGTGGCGCAACCTCCACCAATTTGGGGGCTGCGGCTTGGGGCACTGCAGACCACAGTTCGGCCTCGGCCGAGACGGGGTTGTCTTGGTTCCACTGAATGCCTGCTGTCAGCGCCACCAAGAGCAGGCCGTGCACAAACAGCGCGAGCGTCAACGAGCGAGCCGTGCCCGGAGCCGGCGGGGGGGCAAATTCAAGATGCTGGGCTTGGGCGCTCATGGCGTCAGGGGTTCACACTCAATCGACCAATTGCACGGCCAGGCCCACGCGTTGCACGCCGGCACGCTGCAAGATGTCCATGGCTTTGACCACGGTTTCGTACTTGATGCTGCGGTCACCCGTGATGACCACCGGGCCTTGAGCCACTTCGCCTTGCAGCTGGCGCACATCGCGCGCGAGCATCTCCAGCGAGCTGGCGCGAGTGGCCACCGTGGTGCCGGTGCTCTTGATGGTGATCTTTTCATCTTTGCTGATTTCGACGTGGATCACCTGGTCAGGCACGGTGGCCGCTTTGCCCACGGTGGGCAGATCGATCACGCTGGGCGAGATCAAGGGCGCGGTGACCATGAAGATGATCAACAGCACCAGCATCACGTCGATGAAGGGCACCATATTGATTTCATTCATGGTGCGACGGCCGCGGCCGGAGCGAGGAGCAATAGACGCCATGGGGGGAGCCTTTGAACTCAGTGGGCCAGCGTGGTGGCGCTGACGTTGCGCTGCAAGATGTTGGAGAACTCTTCGATGAAAGTCTCCAGCTTGATCGACACGCGGTCGATGTCACGTGAAAAACGGTTGTAGGCCAACACTGCTGGAATGGCCGCGAACAAACCAATGGCGGTAGCCACCAAAGCCTCGGCAATGCCAGGGGCCACTTTGGCCAAGGTCACTTGTTGCATGCCCGCCAAGCCGGTGAAGGCGTGCATGATGCCCCACACCGTGCCAAATAACCCGACATACGGCGAGACCGAGCCGACCGAGGCCAGCAACGACAGGTTGGACTCGATGGCGTCCATCTCGCGTTGGTAGCTCGCGCGCATCGCGCGGCGGGCCCCGTCCATCAACGCGCTGCTGTCGTTGATGCGTCGTTCGCGCAGTTTTTGGTACTCGCGCATGCCGCTGGCAAAAATGCGCTCCATCGGGCCTGAGAGCTTGGCGTTTTTGGCCGCCGATGCGAACAACTCGTTCAAGCTAGTGCCCGACCAGAACTCGCGCTCGAACTCTTCGTTGAGCGCTTTGACGCGGCGCAGGGAGATGATTTTGCGAAAAATGGCGGTCCAACTGGTGATGGACACGCCCATCAGCATCAGAACCACCACCTGCACGACCCAGCTGGCGTTGAGCAACAAATGGACAATGGAAAAGTCTTGTGTCATGTCAGGCGTTCCAATACAGAAGAGGGAATTCTCGCAGGCTTGAGGGTGGCGGCATCGACCCAACCAATGCGGATCGTTCCTTCGCACAATAAGGTGTCAGCGCACCATGCTTGTTGGGCAATCACCAGGCTGGCGCGCCCACCTTGGGCCAAGCGCGCCGTCACACGCAGCCAGTCGTCGAGCTTGGCTGGGCGGTGGTAGGTGAGGCTGGTTTCGCTCACCACAAACATGCCGCCCGTCTCTTGGCGCAGCGCATGCTGCCCCACGCCCAGGGCACGCAACCACTCGGTGCGTGCGCGCTCAAAAAATTTGAGGTAGTTGGCGTAGAACACGATACCTCCGGCATCGGTGTCTTCCCAGTACACCCGCACCGGGTGTTCAAACGTGGGGGAGATCGGGTCAGTCATCACGGTTCACCCCAGCAGGTGTTGCAAACGGGTCACGGCTTCGCGCAACTCGGGCAGCGAGCGTGCGGTGGAGAAGCGAACAAAGCGCGAGGTGTCGGCCTGGCCAAAGTCGCGCCCCGGCGCGAAGGCGACGTTAGCGCGCTGCAGCACCTCAAACGCAAAGTCCCAGCTGCCACGCACGCCCAGTTTGTCACACGCAGCAGTGCAATCAGCCCAGGCGTAAAACGCGCCATCGGGCATCACCGGCACGCTCAAGCCCAACTGATTGAGCGCTGGCACAAAGAAGTCCCGCCGAGCCTTGAACTCGGCGCGTCTGCGCTCGTATTCGGCCAAGCTGTCGGCTTCAAAGCAGGCCAGTGCGGCGTGCTGCGCCAAGGTGCTGGGGCAGATGAATAGGTTTTGCGCCAAACGCTCCACCACCGGCACCAAGGTTTGGGGCAACACCATCCAGCCCAAACGCCAGCCGGTCATGCTGAAGTACTTGGAGAAGCTGTTGATGCTGATGATTTGATCATCCAGCCCCAAGGCGGTGTGGCCAAACGCGTCGTCGTAGCTCAGGCCCAAATAAATTTCGTCGATCATGGTGACTCCCCCGCGTTCAGACACCTGGGCATGGATGTCGCGCAAGGCGTGGGGGTGGATCGAGGTCCCGGTGGGGTTGGACGGCGAGGCCAGCAGCACGCCACGGGTGTTCGCCCCCCAGTGCTCGCGCACCTGCGTGGCATTGAGTTGGAAGCGGTCAGCGGCGCTGGTGGGCACCAGCACAGCGCGGCCTTCGGCAGCACTCACAAAGTGGCGGTTACAGGGGTAGCTCGGGTCTGGCATCAGCACTTCGTCACCCGCTTCGATCAAAGCCAGACACGCCAACTGCAAAGCCGCCGATGCGCCCGCGGTGATCACGATGCGGCTCGCTGGCACCTTCACGCCAAAACGGTTGTCATACCACTCGCTGATGCGTTCCCGCAAAGCGCCTAGCCCCAGCGCGGCGGTGTATTGGGTGAGGCCGTCGTGCAGGGCGCGCGCGGCGGCTTCTTGGACCAAGGGGGGGGCGGTGAAGTCGGGCTCGCCAATGCTCAGGTACACCATGGCCGGGTCGTTGGGCCCCAAGGTGGCGGCGCGCTTGGCAGCGGCCTTGGCAACTTCCATCACATAAAACGGCTCAATGCGCTGAGCGCGCTGGGCTATCTTCATCGCGCCTTGCCGCTCAGGCGGTCGGCTTGCACCTCGTGGCTGCGCAGCTGAGGGGCCAAGCCGTTGAGTACGGCGTTGACGTACTTGTGGCCATCTGTGCCGCCAAACGATTTGGCCAACTCGATGTATTCATTCAACACCACGCGCCAAGGCACGTCGATGCAGTGCTTGAACTCATATACGCCCATCCACATCACCGCGTGTTCGATGGGTGATATTTCCTCTAGCTTGCGGTCCAGCAGGGGCAGGATCAAGGCGTCGAGTACCTCTCGGTGCTCGACACAGCCATACAACAAGGCGTCGTAATGGGCCGAGTCGGATTTGTGAAAACCGCTCAAGTCGCGCGTGAACACGTCAATGTCGGCGGCTTCGTTGCGACCCACCAAAAATTGGTACAGGCCTTGGAGTGCAAATTCGCGCGCGCGGCTGCGCCCTGATTTGGCGGAGCTTTTCCGAGGGGCTTTGTCGGGCGGGCTGCTTGAGCCAGGCGCCAAGTCGTGGGCCGAATCGTGGGCTGAGTCGGGCGTGACGGTGTCCGTCATCATGCGAGCTGCTCCAGCAACAAGGCCATCTCCACCGCCACGCGAGCGGCGTCACGGCCTTTGTCGCTTTGACGGGCCACGGCTTGGGCCAGGTTCTCTGTGGTCAAAATCGCATTCGCGATCGGCACGTGGTAGTCCATGCCCACGCGTGTCACACCGGCCCCCGACTCGTTGGCCACCAGCTCAAAGTGGTAGGTCTCGCCACGGATGATGCAACCCAAGGCGATCAGCGCGCTGAAGGGCTCGGGGTCCTCGATTTGGGCAAGTGCTGCCAGCGTGAGGGGCACTTCCAGGGCGCCGGGGACTTGCACCACGGTGATGCGTTCATCGGCCACGCCCATGGCCTTGAGTTCGGCCACGCAGGCCTCGCGCAAGGTGTTGGTGATGTCTTCGTTGAAGCGGGCCTGGACGATACCAATTTTCAGGCTGCTGCCATCCAAGGTGGTGGTGCTGGCGAGGTTGGAGACAAACATGTCAGAGGTTCCTTGAGACTTAAGCTTTGGCCAGATAGCCGACGATTTCTAAGCCGTAGCCGGTCATGCTGGGCATGCGGCGGGGGTTGCCCAACAGGCGCATCTTGTGCACGCCGCAGTCACGCAAAATTTGTGCGCCCACACCGTAGCTGCGCAAGTCCATGCGGCCTCGTGCGGGTCCATGGGCTGAGCGCGCGGTGCCGTCAAACTGGGCCAGCAACTGCTCGGCGCTTTCGCCGCAGTTGAGCAACACGACCACGCCTGCGCCTTCTTGGGCGATGCGTTGCAGGCTCGAATCTAAACCCCAGGAGTGCATCACTCGGTTGGGCTCCAAGGCGTCGAGCACCGACAAGGGCTCGTGCACGCGGGCTAAGACGTCTTGCTCAGCCTTCCAGCTGCCCTTGACCAAGGCCAAGTGCACTGCGCCATTGGTGATGTCTTTGTAGGCGTTGGCTGTGAACTCTCCGTGTGTTGTGGCGAGTGAGCGGCTACCGACTTTTTGCACCAGCGACTCGGTGCGGCTGCGGTGGGCAATCAGGTCGGCAATGGTGCCAATCTTCAAGCCGTGCTCGGCCGCAAACACCTGCAAATCGGGCAGGCGCGCCATGGTGCCGTCGTCTTTCATGATTTCGCAAATCACCGAGGTAGGCGAGCAGCCCGCCATGGCGGCCAGGTCGCAACCGGCTTCGGTGTGGCCGGCGCGCATCAGCACGCCGCCGTCGACTGCTTGCAGCGGAAACACGTGGCCCGGTTGCACCAAGTCGCTCGGTTGGGTGCCTTTGGCCACAGCCACTTCAATGGTGCGGGCACGGTCTGCGGCAGAAATGCCGGTGGTCACGCCCTCGGCGGCTTCGATAGAGACGGTGAACGCGGTGCTGTAGACCGTGCCATTGCGCGCAGCCATGGGGGGGAGTTTCAAAAATTCGCAGCGCTCGCGCGTGAGGGTGAGGCAAATCAGACCACGGCCAAAACGGGCCATGAAGTTGATGGCCTCGGGGGTGACATGGTCGGCTGCGAGTACCAAGTCGCCTTCGTTTTCGCGGTCTTCTTCGTCGACCAAGATGACCATGCGGCCAGCCTTCATCTCGGCCACGATGTCTTCGACGGGCGAGATGGCCACGGGGGTCAGGGCTTTTGTCATTGCGGGGCTTTCAAGGTGGCGTCCACGCGCAGCATGCGTTCAACGTAACGCGCCACGGTGTCAATTTCAAGGTTCACGGTGCTGCCTGCTTGCAAAGAGCCCAAGGCGGTGTTGTCTACCGTGTGAGGAATGAGGTTGATGCTGATCTCGCAACCGCGCAAACCCATGGGTCCAGGGGCATCAAAGAAGTCTTGCACCTGGTTGACCGTCAGGCTCACGCCATTGACGGTGATCGAGCCTTTGTAGGCCAGGTATTTGGCCAGATCGGGCGGCGCCATGAGGCGCAGCTCCCAGCTTTCGCCGACGCGCTCAAAGTGGCTCACCTGGCCGATGCCGTCGACATGGCCCGACACGATGTGTCCGCCCAAGCGGTCATGGGCACGCAAGGCTTTTTCGAGGTTGACACGTCCCAGCTGCGCCAAGCCACTGGTGCGGGCCAGAGACTCAGCCGAGATGTCAATCGTGAACTGGTGGTGGAGGGGGTCAAACGTGGTGACGGTCATGCAAGCGCCGTTCAAAGCGATGCTGTCACCCAAGCCCACGTCGTCGAGGTACCCGGCAGGGGCCTCGATCGTGAGGCGCTTGCCGTGGTTTAAAGAGCTTCCCAGGTCGTGAACAGCGGTGATACGCCCCACGCCGGTGATGATTCCGGTGAACATTCGCGTATTTTCGCAGGTTTATGGGGCCTCATCGTCGAATGCGAGCCAATATCCTTAGATCTGGCCCGATTTGTGTGACCTCATGAAAGTCCAGGGTCAAAGCCTCTTGCAGGTTTGACAAGGGGCCTAGGTTGCTCATGCCTTGGCCTTCACCGATCAACAAGGGGGCCATGTAGACCAGCAACTCGTCCACCAAAGCGGCGCGCAGCAGCGAGCCGTTGAGCTTGTGGCCCGCCTCCACGTGCAGCTCGTTGATGCCGCGTTGTGCCAAGTCCTGCAGCATCTGGGCCAGATCCACCTTGCCTGTGGCGTCGCTCAGGCACGTCACGCTGGCGCCTTGGGCTTGCAGCGCTTGGCGTTTATTGGCATCGTCTTGCGCGGCATAGAGCCATACCGGGCGTTGCGGGCTAAACAACTTGGCGTGCAGTGGGGTTTCCAAGCGGCTGTCAACCACCACCAAACTGGGTTGGCGAGGGGTGGCGACGGCTCGCACGTCCAGTTGCGGGTCGTCTTGCAGCACGGTGCCAATGCCCGTCAGCACGGCGCAAGCCCGGGCCCGCCAAGCGTGGCCATCTTGGCGGGCAGCGTCGTGGGTGATCCACTGGCTCACGCCATTGTTGAGTGCGGTTTGCCCGTCCAGTGAGGCGGCGATTTTCATGCGCACCCAAGGCATGCCGCGTTGCATGCGTTTGAAAAAACCGATGTTGAGTTCGTGCGCCGCATCAGCCATCAAGCCCACGTCCACCTGCACGCCCGCAGCTCGCAAACGCGCCGCACCCTGGCCCGCCACCTGGGGGTTGGGGTCTTGCAGGCTGAGCACCACACGCCCAATGCCAGCTTGAATCAGTGCATCGCAACAGGGGCCGGTGCGACCTTGGTGGCTGCAAGGCTCAAGCGTCACATAAGCCGTAGCCCCTTGCACCGAGTGGCCCTTGGCCTGTGCATCGCGCAAAGCCATGACCTCGGCATGTGCTTGGCCGGCTGCTTGGGTGTGGCCGCTGCCCAGTACCGTGCCATTGGCGTGGGCGATGACGCAACCCACCCTTGGGTTGGGCGAGGTCAGGCGCAGCGCTTGCTCGGCCAAGGCCAAGGCCTGGGTCATGTGGGCGGTGTCGGTGGGGGAGAAGCTCATGGAGTCAATTATCTGTGCAGGCGAACGCACGTGTCGTGGTGCGTGGCTTGGCGGGGAATTAAAAAAGCCTGGCGTTTGCTCGCAGCAAATGCCAGGCTAGGAGAGCTCGCGAGTGGGTTGCCACCCATTGAAAACTATTTGCGAACCTCGTCCACCAAGCTCTTGAAGTCGTCAATGTCTTCAAAGCTGCGGTATACGCTGGCAAAGCGGATGTAGGCCACTTTGTCGAGTTTTTTGAGCTCTCGCATGACCAACTCCCCGATGCGTGTAGAAGGGACTTCGCGCACCCCCAGGCTGAGCAGCTTTTCTTCGATGCGCTCAATCGCGTTGTCGACCTGTTCGGTGCTGACGGGGCGTTTGCGCAGAGCCAAGCTCATGGAGTCGAGCAGTTTATGGCGCTGGTACTCGATGCGTCGCCCGTCTTTTTTGACGATGTTGGGAAAGCTCACATCGATGCGCTCGTAAGTGGTGTAGCGCTTTTCGCATGCGCCGCATTGCCTGCGACGGCGGATGGAGTCGCCATCTTCAGACATGCGGGTTTCGACCACTTGGGTTTCTAGGTGACCGCAGAAGGGGCATTTCATGGAGGATGGTCTCGTGTGATGTGTTTGCTGTTGCTCTGGCTATTTTGCTCGTGCCCGTGCTGGTTGATTGGTTGATTGGTTGGGCTCGGTGGCGGTTTTGGTGGCGTTGTCGGTGGCGCTGGCGGTATCAGTGGCGGTGGCGGTGGCGTTATGAGCGGCTGGAGCCGCTTGGGTGGTGTGCACAAAGCTTCCTCAGTGCGCGCCGGCCGTGGCCCAGTCTGCGCCGGGTTGGGCGTGGGCGTTCACTGTACTCAGTTTGTTGAGCCTCATCATCATGGGAGGCTGACCTGGTTGTGGGCTCAACATGAGGTCTTGAGCTTTGGTGACATCTGGCTCAGGCATGGGGTCTGCACTGAACTTGATCTGCAAGCCACCGCGGCAAGCGTCGCGCCCGTCGTTTGAGGGCGCGAACCCTGGGTGGCTCAAAAATCTGCAACTCAGCGGTAGACCGGAAAGCGGCTCGTCAGGGCATGTACCTTGGCGCGCACAGCGGCAATGTTGGCTTCGTCGTGCGGGTTATCCAACACGTCGGCAATCAGGTTGGCGGTCATGCGGGCTTCTTCGTCCTTGAAACCACGCGTGGTCATCGCCGGTGTGCCAATGCGCACGCCGCTGGTCACGAAAGGTTTTTCAGGATCGTTGGGGATGGCGTTCTTGTTGATCGTCATGTGGGCAGCGCCCAGGGCGGCTTCGGCTTGTTTGCCGGTGATCTTTTTAGAACGCAGGTCCACCAACATCACGTGGCTTTGCGTGCCGCCGCTGACGATGCGCAGGCCACGTTGGGTGAGCGTCTCGGCCACGATCCGGGCGTTGGTGATGACTTGTTGTTGGTAGGCCTTGAACTCTGGGGCCAGAGCTTCTTTGAATGCAACGGCCTTGGCTGCGATGACGTGCATCAAGGGGCCACCTTGCAGGCCAGGGAAGATCGCGCTGTTGATGGCTTTCTCGTGCTCAGCCTTCATCAAGATGATCCCACCACGCGGGCCGCGCAGGCTCTTGTGGGTGGTGGAGGTCACCACATCCGCGTGGGGCACAGGGTTGGGGTAGACGCCGGCGGCGATCAAGCCCGCGTAGTGCGCCATGTCGACCAAAAAGATCGCGCCTACGTCTTTGGCCACTTTGGCAAAACGTGCGAAGTCAATGTGCAAGCTGTAGGCCGACGCGCCGGCGATGATGAGTTTGGGCTTGGTCTCGTGGGCCTTTTTCTCCATCGCGTCGTAGTCGATTTCTTCTTTTTCGTTCAATCCGTAGGAGACCACGTTGAACCACTTGCCGCTCATATTGAGCGCCATGCCGTGGGTCAAGTGACCGCCCTCGGCCAAGCTCATGCCCATGATGGTGTCGCCGGGCTTTAAGAACGCTAGGAACACGGCCTCGTTGGCCGATGCGCCGCAATGCGGTTGCACATTGGCTGCGTCTGCTCCAAAAATTTGTTTGATGCGGTCAATGGCCAGTTGCTCTGCCACGTCCACGTGTTCGCACCCGCCGTAATAGCGCTTGCCGGGGTAGCCTTCTGCGTATTTGTTGGTGAGTTGCGAGCCTTGGGCTTGCATGACGGCGGGCGAGGCGTAGTTTTCGCTGGCGATCAGTTCGATGTGGTGCTCTTGTCGCGCGTTTTCAGCTTGGATGGCGGCCCACAGTTCGGGGTCGGTCTGTTCGATCAAGATGTTGCGGTGGTACATGCTGGCAGTCCTAATAGAGGTGGTCCCGGCGTGCCGAACCATCGGCACAGGGCTGCCCAGGCGAACGGCAAAACACCTCAAGGCTTGAGGCTGCGCGCTTCCCAGTGGTCAAAACTCCACGTCAGCGGTGCAGGGCAGGGGCCCAGCACGCCTATCGCCAGTCGCGCGCGGGGTTGAGTTTAGCGTGAATCCTCGTCGTCTTTGGCCGCATCGCGACCAAAGGGGGTGAGGCGTTGGGCTTTTTCCCACAGGCTCTCTAGCCGGGCGGTGGCGGCTTCGGCTGCAGAAGAAGGTGGGGGAGCGAGCGGCACCTTCACGCCCTTGGCCACTTGTTGTAAGCGCGCGTACTCGGCCACTACTTTGGCCGCGTAGCCGGTGTCTTCTTTGATGTTGGCCGCGCCCACATACAGCCGTAGACCGCCCTCGGTGCTACCGGCGCGGGCAATGCAGTCTTTCAGCACATTGACCCCAACGCGCACATTGGCCACCGGGTCAAAGGCGGCCATGGTCCCACCAAAGCCCACGTATTTGTCCTCATGCACCTTGGTCATGACTTGCATCAAGCCCTGCGCGCCGACCGCGCTTTGGGCGAAGGGGTTGAAGGCGGACTCGACCGCCATCACCGCCAAGATCAAGGTGGGTTCGATTTGGTTGCGCGGCCCTAGGTCATAGGCTTCGGCCACGAGCGCGCTCAGCGGCTCGGGAGCTACCCGGTATTTGCGGCTGAGCCAGTAGGCCAAGTAAGCCTGCTGTTTGGGCAGGTCGCGCGGGTCGGTGGCGGTGGCGCGGTCGACCGCGTCGGCATCGGTGCTCAAGCCGGTGGCGTCGTACTGACGCTCTTGTAACCAGCTGATGAGCTTGGTTTCTGTGATGCTGCGCAAGTCAGGTCTCACGGTGAGGGCGACGACGACGAAGAAAATCGACAGACCCACAACAGCCATGCCGTTGTGGGTGATGGCAAAAAAACCCTGCGCCACATCGGCTGCGAAAGTGCGCAGACCTAATTTGACGTGGCTGAGGAAGGGCATGAAGATATTTATAAAAAAGAGGTAACGGAAAATTTTAAAGCCTAGGCGACAATCTAGGGATATTTGATAAGAGCCTGACCTGTGAACGATTCTGCTAACAAACCCCACGACCTGACTTCTTTAGATGCCTTGACCGGCGGTGCCTTCACCGCCCCGACCTCTGGCGAGCGTGCCGCGCGCTTGCGCGACTGGTTGCTCAAAGACCCCGATGCCGAGTTGTTGCAAGCGGTATTTACCGAGATGAGCCACCGCGACAAGGGGGCCGCCAAGGTGTTGCGTGAAAAGCTCGACGAGTTGCGTCGTGCCAAAGGCCAAGACGCGCTGGCTCAAGAGTGGTTGCTCAAAGGTGAGGTGTTGCGTGACGCAGCGCACATCAACCTGGCCGATGCCATGGCCTGGCAGCGCGATGCCGCCAAAGCTGGCGCGCCCTTGTCGCGTGAGCCCTTGGCCAGTCTGAAGACGGCCTTGGTGGAACGCGTCAAAGCGATCGAAGATTTGCAGCACCAAACCCAGGTGCAGCGCGAAGCGGCGGTGTTGCTGGCTCAGCGCATTGAGGTGTTGTCCACCAAGCCTTGGCAAGACGCGCTGTCTCAGCGTACCGGTTTGCAAGCCGATTTGGACCGCTGGGTGGCGCAAGCCCAAGCGCTGGCCGCAGACCCCCAGTGGCCCAATGTGGACGCTAAATTTGCCCCGGCCTTGCACACCAGTACCCAACAAGTGCAAGCTGTTTGGGTGGCATTTTGTGAAGCCTTGGTGGTGACTGAGGCAGCTGCCGCAGACGCCGCTGCACCTTTGCCTGCTGTGCCGGCATGGGCCGATCAATTGCGAGTCGCCCGTGGCGAGACTTTGCCGCAAGCAGCGGCCCCGCTCACCAAGCCCGAGACCCAGCGTGTCGATCCGACTCGCAATGTCAAGCCCACCGCCGATAAAGCCGTGATCGATCAAAAACGGTTAGATTTGGCCCAGCAAGCCGAGGCCTTGTTCAAGCCCGCACAGACGCCCAAATCTAAACCTGCCAAACCCGCCAAACCCCTGTCGGAAGATGTGGTGTCGCAGGTGACCGATCCCGTGGTGGTCGAGCACGCCGCTGCAGATGTACCGCACGCCGATGCACAAGTGCCAAGCGCCTCGGCCCCTGAGCAGACGCCTCTGGCGCCTGTTGCCGTGCAAGAGCTCGCTCAGTCAACCCAAGAAGCCGCTCAAGAAACGTCCCAAGCTCCGAGCGAAGACGTGACCCCAGTGGCTCAAGTGTCCAATGGGGCAGTTGAAGTTGACGTGGCAGAAGTTCAAACGACTCAAATTGAAACCCCGCATGCTGAGCTCCCCCAGGCCAGCGATGGGGCTCAGGCCGGGATGCCCGCAGCGCAAACGCCCGAGTGGGTGCCTGCCATGGGCGGTCGCAAGATGCAAGAGGCCCTGCGCAACTTGCGTGACCAATGGAAAAAGATCGACAAAGAAGCAGCCCCCAACCCCGCGCTGTGGAAACGCTTTGACACCGCCTGTAACCGTGCCCACCAAGTGGTGGATGCATGGCTCAAAGAGGCCCGCGCCCAAACGGCGGCTCACAAAGCTCAGCGTTTAGCCTTGATCGAAGAGCTCAAAGTGTGGTCTGCTGAGCATGCTCAAGGCCCTGATTGGAAGGGTGTCGCGCGACAGTTGCATCAGTTCGCCCAACGCTGGCGCGACAGCGGCCATTTGAGCGAGAAGATGTTTGCTGAGTTACAGCCCCAGTGGAAGGCCGCCATCCATGCGGCCCACGAGCCTCTTGAGGCGGTGCAAAAAGCCAGCCTGGCGCGCCGTCAAGCCTTGATCGCCCAAGCGCAAGAGCTGGGTGCCGCACCCACCTTGCGCATTGACGCTGTCAAAGCCTTGCAGCAGCGTTGGCAAGAAGAAGCCCACACCGTGGTGCTCGAGCGCAAGCAAGAGCAAAAACTGTGGGATGCGTTTCGTCAACCGATTGACGAAGCCTTTGCCCGTAAGTCATCGGTGCGTGAACAGTCGCAAGCAGCCCTCACGCCGCATGACCGTGCTGTGCTCGATGCGTCCAAAGCACTGGAGGCGGCCATTGCCAAAGGCGATGGCGCACAAATTCGTGCCGCCATGCAGGTGTTGGAGCAAGTCTCGCGCGGTGAGTTGCCACCCGAAGCCGCCAAGCCCGCTGCCGCTAAGGTCCCCGTTGCCACGCCTGTTAGTGACACCCCTGCCTCAGATGTCAGCACAGATGCCAGCAAAGATGCTGCGCCAGCAACCAACCCAGAAGCGCCCGCAGCGCAGACAGAACTCGCAGAAGGGGGCACATCAGATGCGGCCCCTGAGGCAACCCCAGTAGAGGCAGTGGCACCAGCGCCTGGTGCGCCCGTACCTGCTCCCAAGCCCCACAAGCCGGTGGTGGCTGTTCGGGGTGACGACCGTCCGGGGCAAAAGCGCACTGAGATTGCGCCCGCGGGCTTGCGTGGTCGTGATGGCAAACCGGCGGGCAAGTTTGGTGACAAGCCTGGCTTTGGCCGCGATGGGGGGGGGCGCACAGGACGTGATGGTGGCCGAGACGGGGGACGCGATGGATTTGCACCGCGTGGACCACGTTTGGGCGATGCCGCATTTCGGGCTCAGCGCAATGCCTTGGAGATGGCCCAAGACGCCTTGCGCAGGTTGGCCGCTCAGGCGCATGGCGAGGTGTTGACGCAACTCATGCATGCGTGGGAAAAGCGCGATGCCAGCCAACTGCCCACAGCCCAGGCCATTGGCAGCAAGCTCACACCAGCACAGCGCACACTGTGGTCTCAGGCGCTGTCCAAGGCACCACAAGGTGAGGCGGTGACGCCGTTGTTGCGTTTGGAAGTGGCTGCTGAATTGCCCACGCCTGCGGCCCAAATGGACGCGCGCCGTGCTTTGCAGTTGCAAATGCTGACCCGCCGCAACGACCCATCACCCCAAATGACCTGGGCCGCGGATGCCTCACAGGTCTTGGCCGGTGCTTACGACGAAGCCTCGGCGCGTCGCTTGCAAGCTGCCTTGAAGGTCTTGCTCAAGCGGTGAGTCCAGGCTGTGCTGTCACGGCACATGACCCCAAAGTAAAAAGCGCCTATGTGTTCTTGCATAGGCGCTTTTGCTTTGTGGCTCCGTAAGGGAGGGTCAATTGGGTGGTGTGGCTGAATGCAGGGGCCGCCTGACCAAGCCTCGGTTGGGGTTGCCGGCCTGTTCTCGCAGCCACGACAGCACTTGCAAGCGTGGCGCAATGTCGCTTGCATGCCAGTCACTCAAAACCCAGCGCTGCAAGCCCTCCCCCAGATCGTGAACGGCGGGTCGGTGGGTGTGGCCATGCAAAAGCACTTGGCATTGGGTGGCTTTCAACCACTGGCATGCAGCCACTGAGTCCACGTCTGCATAGTCGGTGTGTGTGCGCTTGCGCGCCTCGCTTTGGGCTCGCATGGATTGCCCAGTGGCTTGTCGTTGGGCCAAAGGCTGCGCCAGAAACTGGGCCTGCCATGCAGGCTGGCGCACTTGGGCCCGAAAGGCCAAGTACTCTTGATCGGCCAGGCACAAGCTGTCGCCATGGCTCAGCAAAACCCGTAAAGCGCCCAAAGACAATATCGTGGGATCACTCAAGGCTTGCATGCCACTGACCTGCAAAGCCTGGGCACCCAATAAAAAATCGCGGTTGCCACAGAGGAAGTAAATCGGCAAACGCTGAGCGGTTTCTTTGAGCAAGGCCAAGCACCGCAAGGCAAAGGGGTCTTGGGTGTCGTCACCCACCCAGACCTCAAACAAATCGCCCAAAATGAACAAGGCATGGGCTTGCGTGTTCGTCATGAACTGGGCCCAAGCTTGGAAGGTTTCGGGCTCCAGGGCGTCTAGGTGCAGGTCCGATATGAAATCGACCTGTTGCCAGCTCGCCTGTGCCTGAACCCGCATGACGTCGGCGGGCAGGCTGGGCGTTGACAGGGGGAGCGACGAAGAGTGCATGTCGCAGCCCTTAAGTTGGCGTTTTAAAGCGCAACCGCTTTCTCGATCACCACATCTTCTTTGGGCACGTCGTCATAGAAACCTTTGCGGCTTGTTTTGACAGCGGCAATTTTGTCGACCACATCCATGCCACTGACCACTTGGCCAAAGACGGCATAGCCCCAGCCTTGCGCGCTGGGCGCGGTGTGGTTCAAAAAGCCGTTGTCGGCCACGTTGATGAAGAACTGGGCGGTGGCCGAGTGGGGGTCTGAGGTGCGGGCCATGGCCACGGTGTAGTGGTTGTTCTTGAG
>CAIVLE010000174.1 GCA_903906635.1 uncultured Burkholderiales bacterium | reverse complement strand
TCAACCCGGCTGAAGTCAAGCGATTTGCTGACGATGTGCGCCAACAACTGTTGCGTGTGCCCAATGTGGCCAAGGTCGAACAGTTTGGCGTGCAAGACGAAAAAATTTACATTGAAATTCCTCAAAAGCGATTGGTTCAACTTGGGCTAGACCTCAATGCGGTTTTGGCGCAGTTGGGGCAAGAAAACGTGATCGAAAACCCGGGTGCCGTGCAAGCTCCGTTGGACGTGGTGCAGGTGCGAATCGAGGGGCAATTTGAAAAACTCGCCCAACTGCGTGCCATGCCAATTCGGGGTAGTTCGGGCCAGCAACTGCATCTGGGTGACATCGCTACTGTCACACGCGGTTTCTCCGATCCGCCTGTGGTGAAAGTACACCACCAAGGTCAGCCGGTGGTTGCGCTGGGCGTGTCGATGGCCAAGGGCGGGGACATCATTGCGCTTGGCAAATCCCTTCAATTGGCGACGCATCAGATTGAAAACACGTTGCCGGTTGGCGTTCGATTGGTTCAGGTGCAAGACCAACCCAAAGCCGTCAAAGAGTCAGTAAATGAATTTGTGGGGGTCTTGATTGAGGCGGTCTTGATTGTGTTGGTGGTGAGCTTTGTGTCATTGGGTTTGCACAAAGGAGGGCGATTCGGTTGGTATGTGGACATACGTCCAGGTCTGGTGGTGGCAATCACCATTCCTTTGGTGCTGGCCATGACCTTTTTGGCCATGGATTACCTGGGTATTGGCTTGCACAAGATCTCTCTTGGCTCGTTGATCATTGCCCTGGGCTTGTTGGTCGATGACGCCATCATCTCCGTGGAGATGATGGTCCGCAAAATGGAAGAGGGCTATGACCGTGTGCGCGCGGCGACGTTTGCCTATGAGGTGACCGCCATGCCGATGCTGACAGGCACCTTGATCACTGCTGCTGGTTTTTTACCGATAGGGACAGCCAAGTCAACCGTGGGTGAGTACACCTATGCAATTTTTGCGGTGACTGTCATGGCCTTGCTGTTGAGTTGGTGGGTCTCGGTTTATTTTGTGCCCTACTTGGGTGTTTTGTTGCTCAAAGTCAAAGCACACTCGGCCCATGATGGCGCGCATGAATTGTTTGACGGGCCCTTTTACTCGCGCTTTCGCCAAGCGGTCACATGGTGTGTGCTCAACCGCTGGAAGGCCATTGGCATCACGCTGGTGTTGTTTGTCTTGGGCCTGGTTGGCATGGGGCGAGTGCAACAACAGTTCTTCCCCGACTCAAGCCGCCCCGAAATTTTGGTGGACTTGTGGTTTCCGGAGGGCACATCCTTCAAACTCAACGAGTCGGTGACCCAGGCGGTTGAGCAGCGTTTGCTCAAAGAAGCGGGCGTTGAGACTGTGAGTACGTGGATCGGTTCGGGCGTGCCGCGTTTTTATTTGCCTCTGGACCAGGTGTTCCCACAAACCAATGTGTCACAGCTGATTGTGGTGCCTGAGAGCATGAAGCGGCGTGAATCCCTGCGATTGGCGCTGCCCGCCTTATTGGCTCAAGAGTTTCCAGAGGCCCGTGCCCGCGTGAAGCTCTTACCCAGCGGCCCCCCCGTGGCTTACCCGGTTCAATTCAGGGTTGTGGGGCCTGACCCCGCGGTGTTGCGCCGTTATGCGGATGAGGTCAAGGCGGTGATGCGCGCTGACCCCACCACCCGCGGTGTGAACGACAACTGGAATGAGTCGATCAAGGTGATACGTTTGGAGATTGATCAAGCCAAGGCGAGAACCTTGGGCGTGACGAGTCAATCTCTCGCCCAAGCATTGCGCACTTTGTTGGTGGGCTCCACGGTGGAGCAATTTCGTGAAGACAACAAGCTCATCGACATCGTCTTGCGTCAACCCTTGCAAGAGCGCGATGCCATCAGTGATCTGACCAATGCCTATGTGCCCTCATCGAGCGGCTCAATGATCGCCTTGACTGAAATCGCCAAGCCGGTCCTCTCATGGGAGCCAGGGGTCATGTGGCGTGAAGGTCGCGAATATGCGATCACTGTGCAAAGTGACATCATCGAAGGCTTGCAAGGCGCGACCGTGACACAGCAGTTATTGCCTCAATTGCAAAAGCTCGAAGTGCAATGGTCCCAAAGCCAAGACGCGGGCTACCGCATTCAGGTGGCTGGGGCGGTGGAGGAAAGCGCCAAAGGATCGAGTTCGATCTCTGCAGGCATGCCGCTGATGTTGTTCATCACCTTCACATTGCTGATGCTGCAACTGCAAAGCTTCAGCCGTTCAGTGTTGGTGTTTTTGACGGGGCCGTTGGGTTTGGCTGGGGTAGCCGCTGCGTTGCTGGCGCTTGATCGGCCCTTTGGTTTTGTGGCTTTGCTGGGCGTGATTGCGCTGATGGGCATGATTCAGCGCAACTCAGTGATTTTGATTGACCAAATTGAACAAGACCGCGCCCAGGGTGTTGAGGCTTGGGAGGCGATTGTCGAGGCCGCTGTGCGGCGCTTGCGTCCCATTGTGTTGACTGCCGCGGCCGCTGTGTTGGCCATGATTCCGTTGACGCGAAGTGTGTTTTGGGGCCCGATGGCCGTGGCCATCATGGGGGGCTTGGCATTGGCCACCGTGCTGACATTGTTGACCCTGCCTGCTATGTATGCGGCGTGGTTCCGTGTCAAGGTACCAAAACCGGCACCGTAAACGGATAAAATAACAGGTTGACCGATTTCAAGCGGGTGGTCTTGCACAAAGACCGCCCGTTGTTCTTTGAAAAAACCCGCGCGGGTGGCGAAATTGGTAGACGCACCAGGTTTAGGTCCTGACGTCCGCAAGGATGTGCGGGTTCGAGTCCCGCCCCGCGCACCACATGATTCATGGTGGCTGACCCCTGACGGGTCGCTGCTGACAATGCCAATTTAGGAGAAACCGCATGGCTGTGACCGTTGAAACTTTGGAAAAACTCGAACGCAAGATCACTCTGACCTTGCCCGTTGATGTCATCGCCAAAGAAGTGGATGTGCGCCTCAAGCGCGTGGCGCGTCAAGTCAAAATTGACGGCTTTCGTCCAGGCAAAGTCCCCATGAACATCGTGGCACAACGCTACGGTTACTCCACCCACTATGAAGTGATGAACGACAAAGTGGGCCAAGCTTTTGCCGCTGCGACCAACGAGGCCAAATTGCGCGTCGCAGGCCAGCCACGTATTTCTGAAAAAGAAGGCTCGCCTGAAGGTCAAATGTCTTTTGAGGCCGTGTTTGAGGTGTACCCAGAGGTCAAAATGGGCGACTTGTCCAGCATTGACGTTGAAAAAGCATCAGCTGAAGTCACGGATGCTGCCATCGACAAGACCATTGAAATTTTGCGCAAGCAGCGCCGCACCTTTGCCCAGCGTGGCTTGACGGGCGCAGCCCAAGACAGCGACCGCGTGACCATCGACTTTGAAGGCAAGATCGACGGCGAGCCCTTTCAAGGCGGCAAGGCCGAAGACTTTCAGTTCCTGCTGGGCGAAGGTCAAATGCTCAAAGAATTTGAAGACGCTGTGCGCGGCATGAAGTCTGGCGAAAGCAAAACCTTTCCTTTGAACTTCCCCGCCGACTACCACGGCAAAGACGTGGCTGGCAAGCAAGCCGATTTCTTGGTGACCTTGAAAAAGGTTGAAGCGGCTCACATGCCTGAAGTGACCGATGAGTTGGCCAAGTCTTTGGGCGTGGCCGATGCCACCGTCGCGGGCTTGCGCTCTGACATCAAAAACAACCTCGAGCGCGAAGTCAAGTTCCGCTTGCTGGGGCGCAACAAACAAGCCGCTTTGGATGCTTTGGTCACGGTGGCCGAGTTGGACTTGCCCAAGTCCAGCGTGCAAGCCGAAGTCGATCGCATGATCGAAGGCGCACGTGCTGATTTGAAAGCCCGTGGCATCAAAGACGCTGACAAAGCCCCGATCCCGGATGATGTGTTCCGCCCACAAGCCGAAAAGCGCGTGCGCATGGGCTTGGTGGTGGCTGAGTTGGTCCGCAACCACGAACTGCACGCCACGGCTGAGCAGATCAAAGCCCACATTGAAGAGCTGGCTTCGAGCTATGAAAAGCCTGCCGATGTGGTCAAGTGGTACTACAGCGACATGAGCCGTTTGGGCGAGGTCGAAGCCATCGTCATTGAAAACAACGTGACCGACTTCATCTTGTCTAAGGCCAAGGTCACACCCAAGGCCGTGTCATTTGACGAATTGATGGGTCAATCCTGATCGATCTTTAAACCTCTCCCTCCCCCCAAGGAAACACTATGAGCGCACTGGACACACAAGCCCTTGGGATGATCCCCATGGTGATCGAGCAGTCGGGCCGCGGCGAGCGGTCTTACGACATTTACTCACGCCTGCTCAAAGAGCGCGTGATTTTTTTGGTTGGCCCCGTCAACGACCAAACCGCCAATTTGGTGGTGGCACAGTTGCTGTTTTTGGAAAGCGAAAACCCTGACAAGGACATTTCGCTCTACATCAACTCGCCGGGCGGTTCTGTGAGTGCGGGCATGGCGATTTTCGACACCATGAATTTCGTCAAGCCCCAAGTCTCGACCCTGTGCATTGGCATGGCGGCCAGCATGGGCGCCTTCTTGTTGGCGGCTGGAGAGAAGGGCAAGCGCTTCTCACTACCCAACTCCAAGGTGATGATTCACCAGCCTTTGGGCGGGACCCAGGGCCAAGCGACAGAGATCGAAATTCACGCCCGTGAAATTTTGAAAACTCGTGAACAACTCAACCGCATCTTGGCAGAGCGAACCGGCCAGCCGCTTGAAAAAATCGAGCGTGACACGGAACGTGACTACTACTTGAGTGCAGACGAAGCCAAAGACTACGGCTTGGTGGACCAAGTGATCAACAAGCGCGCTTGATCTGCGTGTGTGATTGAAGGCGGCGTGTTATTTGGGCCTTGGGCTCAAAAGCGCCGCTTTTGATTTGGGTATCATCGATACAACAACATTTAGCTCCTTCTCAAAGCAATTTCATGGCCGACAAAAAAGGCGCTTCTGGCGAAAAAAACCTCTACTGTTCTTTCTGCGGAAAGAGTCAGCATGAGGTGAAAAAGCTCATTGCAGGACCTTCGGTCTTCATTTGCGATGAGTGCATTGACTTGTGCAACGAGATCATCCGAGACGAACTGCCTGCTGGCGATGTGGAGACACAGGCGCGTGGGGACTTGCCCACGCCTGCTGAAATCAAGGCCAACCTTGACAACTATGTGATTGGCCAAGAGCCTGCCAAGCGGACCTTGGCTGTGGCGGTATACAACCACTACAAGCGCTTAAAGCACAAAGAGGGCGCTAAAAAGGACGATGTCGAGCTGTCCAAAAGCAACATCTTGCTGATTGGCCCCACAGGCTCTGGCAAGACCTTGTTGGCCCAAACCATGGCCCGCATGCTAGACGTGCCGTTTGTCATGGCTGACGCCACCACCTTGACCGAGGCCGGTTATGTGGGTGAAGACGTTGAAAACATCATTCAAAAGTTGCTGCAAAGTTGTAATTACGAAGTCGAGCGTGCACAACGCGGCATTGTGTACATTGACGAGATTGATAAGATTTCTCGCAAATCAGACAACCCCTCTATCACCCGCGATGTGTCCGGTGAGGGCGTTCAACAAGCCTTGCTCAAGTTGATCGAAGGCACGATGGCGAGCATCCCCCCGCAAGGTGGGCGCAAGCACCCCAACCAAGACTTTTTGCAGATCGACACCACCAACATTTTGTTCATCTGTGGCGGTGCGTTTGCGGGTCTTGAAAAAGTCATCGAGAGCCGCACCGAAGCCTCAGGCATTGGATTTGGGGCGACGGTCAAAAGCAAAGAAAGCCGCAGCATCACCGAAGTGTTTGGTGAAGTCGAGCCCCAAGACATCATCAAGTTTGGTTTGATTCCTGAGCTAGTCGGCCGAATGCCAGTGGTTGCGACCTTGGCTGAGTTGACCGAAGATGCGCTGGTTCAAATCTTGACCGAACCTAAAAATGCGTTGGTCAAGCAATATGGCAAGTTGTTCGCGATGGAAGGTGCTGAGCTTGAAGTTCGCCCCAGCGCTTTGCGTGCCATTGCGAAAAAGGCCTTGGCTCGCAAAACAGGTGCACGTGGTCTGCGCTCCATCCTTGAACAATCCCTGATTGACACCATGTACGAGTTACCTAACTCGAACAATGTCGAAAAAGTGGTGGTAGAAGAAGCCACCATTGAAGAAAACAAACCCCCTTTGTTGGTGTACCGAGAGGCCGCCAAAAAGGCTTAACAGACTCAACTCGGGGACTGCGCTGGTGCGAGTCCCCTTTTTATTGGAAGGCTGACCATGTCTGGACAACCCCCGCTGCCCGCTACCCCGATCGATCTGCCACTGCTGCCTTTGCGAGACGTGGTGGTGTTCCCCCACATGGTGATCCCTTTGTTTGTGGGACGCCCCAAGAGCATCAAAGCGCTTGAGTCTGCGATGTCAAGCGATCGCCGCATCATGTTGGTGGCGCAAAAAGCCGCCGCCAAAGACGAGCCCTCCGTGGCTGATATGTTTGAGGTGGGCTGTGTCTCGACCATCTTGCAAATGCTCAAACTGCCTGACGGCACTGTCAAAGTGCTCGTCGAAGGCCAACAGCGTGCGCACGTCAATGGCATCGAAGACGGTGAGTCCCATTTCACCGCCAACCTCACGCCTGTCGAAGTGTTGGCCACTGACGCTGACAGCGAAGTCGAAGCCCTTCGCCGCGCCGTGATGCAGCAGTTTGACCAATACGTCAAATTGAACAAGAAAATCCCTCCCGAAATCTTGACTTCCATCGCCAGCATTGACGACCCCGGCCGTTTGGCCGACACCATTGCTGCGCACTTGCCCCTCAAGCTTGAAAACAAGCAAATGGTGCTTGATTTGTCTTTGGTGCGGGACCGATTGGAAAACCTGTTCGAGCAACTTGAGCGGGAAGTCGACATCCTCAACGTGGACAAAAAAATCCGTGGGCGTGTCAAACGTCAAATGGAGAAGAACCAACGCGACTTCTACCTCAACGAACAAGTCAAAGCCATCCAAAAAGAGCTGGGCGAAGGCGAAGAGGGCGCGGACATCGAAGAGATCGAGAAAAAGATCAAAGCCGCTCGCATGCCTGTCGAAGCGCGCAAGAAGGCAGATGCTGAGCTCAAAAAGCTCAAGCTCATGTCCCCCATGTCTGCCGAGGCCAGTGTGGTGCGCAACTACATCGATGTGTTGGTGGGCTTGCCTTGGAGCAAGAAAACCAAAATCAAGCACGATTTGGGCAATGCAGAAAACGTGCTCAATGAAGACCACTACGGGCTAGACAAGGTCAAAGACCGCATCTTGGAATACCTTGCTGTGCAGCAGCGCGTCGACAAGGTCAAAGCACCCATCTTGTGTTTGGTTGGGCCTCCTGGCGTGGGTAAAACTTCGTTGGGCCAATCCATTGCCAAAGCCACTGGGCGCAAGTACGTGCGCATGGCTTTGGGCGGTATGCGTGATGAAGCCGAGATCCGAGGCCATCGCCGCACCTACATCGGTGCCATGCCCGGCAAGGTGTTGCAGAGTCTGACCAAAGTCGGCACCCGCAACCCTTTGTTCTTGCTCGATGAAATTGACAAACTCGGCACCGATTTTCGGGGAGATCCCTCTAGCGCTTTGCTTGAAGTGCTTGATCCCGAACAAAACAACAAGTTTGGTGACCACTATGTGGAGGTCGACTACGACTTGAGCGATGTGATGTTTGTGGCCACCTCGAACTCGATGAACATCCCGCCGGCGCTGCTGGACCGCATGGAGGTGATTCGACTGTCTGGCTACACCGAAGACGAAAAAACGCACATCGCGATGAAATACCTGCTGCCCAAGCAGATGAAAAACAATGGCGTCAAAGACGAAGAGTTGCGTGTGGACGAGTCTGCTGTTCGTGACATCGTGCGTTATTACACCCGCGAGGCAGGTGTACGCTCTCTCGAGCGAGAGTTGTCCAAAATTTGTCGCAAAGTGGTCAAGGCGCTGTTGCTCAAACAAATGAAGCCCCAAGTCAGTGTCGACGCTGACAACTTGCCAGAATTTTTGGGTGTTCGCAAGTACACCTATGGACGTGCCGAACAGAAAAACCAAGTCGGACAAGTGGTCGGCTTGGCGTGGACCGAGGTCGGCGGTGATTTGCTGACCATTGAGGCGGCGGTCATGATTGGTAAGGGCACTATCACTCGCACTGGCTCATTGGGCGACGTGATGAAAGAGTCCGTCGAGGCTGCTCGCACAGTGGTGCGTAGTCGTGCGCGAGTGCTGGGCATCACCGATGACTTGTTAGAAAAACGCGACATCCACATCCACGTGCCTGACGGCGCTACGCCCAAAGACGGTCCCAGTGCGGGTGCTGCCATGACCACGGCCTTGGTGTCTGCGTTGACGGGTATACCTGTGCGTGCCGATGTGGCGATGACAGGTGAGATCACCTTGCGTGGCGAGGTCACTGCCATTGGCGGCTTGAAAGAAAAACTCTTGGCCGCATTGCGCGGTGGCATCAAGACTGTCTTGATCCCTGAAGAGAACGTCAAAGACTTGCAAGAAATACCTGAGAACGTGAAGAACGGCTTAGAAATTGTTCCTGTGAAGTGGATCGATAAGGTCTTGGAAATTGCTCTGGAGCGTTTGCCAACGCCATTGCCAGATGATGTTCCGGCATTGACATCGGCAACGCCCGTGGATGCCACGAAAAGCGAGGCCATCAAACATTGATAATTGGCCGTTGGTTGCGTTTTTCATGAAAAACGAGTTACAATAGCGGTTCTGCGGGAATAGCTCAGTTGGTAGAGCGCAACCTTGCCAAGGTTGAGGTCGCGAGTTCGAGCCTCGTTTCCCGCTCCAAATCGACAAGGGAAGCTTCCGCTTCCCTTTTTCGTGAAAGATACGGCGCGATAGCAAAGCGGTTATGCACCGGATTGCAAATCCGTTTAGCCCAGTTCGACTCTGGGTCGCGCCTCCATCAAATTAAAGCAACTGCTTCACGACAGTTGCTTTTTTTTTCGTCTGCACACTTGCACTTTGAAATTCAAATCCCTCCGCCCCTGTTTTTATGAAAATGGAGGTACTTGTTGACAAGTACAGACGAAAGCATAAAATGCATGCATGCAATCGATCACTCAACACCCAGGCCTCGACCTTGCAAAGAAGCAGGGCTTTGTTCGTGCGCGTGAGCTGGCACTAGTAGGCGCAGCTGGCGGGACCCTTCAGCAACTCCTCAAGACAGGCAGCTTGGTCAAAGTAGGGCGAGGTGTGTACGCACCAGCGGGCCGTAAGCAGACCGAGCTAGACGACCTTGGCCCAATTGCAATTAAGTATCCGCGCTTGGTTTTTTGTTTGCTTACCGCCTTGGAGGTGTATGGGCTAACAACGCAGTCCCCACATGAGGTGTGGGTTGCTGTTGGTCAGAAAGCACGTGCCCCAAATATTGAATACCCACCACTGCGTGTTGTGCGTATGAGTGATGTGGAGTACGGAGTTATGACTATGTCAGTCGATGGGGTGGTGCGTATTCCTGTGACTGATGTCGCTAAGACAATTGCAGACTGTTTTAAGTTCAGAAGCAAGGTAGGTCTTGATGTCGCACTTGAAGCCCTGAGAGATGCTTGGCAGCAAAAGAAGGTCACGATGGACGAGCTATGGCAAGCGGCTGAACACTGCCGTGTTGCCAACGTCATGCGCCCCTATATGGAGAGCTTGGTATGACGGTCAAGAACATTGGCGCTTCTGTTCGAGCGCGTATCAACAACAAAGCCAAAGCCAATAGCGTCAATACACAGTTCCTGTTAACGCGTTATGCATTGGAGCGGATGTTGTATCGATTGGCTGTGTCTGAGCATCGAGACAGTTTCTTGCTCAAGGGTGCGTTGCTATTTGATCTTTGGTACGACGTGCCACTCCGACCAACACGCGACATCGACTTGTTGGGTTTTGGCATGCCAGAGATTCCGCACCTCATCAAAGTGTTTGAAGACTTATGTGCCATTGAGGTTGAGGATGGCATTAGCTTTGAATCGGCAAGTATTACTGCAGAAGAGATTCGCAAAGATGCCAATTACTCCGGCACCCGAGTGACGGTCGTAGGCACGATTGACGGCGCGAAATGCACAGTCCAAATTGATGTTGGCTATGGTGATGCGGTTACGCCTGCGCCAGAGATGGCAACATACCCTGTGATGCTCGAAGACATGCCAGCACCTGAGTTGCGTGTCTATCCGCAGTACACAGTGATTGCAGAAAAGTTTGAAGCAATTGTTTCGCTAGGTATGGCTAACAGTCGCATGAAGGATTACTTTGACTTGTGGGTGTTGCTGCGCAATGCTGACTTGGATCAGCAAATTCTTGCGCAAGCAGTGCATGCGACTTTCAAGAGAAGAAAGCGTGCGATGCCTACAGTGATTCCAGTAGGTCTGAGCGATCAATTCGCGCAAGAAAGAACTCGCATCGCGTTGTGGGATGCATTCGTTAGCCGCAATAAATTGAATGCGGAGTCACTTTCGGACACAGTGATTTATCTTCGCGAGCGATTTGCTTTTACTTTCGATTGAAGATGCATCGAATTATTCTTAAGAGTTAATGCATGTCATCAAAACGTATTAAAAAATAACCAAGCATTGAGAGCACTTTTTAGAACTTTCGGGGCGGTCCAAATCCCAAACAAAAAAACGAATCCATC
>CAIVLE010000173.1 GCA_903906635.1 uncultured Burkholderiales bacterium | reverse complement strand
GTGTTCCAAGGTGCCTTGGACCCACACACCCCGATCAGCTTGGGTTGGTTGCGCGCCTCGCACCGAAAGCTCGATCCCGCGCGTTCATTGCCCTACCGCCCCTTTCACAGCCACGACGAAAAACAAGCGCTGGTGCCAGGGCAAGTGGTCGAGTTGGATGTGGAGATTTGGGCCACTTGCATCGTGGTGCCCGTGGGCTACCGCGTGGCCCTCACGCTGCGTGGCAAAGACTACGAGTGGGATGGCCCAGCGGCGAGTTTGTCGAACATGAAGCACCCGATGAAAGGCTGCGGCCCCTTTGTGCACGACGACCCCGAGGACCGTCCCCTGGAGGTGTTTGGCGGCCAAGTCACTTTGCACTTTGGGGCCACCCAACCCGCGAGTGTGTTGCTGCCGGTGATTCCTGCCGCGGCATGAGCCGCCCGATAGGGGCTGGTGGGCATGGGAGAAACGTGGATGGTTGAAAAACTCCAAGTGTGTAAAGTTGGATTTTTTGGCAAGTCCCTATGAAAACTCCCCATGTCTTGATCGCAGGCGCTGGCCCCGTGGGCCTGGTGTCCGCCTTGGTGCTGGGCAGCGTAGGCGTGCGCGTCACAGTGGTTGAGGCCGCCGATGCGCTGAGCACGGACCTGCGCGCCTCCACCTTTCATCCGCCGACCTTGGACATGTTGTCGCGCTACGGATTGACGGATGCGCTGATCGCGCAAGGCTTGGTGGCACGTTACACCCAGCAGCGCGACAGAAAAGAAGGACTCATTGCCGAGTTCGACATGCACACCCTCAAAGGCGACACGGACTTCCCATTTCGTGTGCAGTGCGAGCAGTGGAAGCTCACCCAGCTCATCAAGACCCAACTCGACCTCATGCCCCATGTGACGCTCTTGTTTGGCACCCGCGTGCAAGGCATCACCCAGAGCGAGCGCCAGGTGGTGGCCGCCTTGAGCACCCAGGGGCAGACCCATGTCTTGGAGGCGGATTACTTGATTGGCGCGGATGGTGCTTCGAGCGCGGTTCGCAAAAGCCTGGGCATTGAGTTTGAAGGCTTCACCTACCCCGAGCGCTTTTTGGTGGTCTCCACCGAATTTGAGTATGCAGACCACTTGCCGCATTTGTCATATGTGAACTACTGCTCAGACCCGCAGGAGTGGTGCGTCTTGCTGCGCGTGCCCACGCTGTGGCGGGTTCTGTTTCCCACCAAGATCGATGAGAGCGATGAAGAGGTGATGGGAGACGTCTCGGTGCAAAAACGCCTGCAAGACTTGCTGCCTCAGGCCAAGCCCTATGAGACGGTGCACCGCACGCTGTACAAGGTGCATCAGCGTGTGGCCAAGCACTTTCGCCAGCAGCGGGTGTTTTTGGCCGGAGACGCGTCACACATCAACAACCCGCTCGGAGGCATGGGCATGAATGGCGGGGTGCACGACGCCATGAACCTGTGCGACAAATTGTTGGCGGTCTTGCAGCGGGGTGAAAACGAGTCAGTGCTTGACCGCTACGAACGACAGCGTCGCACCATCGCCATTGAGTACATCAATGCGAGCACTGCGCGCAACAAAAAAGAAATTGAAGAGCGCGATCCAGCAGTGCGCCAAAAGACCCACGATGAGTTGCGTGCGATTGCGGCCGATCCGCTTGCCTCGCGCGCTTACCTCAGAAAAACATCCATGATTGATGCCCTCAGCCGGGCGGAGGCGATTGCATGAACCCGATCCACACCACAAGACCCACAGCGAGCCAAAGGCGCGCGTTGTTGCGCAGTCGCATCCAAAAAGGCGAACTCGTCATCGCGCCCGGTGTGTTTGAGATGGTGTCTGCCACCATGGCCGATCGCATGGGCTTTGATGCCTTGTACATGACGGGCTATGGGACCGTGGCTTCTTATTTGGGATTGCCCGATGCGGGTTTGGCCAGTTATGCCGACATGGTCAATCGGGTGCAGCAGTTTGCCAGCATCACCACCACCCCCATGATTTGTGATGCCGACACCGGCTTTGGTGGCTTGCTCAATGTGATGCATACGGTGCGTGGCTATGAGGCCGCAGGCGCCTGTGCCATTCAACTCGAGGACCAGGAGTTTCCCAAAAAGTGTGGCCACATGCTGGGCCGGCGGGTCATCCCTGCTCAACAGATGGCAGACAAAATTCGCGTCGCCGTCGAGAGCCGCAGCGACCCTAACTTTTTGATCATCGCGCGCACCGATGCACGCACCACCCTGGGCTTGGATGAGGCGATGCGTCGCGCCGAGATGTACGCTCGCGCTGGTGCTGATTTGCTGTTCATCGAAAGCCCCGAGTCGGTGGAGGAGATGGCTCAGATCACGCGTGCTTTTGACCTGCCCTTGGTGGCCAATATGGTGGAGGGCGGTCGCACGCCCGTGCTCACGCACGAAGAGCTCAAATCGCTGGGGTATGGCTTGGCCATCTTCCCAGCGACCGCCTTTTTGGCCGCAGGCGCTGCTTTTGAAGGGGTGTACAACAGCCTCAAGGCCGATGGGTCCAGCACAAAAACCCAAGTCCCTCTGTACGAATTTCAGAAGTTTTCAAAATTAATGGGCTTTGACTGGGTGTCTGAATTTGACCAAGCGCACGTGCAAAAAGACTGAGTGCCGAATGGACAAACACCAAATTTACCAACACCAAGGCTTGGGTGGGAGTTCGGGCATTGGCCAGCGTTGCGCTCTTGTGCTGGTGGACTTTGTCAATGGCTTTGTTGACGTTGATCAATTGGGCGGTCCCCACATCGCGCAGGCCGCAGACCACACCCAAGTGCTGTTGGCCTGGTTTCGTGAGCGCCAATGGCCCCTGGTACACACCCGCGTGGTCTTTGAAGAAGATGGGGCCAACCACAATGTGTTCGCGTTGCGCGTCAAACCGCTGCAACAACTCACCGAGCATGCACATGCCTCGCAAATTGTCGATTCACTCCAACCGCTGCCGGGCGAGTGGGTGATTCGCAAACAATCTGCTTCGGCCTTTTTTGACACCGGACTGGCCGCTTGGTTGCATCTGCGCGGTGTGGACACGGCGGTCATCGTGGGATGCACCACCAGTGGGTGTGTGCGCGCAACAGTGGTCGACGCCATGCAGCACAATTTCAAAACCGTGGTGATCAGTGACTGCGTGGGTGACCGCGCCATTGAACCGCATGACGCCAATTTGTTTGACATGCAGCAAAAGTATGCTGACGTCATGACGCGCGACAGTTTCATAGACCAACTTGAAAGAAGGTGACTCGCATGACAGACCATTTGGGCTACCGAAAAAAACTGGGCACCTTGGGGCCATCGACCAACACCATCGTTCAGCCCGATTTTGACGATCTGCGCCCTGTGGGCGTGACCAACCACTACAGCCGAATCGTCATCCCCAACAACCCGGTCAATGATGACGCGGGTTTTTTGCGATTGGTGGAAAGCATCAATGCCGCGACGCTCGACGCGGTGGATGTTTTGCGCACCTGCGAGATGGACTACATGGTCATGGGCATGTCGGCCGCCACCTTTTGGAATGGGCGTGATGGCGCGTCAAAGTATTTGGACAAGTTGGCTGAGCGCGCCCAGGTGGGCGTGTCTTGCGGCTCGTTTGCCACCGAAGCGGCCTTGAATGTGTACAAAGCCAAGCGCATCGCCTTCATGTCGCCTTATTTCGAGGTGGCCAATGCGCAGGTTCGCCGCTTTTTTCAAGACTGTGGTTTCACCGTGGTGCGTGATCTGTGTTTGCAGCGTCCCAGCCCCGTCCAAATAGCCCACACCACCGACGAGATGTGTCGCCAAGCGATTCGACAACTCGATGGTGATGATGTGGACGCCATTGTTCAGGTCGGAACCAACCTCTCCATGATCCGCATGGCTGCTGCCGCTGAGTTGTTTCTGGGCAAACCGGTCATAGCCATCAACACGGCAACCTACTGGCATGCGCTGCGCGCTGTGGGCATCACGGACAAGAAGGCCGGTTTTGGCACTTTGCTGGAACACCATTGATTCATGAATTCATTGATGCATTGATGCATTGATCCATTCAGCAACCGACCTTTTGCTTTTTCTTGGAGAACCCATGCGCTTGACCCGTCACTTCTTGGTGTGTTTGGTGTGGGCGGGCCTGTGCGGTACGACCCCAAGTGCCATGGCAGAAACCTTCCCTAGCAAAAAACTTGTGATCGTGGTGCCAGCCTTGTCAGGCAGCTCCGATGTCTTGGCCCGCGCCATGGCGCAGCGTCTGGCCCCTGCGCTGGGACAACCGGTGGTGGTTGAACAAAAGCCAGGTGCTGGCACCAACATTGGCAACGACTTTGTGGCGAAATCTGCCCCCGATGGGCACACCCTGCTGATCAACGGCTTGCCTCTGGTCACCAACCAAGCCTTGTATGCCAAGCTGCCCTACGACACCCTGCGGGACTTGACGCCAGTCATCGAGGTGGCCGAGGTGCCCAACGTGATCACGGTGCCTGCATCGCTTCCCATCAGTACCTTGCGTGAGTTGGTGGAGATGGCCAAAAAAGAGCCGGATCGTTTCAACTACGGCACCCCAGGTGCGGGGAGTTCAGGGCACTTGTCGGCTGAGCTCTTGAGTGTCAAGAGTGGTGCCAAATTCACCCATGTGCCTTACCAGGGCAATGCCCAAGCGACCAATGACCATTTGGGTGGGGTCTTACAAGTGGGATTTATCAACTTGCCTGTGGGTTTGCAGTTTGTCAAGGCTGGGCGCCTCAAGGCGCTGGCTGTGACCAGCTCAAAACGCAGCCCGCTGTTGCCCGATGTCCCCACGGTGGCTGAGGCGCTGAACATGCCCGATTACGAGTTGACCGGTTGGTTTGGCATCATGGTGCCCAGCAAAACGCCACCCGATGTGGTGGCGCGCTTGAACCTAGAGATTGGTAAAGTGCTCAGTGATCCCAGCTACATTGAGATCGTCAAGGCTGCGGGTGGCACGGTGTTGGGGGGCAGTGCGGCTCAGTTTGAGGCGCGCATGCGTCGTGATACCTTGAGGCTGTCAGAAGTCATTCGCATCACCGGAGCGAAAGCCAATTGAGTGGTAATCAGGAGCAACATCCATGTCAGCGATCTTTGATCAACACCTCGACAAAAACCCGGCCAACTTTGTGGCACTGTCGCCGGTCAGTTTTGTGGAGCGCAGTGCCGAGGTTTTTGGGGATTTGACCGCGGTGATCCACGGTGAGCGCCGCTACACCTGGGCACAGGTGCGCGAGCGCTCCGCGCGCTTGGCCGCTGCCTTGGCAGGAGCGGGTATTCAACGCGGCAGCACGGTCAGTGTGATGCTCTCCAACACACCCGAGATGGTGGAGGCGCACTACGCAGTGCCCGCACTCAACGCGGTGCTCAACACCTTGAACACCCGCCTGGATGCCCATTTGCTGGCCTGGCAGATGAACCACTGCGAGGCCACGGTCTTGATCACCGATCTGGAGTTTTGTGTCACGGTGGCCAAAGCCTTGCAAATTCTCAAAGACGAGTTTCAGCGCGAGCTGCTGGTGATTGATGTGTGCGACAGCGAGTACACCGGGGCTGGCCAGCGTGTGGGCGCCCATGAGTACGAAGCTTGGTTGGCCGGCCATGAACCTGTGGATCACTTGCAGGGCCCGCTCGATGAATGGGATGCGATCGCGGTGAGTTACACCTCGGGCACCACCGGTGACCCCAAGGGTGTGGTCACCCATCACCGTGGCGCCTACCTCAATGCGGTCAGCAATGCGGTGACTTGGAACATGCCCAACTTTCCACGTTACTTGTGGACATTGCCGATGTTCCATTGCAATGGGTGGTGTTTTCCTTGGACCGTGGCGATGCTCGGTGGAACGCACGTGTGTTTACGCCAAGTGGATGCTGCGCATATTTTCAAAGCCCTGGCGGAGCATCAGGTCGATCACTACTGCGCGGCACCGATTGTTCACAACCTGTTGATCGCCGCGCCCGAGACGGTGCGCCGCGAGATCTCACACACCGTCAAAGGCATGGTGGCCGGGGCTGCGCCACCGGCCTCCATGATCGAAGGCATGGCCAAGTTGGGCTTTGACATCACGCATGTGTACGGTTTGACCGAGGTTTACGGTCCCGCATCGGTTTCTGTCAAGAGGTCGTCTTGGCAGCACGAGACCTTGTCTGAGCAGACCCGGCTCAATGGCCGACAGGGCGTGCGTTACCCGATGCAAGAGGGCATGACCGTCAAGCACCCCAAGACCTTGCAAGAGGTGGCCAGTGATGGTGAGACCATGGGGGAGATCATGTTTCGAGGCAATGTGGTGATGAAGGGGTATTTGAAGAACCCCAAAGCCACGCTAGAGGCCTTTGAGGGGGGGTGGTTTCACACCGGCGATCTGGCCGTGTTGGAGGCCGATCGTTACGTCAAGATCAAAGACCGCAGCAAAGACATCATCATCTCGGGGGGCGAGAACATCAGCTCTTTGGAGGTCGAGGACGCGCTTTACCGCCATCGCGAGGTGGTGGCCTGTGCCGTGGTCGCCAAACAAGACGATAAATGGGGCGAGACTCCGGTGGCCTATGTGGAGCTCAAACCGGGCAGTACCACCACAGCCCAAGAGTTGATCGCACATTGCAAGTCCCTGCTGGCCAGTTACAAAACCCCCAAAGACGTGCGCTTTGAGGCGATCCCCAAAACGTCCACCGGCAAGATTCAAAAATTTCAGTTGCGTGAACGTGTCAACCAAGCCCCCTCTGCCAAAGCTTGAGTCGATGCAAGATCACCACATGCAAGATCACCACTTGGAAGAACACCACTTGGAAGAACACCACTTGCAAGGCGTGCTTCACACCTGGGACGAGCGCGGGGTGCATGAGATTTGCCTCAACCGTCCCGATGCGTTCAATGTGTTGTCTAGCAGCGTGATGCACGCGATGCAACAAGCGCTCGAGCGGGTGGCCCAAGACCCCCAAGCACGCGTGCTGGTGTTGGGCCATCAGGGCCGGGCCTTCAGTGCGGGTCACGACTTGCGCGAGATGCGTGCCACACCCAGTCTGGCCCATTACCAAGCCTTGTTTGCCCAGTGCACGCGCATGATGGTGAGCGTGCAGCAGTTGCCCGTGCCGGTGATTGCTGTGGTGGATGGTGTGGCCACTGCCGCAGGCTGTCAGCTGGTGGCGATGTGTGATTTGGCGCTCGCGTCCTCCACGTCAAAGTTTGCCGTCAGCGGCGTGAATTTGGGTCTGTTTTGTTCCACACCCAGCGTGGCGCTCTCGCGCAACCTGGGGCGCAAGGCGGCGTTTGAGATGTTGGTCACGGGGGACTTCATCTCAGCCCATCAGGCCTTGGAGCAGGGTTTACTCAATGCAGTGGTGGCGTCTGAGGAGTTAGCGTCCAAGGTGGCGCACTATGTGCAGAGCATCTTGGCCAAACCGCGCCATGCCATTGCGATTGGTAAAGAGCTTTTTTACCAGCAACTGGAGCAGCCTCTTGAGCAGGCGTATCAAACCGCCGAGCAGGCCATGGCGCACAACATGATGGATGCATTGACACAAGAGGGCGTGCAAGCCTTCATCGACAAGCGCAAGCCCCGCTGGTGAGGCTTGGCCGTGAATTTGGTATTTATTTTTATTTTTTTCAGGAGATAGACATGGTGTTTAAGAATTTGCGTTTGAGCTTGACCTTGAAAGTAGCCTCGCTCAGCTTGGGGCTGTGCTTGGGAGTTGCCCCTGGCAGCGCATCTGCACAGGCGAGTTTTGCCGCGCCACCTCAAATTCCGTATGGCGCGCCCATCAGCACCGAGGCGGCCAAAAAAGCAGCTGCCGCCGCCATTGCCGAAGCGCAAAAGAACAAATGGAAGATGGCCGTGGCCATTGTCGACACCGGGGGCCATTTGATTTATTTCGAAAGAATGCAAGACACCCAAACGGGGAGCGTGGACTTGGCGATTGAAAAGGCCCGCACCTCGGCCTTGTTTCGTCGCCCGACCAAGTTGTTCCAAGACGCTGTGGCCGGTGGCGGCGAGGGCTTGCGCTTGCTGCGCTTGACGGGCTCTATTCCGATTGACGGCGGGATTCCCCTCATCCAAGACGGCAAGCTCGTTGGCGCTGTGGGTGTGTCTGGGGGCAGCGGCGACCAAGATGGACTCACGGCCATGGCAGGCGCTGCTGGTTTGAAGTAAGCACGCCTGTGTGTGTTGTTCACATCACGGCCCTGCTCACGCAGGGCCTATTGACCGAGCCGCGCCTGTGAACCCTCAAGACCTGCAGAAGTTGGTCACCCTGACCATGCCGTTTGGCAAATACCAAGGCCGGCTGCTGGCCGATCTGCCGGGCAACTACCTCAATTGGTTTGCGCGTGAAGGTTTTCCCAAAGGCGAGATCGGTCGTCTGTTGGCGCTGATGCAAGAGATTGACCACAACGGCTTGGGTGAGTTGTTGCAGCCGTTGCGGGCCAAACCGTAAATCTCATCACACCGCCATGTCAGCGCTCGTTGGCTTCATCGCGGTTGAACTGCCAGCCATCCAGCCGAGCGGTGGAGTTCAAACAACGTTCCTCGAAATGAGGCCATTGCTGGCCGCGGCGCGACTCTCCAGCAAGTTGCTCGAGGTAATCACGCACCAATTGATGGAGGCTCTTGCCCATGCGTTGTGCAGCCTAGCGCGCGTTGTGCGACTTGTTGGTCCGCTGAAAGCGTGAGGTGCATGGGTTCACTCCATCAAATGGAAAATATGATGTGCGCACACAAGCTGTGCGTCAGGTCTCAATTGGTTCCAATGGGTTAGGAGTTTGTCGTTTTTTAGGCCTTGTGGGGAGCTGCTGGGCTCTCGCCATGCCTCACAACACCACATGTACGTTCTTGTGCTGGGTGTAGGTCAGCAATTCATCAAAGCCTTCTTCACGGCCGATGCCCGACTGTTTATAGCCGCCAAATGACGCGCCAATGAAGTGGCTGCTGGTGTGGTTGACCCACACATAGCCCGCTTGCACACGAGCAGCAGCTCGGTGGGCGTTGGAGAGGTTGGTGCTCCAGATCGAGGCGGTCAAGCCGTATTCCACCGCGTTGACTTGCTCGAACAGGGTGTCTTCGTCGTCCCACTTGAGCACCGACAGAATGGGCCCGAATACCTCTTCGTTGGCAATGCGCATGTCTTGCGTGACGCCCGTGAACACGGTCGGCTCCACAAACCAACCGTTGGCCAGCGCTGCGTCTGTGGGCACCTTGCCACCATAGGCCAGGTGCGCGCCACCGGCTTTGGCAATCTCGATGTAGCCCATGATTTTTTCCCACTGAGCTTTGGAGATGATCGAGCCCATGGTGGTAGCCATCTCAGTGGGAATGCCGGGTTGGTAGTGGGTGATGGCTTTGAGCAGGCCCGCCACCACTTGGTCATACACCGAGGCGTGCACAAACAAGCGCGAGGTGGAGCCGCAGCTCTGGCCGCACCAAGTGAAGTTCATTCCCGCCACAGCGCCTGCAATGGCTTTGTCCATATCGGCGTCGGGGTAGATGATGCAAGCGTTCTTGCCCCCCAACTCCAGCGTGACGTGTTTGAGTTGATCGGCAGCGGCTTTGGCAATGGCGCGTCCGGTTGGCACGCTGCCAATGAGCGAGAGGCGCGGCACCAGCGGGTGGTTCACGAGGGCTTGGCCGCCAGGTGCACCAGAGCTGATGATGTTGAGCACGCCAGGGGGCAAGATGCCATCGATCAACTCCATCATGCGGTAGGCTGACAGCGGCGCTTGGTAGGGCGGCTTCATGATCACCGTGTTGCCCGCAATCAGGGGAGGGGCCATCTTGGCGGCGGTGAACATGATGGGGTGGTTGTAAGCCACGATGCGAGCGCACACGCCATAGGGCTCACGCACGGAGTAGTTGAGCACCCCCTCGCCCATGGGCAGGGTCTCGCCTTTGATCTCGGTGGCCAGGCCGGCGTAAAAGTCAATTTGCGCGGCCGCAATCAAGGCGTCGCGTTGCATTTCGCTGATCGGGTTGCCGCAGTTGGCCGCGTCGATCATGGCCAACTCGAACGCGTGCTCGCGCAGCACCGACGCTACTTTCTTGAGCAAGGCGGCACGCTCCAGCGGCTTGAACTTGCGCCACACCGCAAAGCCGGCATGCGCGGCACGCACGGCAGCGTCCACGTCCTCAGCGTTGGCCTCGGCGCAGGGCCCAAGCGACTCGCCGGTGGCGGGGTTGTGGGTGTCGAGGTAGCCACCCAAGGGCTTGTGCCACGCGCCGCCGTAATAGAGGTCGCGGTGGGTGGGTAGGAGTTGGCGGTAGTTGGAGGTGTCGGTCATGGTGGGTTCAAACTTGGGCGGTGTAGGAGGTGACTCAAGGTGAGTGGGTCGAGTGGGTCAAGAGGCTCAGCGCTTGTGAACCGCAGAGCTGGTGGTGGCGGCGTTACCACTCATGTTGGCGTCGTAGCCCGGGGCCACGCAGGCGTCAATCACGCACACTTTGCCCGCTTGCACGGCCTGCAAGCCTTGAGAAATCGCAGCTTGCAAATCTTGGGCGCGGCGCACTGGACCAATACCTTCAGCGCCCATGGCGCGGGCCATTTGGGCAATGTCAATTTCGGGCTCGCTCATGCGCTGGCCAATCCATTTGTTTTCGGTGGGGCGATGACGCTCTTTGGCCACGCGCTCTTGGTGCAACTCGTCGTTGAAGAACGAGTGGTTGTTGCACACGATCAGCAGCAGTGGAATGCCGTAGCGCACCGCGGTCCACACGGCGGTGTTGCCCATCAAAAAGTCGCCGTCACCAATCAAGGCCACGGGGATGCGGTCTGAGTTGGCATCGCGCAAGGCCAAAGCCACGCCCACGGCGTTGCCCGGCCCCGCACCAATGCCCCCGCCGCCGTCGGCTCCGAGGTAGTCCATCGGGTGGCCAAAGTGTCGGTAGGCGCCGTTCCAGCCCAGGGGCAAGCGCGCCAAACACAGCTGCAGGTCTTGGGCACAGTCGCGCAACACTTCGGCCACGGCGCGCAGACTCACCACATCATCATCGGGCAAAGCGGGTAGTGCGGCTTTGGCGGGCCATGTGGACAAGGCGCGCGGCGTGACGGCAACGTTCAGCGCAGCCACTGCAGCATCAGGCTCGCACAGCATGTACACATCGGCCGGTGGCAAGCTGCCCCCGTCCATGCTCCAGCCTCGGTGGATGTGCATGTCCAGCGAGACATGGATGACTTGTGCGGTGCAGCTGGCGCCTTGCAGGGCTTGCTTGAATGCGCCACCTGGGTCGACCCAGTCCAGCATCAGCACCACATCGGCTTGGCGCACCGCAGCGCACGCCTCAGGGCTCATGAAGTAAGCGGGCGAGCCCACGTGTTGCGGGTGGTCGGTGGGGAATGAGGCCGCGTTTTTGAGGTCGGTGATGACGGGGGCTTGCAGCGCCTCGGCCAGGGCCACGCGGGGCTGCCAATCGGCCACCTCGCGCGACATGCGGCCCATCAAGATGACGGGCTTCTTGGCGTTGGACAACAGGTTCGCGGCGCGTTGCACGTCGGTGGGGGCAGGGGGTGGGGCCACTGGGGCGCCATAGCGTGTGGGGTCTGGCGTGGGGACTAAACCCTCGGTTTTGCTTTCTTGCAATGCCGCATCGAGGTTGATGTACACCGGGCCACGCGGAGCGGTTTGGGCAATTTGCCCACCGCGCAACAAAGCCTCAATGGCCGCAGGCACCGAGCCGGGTTGGTTGTCCCACTTGGTGTAGTCGCGCACCAGCGCGCCTTGGTCGCTCACGGTGTGGATCCAGTCGATCCAGGGGCGGCGCTTGGCCGCGTCCCACGGCCCGGTGGCGCCCAGCATCAAGACCGGCATGCGGTCGCACCAGGCGTTGAAGACCGCCATGGTGGCGTGCATCAGCCCCACATTGGAGTGCACCACGGCGCCCATCATGCGGCCCGAGGCTTTGGCAAAACCTTGGGCAATGGCAATGGCCACCTCTTCGTGCAGGCACAGCAGCATTTGCGGTGCGCTGTTGCCCAGGTGGTTGACCAAGCTGTCGTGCAGGCCCCGGTAGCTGGCCCCGGGGTTGAGTGCCAGATAGGGCACGCCCATGGCGCGCAGGCACTCTGCGATCGAGTCGCTGCCCCAATAGGTGGCTTCTTCCAGGTTGGGGGTGGGTTCTTCGCGTTTGATCATGGTCAGTCTGCTTTGATGTTGGCTTCTCGGATCACTTTGCCCCAGCGGGCGTAGTCATCTTTGATGGTAGCGGCCAGGGCTTCGGAGCTGCTGGGGGCAGCCTCAATGCCTTGGCCATTGAGGTTGGCTTTGACGTCGGGGAGTTGCAACACGCGCGCGATGTCAGCGTTCACGCGTGCCACCATGTCCTTGGGCACGCCCGCGGGCATGAACACACCCAGCCACACGTCCAGGGCCACGCCGGGCACCGTCTCGGCAATGGCTGGAAGATCGGGGTAGGCCACAAAGCGTTTGCCACCGGCACCCGCAATCAAGCGCAGCTTGCCCTCCTTGATGTGGGGCAGCAGCGAGTTGATGGCACCGATGAACACCTGGATGCGACCGCCCAGCAAGTCCGTGATGGCAGGTACCGCGCCTTTGTAGGGCACGTGCTGCATTTGAATGCCCGCTGCGTGGTTGAGCATCTCAGAGGCCAATTGTTGGGGCGAGCCGTTGCCTGAGGAGCCGTAGTTCAGTTTGTCGGGGTTGGCTTTGGCATAAGCCACTAACTCGGCCACGTTTTTAGCGGGCACCGAGGGGTGGACCACCAACACAAACGGCACCAAGGCCACTTGGCTGATGGGGGTAAAGTCTTTGAACACATCAAACGGTGTTTTGCCCACGTGCGGGTTGGTGACAAAGATGTTGTTGGCCCCCAGCAACCAGGTGTAGCCGTCGGGAGGGCTTTTGGCCACCAAATCGGCACCCAAGTTCATGCCAGCTCCTGGGCGGTTGTCCACCGTCACGGCCTGGCCCCATTGCTCGGTGAGCTTTTGGGCGATGACACGCGCCACCACGTCGTTGCTCCCCCCGGGGGTGATGGGCACGATGAATTTGATAGGGCGAGACGGGTAGGGGGTGTTTTGCGCCAGTGCGGGCAGCGCCCCCCATAAGCTGGAGCCCAAGCAGATGGCCCACAAGCAGCGGGCCATGAAACAGCGAACCATGTGAGTCTCCTCTTGCAATCTTTTTATAGGGGCAGACTCTAGTGGTCTGTGCCGTGGCTTCCAGTCGCGCGGGCGTCAACCGCCCCGTAAACATCCCCTAAGCACCCCTTAATCACCCCTTAAGCACCCCTTAAGCACCCCTTAAGCACCCCTTAAGCACCGCCCAAGCGCCCCTCAAGTGCCCCTCAAGTAACCATCAAGCACCTACCCATCCCGCATGCCCGGTCTCATTTGCTGAGAAGCGCCACGGCGATGCACAGCAAAAACACCAGCAAGATGCGGCGAAACCAAAGCTCGCTCACCCGCGTGCGCACCCGTTTGCCCAGGGACAAGCCAAGCGCCATCGGGGCCATGGCGAGCACCGAGATCATGATGTGCGAGAACTCCAAGCGGCCGTACCACCAAAGGGCCGCATACAACGGGGCTGCGCCAAAGAGATAAATCACGCTGATGGTGCCAATGAACTCCTCGCGTTTGAGCTGCAAGGCCATCAAGAACGTGATGATGATCGGGCCAGTCAGTGAGGACACCCCGCCCATGGCCCCCGACAAGGTGCCCACACACGCGCCCGCCCAGCGCTCCCAGCGATGGGCAATGTGCACCTTGGGGTTGAAAGCCATCAAGGTGATGGCGGTGAACAGCGCCAAGGCCATCATGCTGTTGAGCACTGCGCCAGGCAGCTGCAAGGTCAGGGGCACGGTGATCAAGGTGCTCAAGAGCAGGCTCACGATCAAGGGCCAAAAACGCCTCAGGTTGTGGCGCGAAGCGCGGCTGTCGTAGGTTTGCCACAGGTTCGATACCAGCACGGGCGCTGCCACCAAGGCAATGGCGGTTGGCGTTGGCAGCATCAGCGAGAGCAAGGGCACCACCACCAAGGGCAGGCCCACACCGAGCACCCCTTTGACCGTGCCGCCCAGCATGAACACCAGGCCCAAGCCCAGCCACAGCCAAACGCTGGCATGTGCGAACTCCGGGGGCATCAGCCAGGCGAGGTCGAGGTCGGGGAGATTCAACACTCAGTCCACTTTGCCAATGCGTTGCACCAAGGCAGCCATGTCTTTGGCGTCGGTTTGCACGTAGCGTTCAAACTCTGGCGCGTCTTGGAACATGAAGCTGCTGCCCGAGGCCACCATGGCTTGGTTGGCGCGTGCGTCAGCCGCTGCAAATTTGGCGGCTTGACGCAGTTTTTCAACCACGCCAGCTGGCGTGTGTGCGGGCACAAACAGCCCCGACCATTGGGCGTAGGCAATTGGCACGCCCAGCTCTTTGAGGCTGGGCACCTCGGGCAGGCTGGCCAGGCGGCCTTCACCCCAGTGGGCGAGTGCGCGCAGCTTGCCGGCTTTGATTTGTTGCGCCACGCTAGAGGGCCCCGTGGACAAGGCTTCGATTTGCCCCGACAGCAAGGCCATCACAGCCGGGCCTGCGCCGGTGTAGGGCACATGCAGCATGTAGCTCGAGGTGGCGGCCTTGAGTTGCTCCATGGGCACGTGCATGGTGCCGTAGTTGCCCGAGGAGCCAAACGAGACCTTGGCCGGATGGGCTTTCACATAGGCCATGAATTCGGCATAGGTCTTCCAGGGGCTCTCGGCACGCACCACCAAGACGGTGGGGTCGGCGCTGAAGCGCGCAATGGCTTTGAGTTGGTCGAGCTGAAATAGGGGTGCGCGCTTGAGCACCTTGTCGGCCTCAGGCAGCACCACCAGCGAGGACAGCGCCATCAACAGCGTGTAGCCATCGGGCTTGGCCTTGGCCACTTGGCCCATCCCAATGCCCCCGCCCGCACCGCCCTTGTTCTCCACCACCACCGATTGCTTGAGGTAGCGACCCATGGCTTCGGCTACGGGGCGACCCACCGCATCGGCCACTCCCCCCGGTGGGAAGGGCACGACCATGGTGATGGGACGGCTGGGGTAGTCCTCTTGGGCTTGGGCCGACAGCGTGCCGCACACGCTCAAGAGTGAAAGCGCCCAAGCGCCGATCAGGTGTGTGCGGCGTGATGTCATGCGGGTCACCTCAAAGGACGTTGATTTAGATGAACTTGTTTTCGATGTGGCCAATGCCATCGATCTCGACCCGCACCACGTCACCGGCTTGCAAGTAGCGCGGGGGCTTCATGCCCATGCCCACGCCCGCAGGGGTGCCGGTGGCGATGATGTCGCCTGGGTAGAGGGTGATGCCGCGCGAGATGGTCTCGATCAGCGTGGGGATGTCAAAAATCAGTTGCGCGGTGGGGCCGTCTTGACGCTGTTCGCCGTTGACAAAGCAGCGCACGTGGGTGCGGGTGCCGTCCAACTCATCGGCAGTCACGAGCCATGGGCCCATGGGGCAGAAGGTGTCAAACGACTTGCCCATGTCCCATTGTTGGTGACGCATTTGCACGTCGCGCGCGGTCACATCGTTGACGATGGTGTAGCCGTAGACATGCTGCATGGCATCAGCGGCGCTGATGTTTTTGCCCCCCTTGCCAATCACCACCGCGAGTTCGGCTTCGTAGTCGATTTGCTCAGACACGGCACTGCCGGGCAACTGCACAGCGTCGGTGGGGCCCACCACGCACTCGGGCACTTTGGTAAACACAATGGGCCAAGCCTGGGTGTTGGTGTTGCTGTCTTTGAAGACCGAGGCTGAGAGTTCTTTGGCGTGCTCGTGGTAGTTGCGGCCCACGCACCAGATGTTGCGCCGTGGCAGCGGCAGCGGGGCTTCGAGGTGGACGTCTTTCAGGGGCACTGCTGTGGTGGCCAGCGCTGGCAGTGTGCCGCCAGCCATCAGGCTCTCGATCAGACGCAAGGCACCGTGCTCGGCCACCTCTGCGCTGACTTGAAAAGCGGTGACGTGTTGGCCATCGGCCGAGACTTGGCCGACGTGGCGTTGGTTGAGATGGCGGTAGGTGGCGATGCGCACGGTGTGCTCCTGAGAGATGGTTGAAACTGCGCGGGATGCTAAACCACAACGCCTCGGGGCGGCTCGTGCCCTGTCATGTGCATGACCCCAATCGCGCCAGTCCATGTTGGAGTGAGCTGGCAACCACAGTTTGCTTGGATGGGCCATCTGAACACTTCAGCACCCACAAGGCCAGTTGCCATGACCTCTCCCCTGTGAAGGTTTGTGTCCAACGCATTGTCCTTTTGAGCCAGGGGCAATTGGGCCAGTGCTGCAATGCGCAAGAACACGCCACTTTCAACCACCTCGAGATGGATGCGTAGCTCAGGGGTAAACCGCGCGGCCTTCGCCACAGGGTATCTGATGCGCAGGAGATGTGGTGAGCAGGGGATGTGACACGCCCAGCGTGCCTTGTTTCACAGCTTTGGCGCTCGCCCCAACCCCACCAAGCCCGAGGCCAGCGCGGTGCCGATGATCACCACCAAACCGCCCAGCAGCATCCAATGGGTGATGACTTCGTCCAGCAGCACGATGCCAATCACATTGGCAAATACGGGAATCAGGTAGGTCACGGTCAAAGCACGCGCCGGCCCCGTGCGGCTGATCAAGCGGAAATAGAGCCAATACGCCAAGGCTGTGCACAGCAAGCCCGCCGCCCCCAAAGCCAGCCACGCATGCGCCGAGGGCGCTTGCGCGGGCCACAGCCACACTGCGGGCAGTGCCAAAAACACGCTCGCACCCCACAAACTGCCGCTGGCGACCACCATGGGCGAGACGCCTTGGAGGTAACGCTGGATGAAGCTGCCCGCTAATCCGTAGCAACTCGTGGCTCCCAGGCAAGCCAGCACCGCCAAGCCCGTGCCGCCGGAGCGAAAACCCATGCCCCCGGGGACATCGCTCACGAGCAACAAAACGCCCCCAAAGCCCAAGGCCAGCCCGAGCGCTCGCGCACTGTTCAAGCGCTCGCCCAGCCAAAACCAAGCGATGAGGGCCCCAAACAACGGGGTGGTGGCATTCAAGATCGAGGACATGCCAGTGGAGATGTGCAGCAAAGCGTAGGCGTACAGCACAAACGGCAGGCCTGAGCTGAGTACACCCACCACCCATGTGTGGCGCCAGTGCTGGCGCAGCGTACCCACCTCACCGCGCCAGATCACCACCGGAGTGAGCATCAGTGCGGCCAACAGCACGCGCACCCAAGCGGTACTCACCGGCCCAAAGGAGACGGCACCTTCGCGCATGAACAAAAACGAGGAGCCCCACAGCAGCGCCAGCAAAACAAAGTCGGGCACCCATTGGCGCCAAGGCAGTGGTTTGGGGTTCACGCGTGGGCTGCTTCCAAAGCCAGCAGTGACTTTTTGCGCGCGATGCCCCCGGCATAGCCGGTCAGTGCACCGTTGGCGCCCAGCACGCGGTGGCAGGCAATGACCATGCTCAAGGGGTTGCGCCCAATGGCCGCACCCACGGCACGAACGGCGTTGGGGGAGCCCACGCGCTGGGCAATGTCCCCGTAATGGGTGGTTTGCCCATAGGCAATGGTTTGCAAGGCATGCCACACACGCTGTTGAAACGGCGTGCCAAAGGGCAAGGCCAGTGGCAACTCAAAGCGCTGGCGCTCGCCAGCCAGGTATTGCGTCAATTGCGCATGCGCGAGGTCCAATACGGGGTGGCGCTTGGCCTCAGACCGGCTCACCTCTTGCCAGCCTTGGGTTTGGGGGGCGTGGGCCTGACCGACAAACCACACCCCCACCAAGCCCGCGTGGCTGGCGGCCAAACCCACGTCACCCAAGGGAGTCGCAATGGTTTGATGCTGGACGGTGGACGAGGGCTTGGTCATGGTGTGTACTTGGTGGGTCATTATCCTAGCCTTGCGCATTTTTGTGTTTTAAAGCACCACGTCCCCCCGCTCTCTACAATCTCCTTCATGCAAGTCAATCCTTCCATTTTCAAAGCCTACGACATCCGTGGTGTCGTGCCCAGCACCCTCAACGTCGACGTGGCCCATGCCCTAGGCCTGGCCTTTGGCACCCATGCCCGAGCCTGTGGCGAAACCGTGGTGGCTGTGGGCCGGGATGGTCGCTTGAGCGGGCCCTCCTTGGTGCAAGCCTTGGTGCGTGGTTTGGTCGAAACAGGCCTTGAGGTGATTGACGTGGGCGCGGTCACCACGCCCATGCTGTACTTCGCGGCCAACACCCTGTGCCGCAGTGGCATTCAAGTCACGGGCAGCCACAACCCCAAGGACTACAACGGCTTCAAGATGGTCTTGGGGGGGCGGGCGATCTACGGCGATGAAATCCAAGGCCTGCGCGAGATCATGCAAGCGCAAACTTGGGTCTTGAACTCCGGTGGCAGCGTGCGCGCTGTGGATGTGAGTGCCGATTACCAAGCCCGCATCGTGGGCGACATCTGCTTGAGCCGCCCCATGAAAGTGGTGGTCGATTGCGGCAACGGCATTGCTGGGGCCAGCGCACCGGCCATCTTTCGGTCGCTGGGCTGCGAGGTGATCGAGTTGTTCAGCGAGGTCGATGGCCATTTTCCCAACCACCACCCAGACCCCAGCAAACTGGAGAACTTGAACGACGTCATCCACGCGCTGCAAACCACCGATGCTGAGTTGGGCCTGGCCTTTGATGGTGACGGGGACCGCTTAGGCATCGTGACCAAAGACGGGCAGATCATTTTTCCGGACCGCCAGATGACGTTGTTTGCCCAAGACGTGCTCACGCGTGTGCCCGGTGGCACCATCGTGTTTGATGTCAAGTGCTCGCAACGCTTGGCCCCCGCGATTCGCAGCGCAGGCGGTCAGGCCTTGATGTTCAAAACCGGCCACTCGCTCATCAAAGCCAAAATGAAGGAAGTCGACTCACCCTTAGGGGGCGAGATGAGTGGCCACATCTTTTTCAAAGAGCGTTGGTATGGCTTTGACGACGGCACCTACGCCGGGTGCCGCTTGCTCGAGATCGTCAGCCGCAGTGCGAACGCCAGCGCTGTCTTGAACGCCTTGCCCACGAGCCACTCCACGCCTGAGCTCAATGTGGGTTGCGTCGAGGGCGAGCCCCACCGCGTGAGCGCGGCGCTGCAGCAGTTGGTGGCGTCTGGGGGCGTGCCCTCGCCTGAGCACCAACCCGAGGTGTGCGTGATTGACGGCTTGCGCATTGACTGGGTGGATGGCTTTGGGTTGATCCGAGCTTCCAACACCACCCCTGTGTTGGTGTTGCGTTTTGAGGGCCAGACCCCACAAGCCTTGGCCCGCATCGAGCACGACATGCTGGCTTTGCTGCGCCAAGTCAAGCCCGATGCCGCCTTTCAGGAGGCCGCGCATTGAGCCTGCGCTCCGGCCCCGACCTGCGCGCCTTGAAGGTGTTGGTGGTCAAGCTGTCATCTTTGGGGGATGTGGTGCACACCCTCCCCGCGGTGATGGACATCCAAGCGGCGTTTCCCAACGCGCAGATCGATTGGGTGCTCGAACGCGGCTTTGCGCCTGTGGTCGCAAGCTGCCCGGCGGTGCACCGTGTGATTGCGTGTGAGCTGCGCCGCTGGCGCAAAGACCCGTGGTCAAGCACCACGCGCGCTGAGTGGCGCGCTTTCAAAACTGAGCTGCAGCAACAAACCTACGACGCCGTGTTGGACTTGCAAGGCCTCACCAAGTCCGCCCTGGTGGCGTGGTTGGCTCGCACCACGCCGGGCGGAAAACGCGTTGCCATGGCCAACCGCACCGAGGGCTCAGGCTACGAGCGAGCCACGCGTTGGGTGGCTGACGTGGCGGTGCGCGTGACACCGCACATCCACGCGGTTGATCGCGCCCGCGAGGTCTGTGCTCAGGCCTTGGGCTACGCACGGCCTGCGCATTTGAACTATGGCTTGGTGGCCCCCGCCTCTGAGCCCACCACACAGCCCAAGCCTTGGGTGGTGTTGGTGCATGGCACGTCTCGGGCCGATAAAGAATGGCCACTGGCCCATTGGTTTGAGCTGGGCCAACGGCTCAAGCGCTCGGGCTTGGATGTGGCGCTGCCCCACGGCAACGAGGCCGAGCGCATTCGCAGCGAAGCCTTGGCCGAGATGCTGCCAGGCGCTGTGGTGTGGCCGCGGATGTCGCTGCACGCGCTCACCAGCGAGATGGCGCAGTGCACGGGCGTGATCGGTGTGGACAGCGGCTTGAGCCACATCGCGGTGGCATTGGATTTGCCGCATGTGCAGATCTACAACTTTGACACTGCGTGGCGCACCGGCCCACAGGGGCTTGCCAGGCAATGCGCCTTGGTGGACTGCCCCACGCCCACGGTGGACGCTGTATGGCAAGCCTGGCAGCGTTGTGTGCAGACCCCGCCATCGGAGCCTTCCTCCCGCTGGGGCATGGAGCAGGTCAACCCGAGTTGGCCTGTGGGTGGGCAGCCGTGATGCGCTGGCTCTACAGCGCCTTGGTGTGGGCGTTGCAGCCGCTGTTGCGTTGGAAGCTGCAACGCCGCGGACGCGTTGAGCCAGGGTACTTGGTGGCGGTGGCGGAGCGCTTTGGCCGCTACACCCAAGCGCCGCTGGCTCCCCAAGCATCGATCGCTACCCAAGCAGCCGGCTATGTCTGGGTGCATGCGGTGTCGCTGGGTGAGACCCGCGCGGCTGAGGTGCTGCTGCAAGCGCTGCGTTTGGCGCATCCGGGATTACATATCGTGTTGACCCACGGCACGGCCACGGGCCGCGCGAGTGGCCAAAGTCTGTTGCACCCAGGCGATGTGCAGGTGTGGCAGCCCTGGGACACGCCTGCCGTGGTGCAGCGATTTTTGACGAAATTCAAACCGCAGTTGGGCATCGTGCTAGAGACCGAGGTGTGGCCCAACTGGGTGGCGGCTTGCCAACGAGCTCAGGTGCCCTTGGTGCTGGTGAATGCGCGCATGAGCGAAAAAAGCATGCGCCAAGCCCAGCGCCTGTCTTGGCTGTCGGGCCCGGCCTACGCCGGGTTGACGGCGGTGTGGGCCCAAACCGAGGCCGATGCCCAACGTCTGCGCACCTTGGGGGCCCGGGTGCAAGGCGTGCTCGGCAATTTGAAGTTCGACGCCCAACCCAACCCCCAGCAACTGGCCCAGGCCTTGGTGTGGTCGCAGCGCTTGACGCGCCCAGTGGTTGTGTTGGCCAGTTCACGCGAGGGCGAGGAAGCACTCTGGCTGGACGCCTTGCAAGCGCTGAAAGACGATCCCTTAGACGAGCGTGCGCATCTCAACGCAGTCCATTGGTTGGTGGTGCCGCGCCACCCGCAGCGCTTTGACGAGGTGGCGCAGATGCTGCAATCGCGCGGCTGGCAGGTGTCACGCCGCAGCCAATGGGTGGATGGGCCCCCTTCCACGCATGCCGGCGATGTGAACACCGTGTGGTTGGGCGATACCTTGGGGGAGATGGCGCTTTATTACGGCCTCTCCGATGTGGCCTTGCTGGGTGGCAGCTTTGCGGCTTTTGGCGGGCAAAACCTGATCGAGGCCACGGCGTGAGGCTGCCCGGTGCTGATGGGGCCCCACACCTTTAACTTTGCCCAAGCGGCCGAGTTGGCCCAAGACGCGGGTGCTGCCGTGCGGGTGCAAGACATGGCTCAGGCCACCGTCACGGCCTTGCAGATGGTGCGTTTTGCACCCGATGAGAGCGCCCATGTGGCGGCGTGTGTGGCTTTCTCTCAAGCCCACCGCGGTGCCGCGCAGCGCACGGCAGCGGCGCTTGCACCTTACCTCAAGGCTTGAGCAGGGCGTTGATCGGTTGCAGGTCCAGCGGGGTCAGAGTTCCCGCGGCTTGGCGCAGTTTCAAGGTACCCACCAACACGTCGTAGCGTGCTTTGGCCAAGTCGCGCTTGGTTTGGTAGAGCTGGCTTTGTGCGTTCAAGACATCGATGTTGATGTTCACACCCACCGAATACCCGAGTTTGTTGGCGTCCAATGAGCTTTGGCTAGAGGCCTCAGCCGCTTCATACGCTTGCACTTGACTCAAGCCAGAGACCACGCCGAAATACGCGGTGCGAGTGGCTTGGGCGGTGCTGCGCTTAGCCGCCTCCAAGTCAGCGCGTGCCTTGCTCTCCAAGGACACGGTTTCTTTGATGCGGTAGTCGGTGGCAAAGCCCGAGAAGATCGGCAGGTTCAAGACAATGGCCGCCGAGGGTGTGTAGATGTGCGTGTCAGAGACACTGGTGGTGGTGTTAGATGTGCCACTGGTGTTGCGCGTGCCTGCGTAATTGACTTGAGCGTCAAGCGTGGGTTTGTGACCCGCTTGCGCTTTGCTGACCTCTAGCGTGGCGACGTCCAAGGCCAATTGCGCTTGCCGCACGGCAGGGCTCACCGATTCGGATTGCGACACCCAGACATTCACGTCTTCTGAGGGAGCTTTGACCAGCAGGCTGTTGTCAATCAAGCGTTTGGGTTTGGCGTTGCTCAAGCCCACCACCAAGTCCAGCGCCAGGCGTTTGATGCGCACATCGTTGTCCGCAGCAATTTCTTGGGCGGTTGTCAGGTCAAAGCGCGCTTGCGCGTCGCGCACCCCGGTGATGGTGGTGGTGCCAACCTCAAAGTTGCGTTTGGCCGATGCCAGTTGTTCGCCGACGGCTTTCTTTTGGGCTTGCACCAACTCCAGGCTGTCTTCGCTGGTGAGCACATCAAAGTAAGCCTGCGAGACACGCACCAACAGGTCTTGTTCGGCCGCTTCGTATTGGGCTGCAGCTTGCTGGAGCAAGGGGCCGCCTTGTTTGTAGGTGTACCAAACGGCTGGACGGTACAGGGGCTGAGTCAGTGTCACACCGCCCGAGGCTGTGCCGTAGTAGCGTGGGTTGATAAAGCCCGGGGGGGTGACGCCGCTGTCATATCGCATGTCAAAGTAAGTTCGTGAGACCGAAGCAGACAAGGCGATGTTGGGCAAGATGCCACCCAAGGTCTGGTTGGCTTTGGCCAAGTTGGCGTCGTACAAGGACTTGGCCGCTATGTAAGTGGCGTCATGGCCACGCGCTGCGTCATACAGCTCGACCAAGCTTTGGGCTTGCACGCCAGAGGCAAACGCAAACGTCAGGGCCGCGGCCAAAGGCAAGGCGCGCAAGACGGCGCGGGGCAAGGATGAGGGCGAGTACGAGGGCGAGTATGAGGGGCGGGTGGGCGACATGCGGTTCTTTCAAAATTCAATACGTGGGCACAGTGGGGTCGACTTGCGAGGACCAGGCGTTGATGCCGCCCGTGATGTTGGCCACTCTGTCAAAGCCTTGCTGGGCTAAAAACATCGCCACTTGCATGCTGCGCGCGCCGTGGTGGCACAAGCAGGCAATCGGGCGCTCGCGGGGCAAGTCTTGCAAGCGAACAGGCACGCTGCTCATGGGGATGGTGAGCAGCTCAAAGCCTTGCGCCACCACACAAGCCGTTTGGACTTCCCAAGGCTCACGCACATCCAACACCACGGTGGCACCGAGTGCGGCATTTTGTGTCGCCCAAGCCGCGAGTTGCGCGGGCTGAATTTGATCGATCATGGGTCGAGCTTAAAAGTGAAAGCGGCTGGGCTGTGCAAAGCCTTGCAAGCGGGGCACGAAGCTGTCCCACAGGACTTTGCTTTGCCAGCTCTGCGGTGCGGTGCGAGTAAAGCGTGTGGCGCACATCACGGGGTCTGAGCCCACGATGGCCACCAGCTGGCCGCCGACTTGGAGTTGATCCAACAAAGCTTGGGGCACTTCGCTCACCGAGCCCCCGAGCACGATGGCGTCAAACGGCCCATCTGCTGCACTGCCCAAGCTGCCATCGCCCACCCGCACGTCGACGTTGGTCACACCAGCGCGCTGCAAATTCGCGCGTGCCGTGCTGGCCAACTCGGGGTTGATCTCCAAGCTGATGACGCGCTGGGCGCGCCCGGCCAACAAGGCGCTGAGGTAGCCGCTGCCGGTGCCCACTTCCAGGACTTTTTCGCTGCCGTTCAAGTGCAGGTCATGCATCAACCGCGCATCGATGCGCGGCGGCACCATGGTTTGGCCGTGGCCCAAGGGGATTTCGGTGTCGGTGTAGGCCAAGGCTTGGTAAGCCTGGGGGACAAACAATTCGCGTGGCAACGCAGAGAGCACCTGCAGCGCCGCCTTGTCGAGCACCTGCCAAGGGCGGATTTGTTGCTCCACCATGTTGAAGCGGGCTTGTTCTTGGTTCATCTCAATACTCCAAATTCGTCTGAGGGGGCAAGCAGGCCCCAAGCCTTCAATTTTAGCGGTCAGCGGGTGCCTGCTTGGGGTCGGATCCCCAAAGTCGTCGCAACCATTGCGCCAGATCATCCATGTAGCCGTACACCACTGGCACGACCACCAAAGTCAGCAGCGACGACGTGAGCACGCCACCCATCACCGCTTGTCCCATGGGGGCACGCTGCTCGGAGCCCTCGGAAATGGCAAAGGCCAGAGGCACCATGCCAAAAATCATGGCCAGCGTGGTCATCAAAATCGGTCGCAAGCGCACACGGGCGGCCAGCAACAACGCGTCGTTGCGGGACAAGCCGGGTTGGATGGAGCCGTCTTCAAGCTGCTGGTCTTGGCGGGCACGGATGGCGAAGTCAACCAACAAAATTGCGTTCTTGGTCACCAAGCCCATCAACATGACCATGCCAATGACGGAAAACATCGACAAGGACGAGCCAAACATCAAAAGGGCCAACACCACCCCAATCAGCGTCAAGGGCAGCGCCGTCATGAGCGCCATGGGTTGTAAAAAGCTCTTGAACTGGCTGGCCAAAATCATGTAGATGAAGACCACCGCCAAGACCAAGGCCGAGATGGCATACCCAAACGACTCTTGCATGCTCTTGGTGGAGCCGCCAAATTGAAACTTGTAGCCCGGTGGCAAGGCGATGCCTTGCATGACCTGACGGATGTCATTGGACACCTCGCCCGAGGAGCGGTTGTACACGTTGGCATTGATGGCGACCTCGCGCTTTAAATCGCGTCGGTTGATTTGGTTGGGACCTGTGCCCTCGAGCACCTGAGCGACTTGGTTGAGTCGTGCGACGCGGGTGGCGCCATCGGCGGCATTGTTCAAGGGCAAGGGCAGTCGCTCGAGGTCTTGCAAGCGGGTGCGAGCGCTCGGCTCCAAGCGCACATTCACATCGTAGGTTTGGTCATCGCCGGCTCGCCAATTGGTGACGGTTTGGCCCGCCACCATGGTGCGCAACTGGCTGCCAATGCTGCCCAAAGACAGCCCCAAGTCACTGGCGGCCTCTGTTTGGACCTTGACTTGCACCGTGGGCTTGTCTGGCTTGATGCTGGAGTCAAGGTCGACCAGACCCGCAATGGGTCGCACCGCATGCATCACCTGCTGGGTCAGGCGTTCGAGTTCGCGCAAATCGGTCCCCATCAAAGAAAACTCAATTTGCTTGTTACCGCCCATGGTGTCGAGCAAGCCTGCGTGCGTGACGGTGATGCCTGGCACGTGCTGCAAGCGCTCGCGCAACACGGCAGACATGTCATCCACGGTGCGTTGGCGCAAGCGCCGATCCACCAAGCGCACATACAGTGCCGCGTAAATTTTGCCGTTGGCCGAGCCCGTGTTGAGCGTGGCCAAGGTGTAGCGAACTTCTGGAAACTCCCGGATGATGGCCTCGACCTGCTGGGCTTTGGCCTCAGTGGCTTCGAGCGAGGAGCCCACCGGGGTGTAGAAGTTCACATAGGTTTCGGAGAAGTCGGCCTTGGGCACAAACTCGGTACCGAGCAAGGGCACCATGAAGATGCTGCCGACAAAGGTGGCCACAGCCAGCCCCACCGTGGCTTTGGGGTGGTGCAAAGCCCAAGACAAGATGCGTTGGTAGGCTTCGCTCAAACGCTCGGTGCGGCGCTCAAACCAGGCCGTCACGCGCCCCAGCGTGCGGTCGTACAGGTTGGCCTGCCCGTGCTGCCCAGGGGCATGGATGGCGGGGTCGTGCCAGATGGACGACAGCATCGGGTCGAGTGTGAAACTCACAAACATCGAAATCAACACGGCCGCCACGATGGTCAAGCCAAACTGGTGGAAGAACTTGCCGATGATCCCGCCCATGAATCCAATGGGTAAGAACACCGCCACGATCGACAGCGTGGTGGCCATCACGGCCAAACCAATTTCTTGCGTGCCGTCCAAGGCCGCTTGGTAAGGGGGTTTGCCCATTTGCACATGGCGCACGATGTTTTCTCGCACCACAATCGCGTCGTCAATCAGCAAGCCCACGCACAAAGACAGCGCCATCAACGTGACCATGTTCACGGTAAAGCCCAACATGTACATGAACAAAAAGGTGCCAATGATGGCAATTGGCAAGGTCAGTCCGGTGATGACGGTAGAGCGCCAAGAGTTCAAGAACAAAAACACGATCAACACCGTCAGCAGCGCCCCTTCGATCAGGGTTTGCCGCACATTGTTGACCGCCACTCGAATGGGGCGCGCGCTGTCTTGGACGGGCTCCAAGCGCACGCCTTGGGGCAACAAGGGGCGAATTTCTTCCAGCGTTTGGTTCAGGCCGTCGATCACGTCGATGGTGTTCTCGTCTTGGGCTTTTTGCACGGTCATCAACAGCGTGCGCTGGCCGTTGTACAGCGCGAGGCTTTCCACCTCTTGCGCGCCATCAGCCACACGTGCGACTTGCGACAAACGAATGGCGGTTGTGCCACGGCGCGCAACGATGATGTGCCCAAAGTCCTCAGGGCGCAACATGCGGCCCTCGACTTGGATGACCCGGTCTTGTTGCAAGGAGCGAAGGGCTCCTACCGGTTGGTCTTGGCTCTCGGTACGCACGGCATTGACCACTTGGTCCGCGCTCACCCCCAAAGACGCCATGGCTTGTGGGTTGAGGTAGAGGTTGAGCTCACGCTTGGTGCCCCCCACCAGGGTGACCGCTCCTACGCCGCGCACGTTTTCAAGCCGTTTTTTGAGGACTTGATCGGCCCAGTTGGTCAACTCGACGGCTGCCGTGGCCGACGCGGGGCTGCCATCTGCGGGTTGGGCCGGCAAGACAGCCAGTGACCAAATGGCTCGGCTGGCCGGATCAAAGCGCAGCACCTTGGGCTCTTTGACATCGCTGCGCAGGGTGGGGCGGATGTTGGCGACTTTTTCGCGCACATCCTCGGCACCCTTGCGGCCGTCGATTTGGAGTTGAAACTCCACCACCACCACCGACTGACCTTCGTAGCTGCGCGAGGTCAGCGAATTGATGCCAGCGATGGAGTTGACGGCTTCTTCGATTTTTTTGCTGACCTCACTCTCCACGATCTCAGGCGAGGCGCCCGGGTATTCCGTGGTGATGACCACCACCGGAAAATCGACGTTGGGAAACTGGTCCACTTGCAGCCGCTGGTAGGAGAACAAGCCCAGCACGACAAAGGCCAACATCACCATGGTCGCGAGGACCGGGTTTTTTAAGCTGACACGGGTGAACCACATGGCGCGCGTTCAGGGTGCGATGCTGGAGGAGGCTGGGGCCGGCGCGGTGAACTTCACGCGCAAGCCCTCACGCAAGGCCCCCACATGGCCTTTGAGAACCTGGGTCCCCGCTTCAATGCCTTCAACGCCCACCCAGGCTTGGCTGTCACTGGGGTCGCTGGCGTCGCTGCCTCGCAGCCCCAAGCTGACCACTTGATGGGCCACTTGAACTTGGTTTCCCTCGGTTTTGAGCACTTGCACATACGGCCGGGCCCGATCGGTGCGCACGGCCGACAGGGGCAGCGCCAGCAGACGCCGCCGCTGAAGGTTCAAGTGGCCTTTGGCAAACAAGCCGTGGCGCAAGCCCGCGGGCTGCTGAATGGCCAAGTAGACCAAGACGCTGCGACTGCCCACCTGTGCACTGGGGCTGATGCGTTGGACGCTGGCGCTGAGCATCTCTGGACGGTCCTCCACTTGCAACTGGGCAACTTGGCCCACGCGCACGTCCACCGAGTCGCTGGGGCTCAGGGGCACTTCCACCTCGAGCTGGCTCAAGTCCACCAACTCCAGCACCTTGGTGTCCACACTCACTCGTTCACCTGCTTGCGCTGCCCGCAGTGCCACCACACCCGAGAAGGGGGCGTACAGCACGGCGTCATCCAGAGTTTTGCGAGCCACTGCGGCACCCGCTATGGCCGCTTGGTAGGTGGCCACAGCGCCTTCGTAAGAGGCTTGGGAGTTGTCGAGCGCGGTTTTGGCGATGAAGCCCTGGTCCACCAAAGCCCGGTTGGTGTCCCATTGACGTTGGGCGATTTCCATTTGCGATTTAGCTGCATCCGCTTGGTCTTTGGCTTGCTGCCAACGGCGTTGGTATTCGGTGGGGTCGATGCGCGCGAGCACTTGGCCGGCTCGGACCACATCGCCTTCACGCACACTGAACTCTTTCAACTGACCCGCCACCTGGGCTTTGATGACGGCGTAGTTCAAGGCTTTGAGCGTGCCCGATAGGGCCAGGGTTTGGGTGATCTCGCGCGCCTGCAGCGTCCACACATCTTGCGCGGCCAATTCAATTTGGCTGATGGCCGGCGTGGGTGTAGCCGCCGCCTCTTTTTGTTGTTGGCGCGCTGACAGGGCACGCCACACCCCGCCCACCAAGGCGAGCAGCACCAGGGCAATGACTATCCAACGGAGTTTGAGAAAGCGCATGGTCAGCTCACAAAGTGGGGGAGGCGGTCAAACCGTGCAGCAGCACGTCGACTTGGGTGTGGATGAAGCGTTCGGGGTCGACGATGTCTGCGGATGCGGCGCATGCGCCCAAGGAGTGCTTCCACATCATCAAAAAAATCATCGGCGCGACCACGGTGTAGACCGCTTGGTCCAAGTCCAAGTCTCGAAACTCGCCGCTGGCGACGCCCCGCGCCAAGATCTGGCGCAGCAACCCGTGGCCGGGGCGAATCACTTGCTCTTGATAGAACGCGGCAATGTCCGGAAAGTTCTTGGCTTCGCTCATGACCAACTTCACAATGCCGCTCGCTGGTGTGTTGCCCATCTGGTTCCACCAAGTCACCATGGCAAAACGCAGCATGTCACCGCTGCTGCCGACAAAGCTTTTGAACTCTTCGTTCCAAGCCGGAAACAGTTTGACGATGTTTTCGTGAACCACCGCTTTGAAGAGGTCTTCCTTGGTCGGGAAGTACAAAAACAAGGTGCCCTTGGATACCCCGGCATGCAAGGCCACCTCCTCGACCCGAGTGGCGGCAAATCCCTTTTCGACAAACAAACGCAAGGCCGCGTCCAACAACTCACCGGGACGCGCTTGTTTGCGTCTCTCCCGTTTGTGCTGTGGCTCTGCAGGCGCAAGGTGTGTTTCGTGGAGTGCCGACATGTTTCTAATGACTCGTTGGTTAGTAATATACCTCGAGTCACCTAAAAGTATCGGTTGTTGTCAGCTCATCGGACTCACGTCAAGCGCAGCCCCAGCCACTCCTTGATCAGCCAGCCACTCTCGCGCAGTGCCTGGGCGTGGGGCAACCACAGTAGCACCGGGTGCATGTCGTGGTGAAGAAAGCCCATGGGCGCCGGCGTGACCTCGAACCCGGCCGTTTCAAACTGGCGTACGCTGCGCGGCATGTGCCAAGCATGGGTGACCAGGGCAATGCGGGTGATGCCATCACGGTGCAGCTGCTGAGCGGTCATGCGTGCGTTTTCTCGGGTGTCGCGCGACTGGTCCTCTTGCCATCGCAGGG
>CAIVLE010000172.1 GCA_903906635.1 uncultured Burkholderiales bacterium | reverse complement strand
GAGGAATTCTGGATCTCTTCTGAAGCGATCACCTTCGCCTTGTAGGTATTTTTCTTGTTGTGTTGTGAGGGTAGGGACCGCCAAACTCAGTCGTTCTGGGTTATTGGGATTCACGTGCGATTCCGATTTCCCTTGGTTCGTCACATGCACATCTGTGTCGCTGAAAGCGGAGCGGCTCCTGCCTTTCCAAGACCACCAACAATCGGTGTCGTTTTCAAAATCCACTCCACCTTGGCCATCCAAAACACTGGACCAATCCGCACCTGTCAAGGCAATGTTTTTCTGTCCATATGCGTAAATCAATGGTGAGAAGTTCAGTAAGTCATTTCCCTCCCATCTGGACAGGGTGAGTTTACCGTTCTCACCACAGTCATATTGTCCGTTTTTGGCGTAGTCTTTTGGGTTGTTGCCGAAGTACAAGACGGTGTTTTTTTGAAGATGCAAGTGAACGTTTGAGAGTAAAACAATAGGGCCATTGCAAAGCCAGTGACCGCTTGGAATGACGACCCGTCCACCGCCATCATTGTGGCATTGGCGGATGGCTGCATTGATGGCTGAGCAAGAATCGAAGGCATCTTTGATAGGGGAGTCTTGAGTGACTTTTGACTCAAATGCAACCCAAATGGATTTCGGAGAAACTTCGCACACTTTGGCCCCAAAGTCTGTCGCCATGTAATCTTTGTTCCGAAATTTCAGCGCTCGATTGAATGAATTGGTAATGCTTTGAGCTGCATGCCAAGGATCAAATGATTTTGCGTTTGCAAATGCGGATTCAAAAGCAGCTGAAGGGATGGACAAAAGTTGGATGACGTTTCTTCGCTTGATCATGGATTTGAATTCAGTGAACTTAGGTTGTTGGGTGAGAAGTAGAAAAGCGAGCGTACAAATAAAAAAAGGAACCAATACCATTAGGTATTGGTTCCTTAAACTTCACTCAATCAGAACTTGTAAGCGACTGAAGTGATGAATGAACGACCCAATGGGCTTGCAGCACTGCTCAAGTATCCATAGGTGTATGAGCTGTTGTTCGTTGCAGGAGGCATCACGTCAAACAAATTGTTGATTCCACCCACAATGGTCATGTTCTTGATGCCACTGTAAGAAACTGACAAATTCACGACAGAATATGCAGGAATCACGTGATTGTTGGCTGCAGGAACAGTAGTCGTGTTTTGATCCATGTAGCTTGAATTGAAGCTCTCGGTAACTTGAGTGCTCCAGTCTCCCTTGACCCATTGCAAGCGAAGGTTATGTCTCCAGCGGAAGCTCACGATGGGCAATGAGCTCACCGTTCCGTTGCCAGCCAAACCGAACTGACCAATGTTTGAGACCCAGGGTCCGCCGTTGACAATTTGGTTGTCAAACTGTGTGAGGTATGTGCCGTCCAATCCGACTTTGAAGATACCTGCACTTGAAGTTGGGAATTGGTAGTTTCCGCTCAAATCGATACCAGACACCTTTTGGCCGCCCAAGTTGGTGAGGGTGTCATTGATGTAAGCCAAACTTCCATCAGGATTGCGCACAAAGATGCTGGAATAAGCAGCTGGGTTGCTCATGAAGGCAGCCTGGGGAAGGCTAGCGATCATGTCGGTCATGTTGATGTGCCAGTAATCCACTGAGAAGATGGTGTCCTTGTTGGGCTGAATCACAGTACCAATGGTGAAGGTTTGTGATTTCTCAGGAGACAAGTTAGAGGTTGCACCTGTGCGCAAGGGTTGCTTGACGTTACAAACAATCGATGAAATTTGTCCTGCCACAGCCTTACCCGTACCGGAGATGTTGGGTGTTGCACTTGGGCAAAGGAGTGGGTCATCCATTGCAGCTGAAGTCGTCGTATTGGCACCTGCAACGGTATAGCCATACATGTCTGAGAGGGTGGGTGCTCTAAAGCCAGTACTGGCAGAGCCTCTGAACATGACTTCTTTGCTGGGTTGGAAGCGGAAGCTTGCCTTGGGGTTGATGGTGTTGCCAACATCGCTGTAGCGATCATCGCGAATTGCGGCATTGAGCGTCAATTTCTTGGTGACAGGCATGTCAACCTCGGCAAACAAAGCGCTCACGATTCGTTGGCTGTTGGCCCAAGTTGGAGCAGCAGAAACTGGTGCAGCATAGAGGCCTGCCAACATTTTTTGGTCTTTGTTCGTGTCTTGGTGGATGTCTCCTCCAATCGCCAGGGACATCGCGCCACCCTCGAGTTGACCAATTTCACGACTGAGTGTGCCATCGACGCCTAGGAAAGTTGATGAGGCCGCTCTCAAAGTCGTGCCGCTCATGTCAATGCTGTTGAGGTAGTTTTGGCCAGCGGTCGTTTGAGCACCAAACGGATTGATGGTGCCGTTGGAGATGCCCGCATTCAAAGCTTGTGCATTGTAGATGCCTTGGGCAGCTGTGATGTTGCGGTTACTGATGCCGTAATTTGCGCCCGCTTTGTAGTCCCAATCACCTAACACGCCTTGATCGTTCACGACAAAGCGGTGGTTGACTTGTAAGTCTTTTGTGGCAGCCATGGTGGGCAGGGCGTATTGAACGGTCAAAGGACCAGACAATCCTGGAATGGCAGGCACGCCAGCTGAACCACCAGGATAGAAGGGGCTGCTGGCGGAGGTGATGATCGGTGCTGCCACAGATGTGAAGCCCGTTGTACCACCATAAGAAATAGGGGCTGAAGTTGCAGGATTTCTGACCGAGTCGATGTACTCTTGTCCACGAATGTACTCAAAGGTAGTGGTGTGATCGGCATCGTGTTGAATGGTGCCTTTGGTGTAGAAGCTCAACTGTTGATTGCCATAGAGAGCTGTGTTGTAGTTGTCAGCGTTCAATAAGCATGTGTTGCTTGCCGCTTGTACAGTGTAGGGAGCTTGACATCCGCTTGCGTAGTAAGGATTGCCAGGCGTTTTGGACGATGCTGTGCTCACCACGTTGGCAGGGTATGCATAAGATCCTGCTCCAGTGGTGGGGGACCTTCCAAGGGCAGTGAGCGCTGCGTTGCTGCTCAAAAAGCCACGATCAGACTCTGCCAAGCGGCTTCTTTGGTGCATGTCTACAGTTGCAAACCAATTGAAACCGTCTTGTTGGAGGTCGCCTTTACCTGTGATGAAACTGATTCTTTGCTCATCTCCACCACCAGATCTTTGGGGTTTGCCCATTTGAGCGGTTACGGCAGATCCGTTGTAGGATTTTTTGGTGATGAAGTTGACCACGCCACCGATCGCATCTGAACCATAAAGTGAAGATGCGCCGTCATTCAAGACCTCAACGCGTTCAATGGCGCTGAATGGAATGACGTCCAAGTTGACAAATCCGTCTGCAGTGGCTTCGTTGGCAAGTCTTCTGCCATTGACCAAGACGAGGGTCCTGTTCACACCAATGCCACGCAAGTTGATGTTGGTACCTGCACCCGCGTTGGAAGGTGCGAGTGAAATTGACTGGGGGAGTGTCATCATGACGTCAGCGACAGTGGTGATACCACGTGCAGCAAATTCCTCTGCCTTGATG
>CAIVLE010000171.1 GCA_903906635.1 uncultured Burkholderiales bacterium | reverse complement strand
TGCAAGAAATTTTGTCTTCGTATTTCTTCAGCGAACACCGTTGTGTGCTGGATGTCGGGGCGGGGCGGGGCCGATTTGTGAGCGAGCTGGCAGCGCATGCACCGCACCTGAATTTCATGGTTTGACTTGCCCCCCGTGCTGGCATTGGCCAAGGAGAACATGCGAGCCAAGGGCTTGAGTGAGCGCGTCAGTCTGCACCCGGGCAGCTTCTTGGACGACCCCTTGCCCTCAGGTGCTGACCTCATCAGCTTGGTGCGCGTGGCCCATGACCACCCTGATGCGGTGGTGCGTCAGATTTTGCAAAAAGCCTACGACGCGTTGCCTGTTGGGGGCACGATTTTGCTGGCTGAGCCAATGGCTCAGTCCCAGCCTGAGGGAGGCTCTGGAGATGCCTCTGTGGATGCTTACTTCCATTTTTATCTGCTGGCCATGGGGGACGGTCGCCTGCGAACCCCGCAAGAGTTGATGGACATGATGCAAGCGGCCGGCTTCACCCATGTGGAGCGGGTACCCAACGCCATGCCGATTCATGCGCAGATCCTTTTAGGACGCAAGTCTAAGTGTTTACCCTTGAATAACCGAAATTGTGTCAATTAACTTTGACATAATGCAATGTAAGATAAAAAATACAGTCATGAAATCTCAAGCCGTCGTTTTCCACAGTCCTAAGCAGTTGAGCTTAAAGGCCTTGGACTTGCCTGAGCTGCAAGCGGGCCAGTTGGAGGTGGCGGTCGAGTTCAGTGGCATCAGCACGGGCACCGAGCGCATGCTGTGGGACGGCAGCATGCCGCCATTCCCGGGGATGGGCTATCCATTGGTGCCAGGTTACGAAACCGTGGGGCGGGTGGTGCGCTCGGCCACAGACTCGGGCATCCAAGAAGGGCAACGGGTGTTCGTGCCGGGTGCCAATTGTTTTACAGGTGTCAAAAGCCTGTTTGGCGGTGCAGCGTCACGCTTGGTCGTGTCGGCTCAAAAAGTCGTGCCCGTCGGGGAGCAATCCGGTCCCCAAGCGGTGCTGCTGGCCTTGGCCGCCACCGCCTACCACGCCGTGTCTGGCGGGGGTCAACAAGAGCCCTTTGCGCCGCCTGAGCTGATCATTGGCCATGGTGTGATGGGCCGTTTGCTGGCTCGACTGACCGTGGCAGCCGGATTTCAAGCCCCCACCGTGTGGGAAACGCAAGCAGCACGTTGTGCGGGCGCTCAGGGCTACACGGTGATCTGCCCACAAGACGACCCGCGACGCGACTACGCCGCCATTTATGACGTGAGCGGCGACGGCAGCCTGCTCGACAGTCTGATCCAGCGGCTGCGCCCTGGAGGTGAGCTGGTGTTGGCGGGTTTTTACAAACAAGACCTGAAGTTTGCCTACGCCCCGGCCTTCATGCGTGAAGCACGCATGCGCATCGCGGCCGAATGGAAGCGTCCTGATTTATTGGCCGTCAACGAGCTGGTGAACACCGGTCGTTTATCCCTTGACGGATTGATCACCCACACCCAGCCATCGACACATGCTGGTTCTGCCTACGAGACCGCCTTCGGAGATGCGAGCTGTCTCAAGATGATTCTGGATTGGAGTGCCTCCGCATGAACACCGACACCACCACACAACCCATCAAGTTCGTTGAGGTTTTGCGCCGCGAGGCCGATGTCGAGCCCGACACCGTCAGCACCGCTGAAGTGACCAAAGAGACGCAAATCATTGCGATCTACGGCAAGGGCGGCATTGGCAAAAGCTTCACGCTGGCCAACCTGTCGTACATGATGGCCCAGCAAGGCAAAAAAGTGCTGCTCATCGGGTGCGACCCCAAGAGTGACACCACGAGTTTGTTGTTTGGCGGCAAGGCCTGTCCCACCATCATTGAAACCTCCTCGCGCCTGAAGTTATCGGGCCAAGCGGTGAGCATTGGTGACGTGTGCTTCAAGCGCGATGGCGTGTTTGCCATGGAATTGGGCGGGCCTGAAGTGGGTCGTGGCTGCGGCGGACGCGGCATCATCCACGGTTTTGAAACCCTTGAAAAACTTGGTTTCCACGACTGGGGCTTTGACTACGTTTTGCTCGATTTTCTGGGGGACGTGGTGTGCGGTGGTTTCGGTTTGCCAATCGCTCGCGACATGTGCCAGAAGGTCATTGTGGTGGCCAGCAACGACTTGCAGTCGCTTTATGTGGCCAACAACGTGTGCTCTGCGGTCGAGTATTTCCGCAAGCTCGGGGGCAACGTCGGGGTGGCGGGCATGGTCATCAACAAAGACGATGGCACGGGCGAAGCCCAGGCCTTTGCCGGCAATGCGGGCATTCCGGTGCTCGCTTCGATTCCGGCCAACGAAGACATCCGCCGCAAGAGCGCGAGCTACGAAATCATCGGCCGCCCCGATGGTGAATGGGGGCCGCTGTTTGCCGAGTTGGCCAAGAACGTGGCCGAGGCCCCGCCGCAGCGCCCTAAGCCACAAACGCAAGACCAATTGCTGGGCTTATTCAGCGCCGACGTGGTGGGGCGCAACGTGGTGCTCGAGCCTGCCACCGTGTTTGACATGGTGGGTAAGCACGAAAACATCAAGCCCTCTCTTGAAGTCGTCTACGACGCTGCCTGAACGCAGCCACGCCAAGACACCACAAGGAACAGGCCATGACACGCACGATCCCGATTCACCCAAGCCCGCAAGCCGCCAACCCAGCAGGCCTGCAAGGTGATGGCGTGGGTTGCCACGCTGGCACCGAGGCCATGGTAGCCGCCGCTAAAGAAGCTGGTAAATCTGAGGTGTTGGAGCAATACGCCCGCGATTACCCACGCCAGCCCGATGCTGGTCCCCACGACCAGCCTCAAAGCATGTGCCCGGCTTTTGGATCGCTTCGTGTGGGCTTGCGCATGAAGCGCACGGCAACTATTTTGTCGGGCTCGGCATGCTGCGTCTATGGCCTGACGTTCACCTCGCATTTCTACGGCGCGCGTCGCAGTGTGGGTTATGTGCCTTTCAACTCCGAGTCTTTGGTCACAGGCAAACTCTTTGAAGACATTCGGGAAGCTGTCCATGCCGAAGCCGATCCGGCCAAGGTCGACACGGTGATCATCATCAACCTGTGCGTCCCCACCGCCAGTGGTGTGCCTTTGCAACTGCTGCCCAAAGAAATCAACGGTGTGCGCATCATCGGCATCGATGTGCCAGGGTTTGGCGTGCCCACCCATGCCGAAGCCAAAGATGTGCTGGCTGGCGCAATGCTGAAATATGCCCGTGAAGAGATCATCAGCGGCCCGGTGGCGGCTCCCCGCGCTGGGCGTGGCAGCAAGCCCACGGTGGCTTTGTTGGGCGAAATGTTCCCAGCCGATCCGGTCATCATCGCTCAACTGCTCGAACCCATGGGTTTGGCAGCCGGTCCTGTAGTGCCTACGCGCGAGTGGCGCGAGTTGTATGCCGCGCTTGACTGCAGCGTGGCTGCGGCCATCCACCCTTTTTACACCGCCAGCGTGCGCGAGTTCAAAGCTGCGGGCCGCCCCGTGGTGGGATCTGCGCCCGTGGGTCTGGAAGGCACCCAAGACTGGTTGCAGCACATTGGACAAGCGGCCGGATTGGCGCAATCGAACATCGATGTGGCGCGCAACCAGGCCTTGGCGCAAATGCGCGGCCTCCTGATGCAAAAGCCCATCTCTGGTCGTATCACTTTGAGCGGCTATGAAGGCTCCGAATTATTGGTGGGTCGCTTGCTCATTGAGTGTGGTGCTGACCTGCGTTATGTGGGCTCAGCGTGTCCTGCAACCGATTGGAACGCGCAAGACATCGCGTGGCTAAAGGCCAAAGGTGTTCAAGTGCAAATGCGTGCCTCGCTGGAGCAAGACCTGCAAGCGATGTACGAGTACCGGCCTCAGTTGGCCATTGGCACGACTCCGGTGGTGCAAATCGCCAAACAAAACAGCGTGCCATCGCTGTACTTCACCAACCTGATTTCTGCGCGCCCTCTCATGGGTGTGGCAGGTGCGGGTTCGCTGGTTCAAGTGGTTCAAGCCGCCATGGGCAATCAAAGCCGCTTTGACGCGATGAAGAGCTTCTTTGGTGATGTGGGGGCTGGCCATGCAGCAGGCGTGTGGGAGTCGGTGCCCAAAGATCGCCCAGAGTTCAAGGCCGAAACCCGTCGTCAATTGGACAAGTTGCTGAAAAAACGCAAAGCCGAGGAGATGGGGTCATGAGCCAGCCAACTTTGCCCAAGTCTGCGTTGATCCTGGACCATGACCGTGCCGGTGGTTATTGGGGGGCGGTGTACGTGTTCACCGCCATCAAGGGATTGCAAGTGGTCATTGACGGCCCCGTGGGCTGCGAAAACCTACCCGTGACTTCTGTGTTGCATTACACCGATGCACTGCCTCCGCACGAACTCCCCATTGTGGTGACTGGCTTGGCCGAAGAGCAGTTGGGTCGTGAAGGCACCGAAGGTGCGATGAAGCGTGCCCACGCCACACTCGACCCCGAACTCCCCGCGGTGGTGGTGACGGGCTCTATCGCCGAGATGATCGGCGGCGGTGTCACACCCGAGGGCACCAACATCGCCCGCTTTTTGCCACGCACCATTGACGAAGACCAGTGGCAGTGTGCCAACCGCGCCATGTATTGGCTGTGGAGCGAATACGGATTGCGTAAAGTGCCTGCCCGCAAGCCATTTGAAGAGCGCGCTGCCGGTGAAAAGCCTCGCGTGAACATCATTGGTCCGAGCTATGGCACCTTCAACAGTCCCAGTGACTTGGCGGAAATTCGCCGTCTTGTTCAGGGCATCGGTGCCGAGGTGAACATGGTGTTTCCGCTGGGCAGCCACTTGGCCGATGTGTCGCGTCTGGTGGAAGCCGATGTCAACATCTGCATGTACCGCGAATTTGGCCGCATGTTGTGTGAGGCGCTTGAGCGCCCTTACTTACAAGCGCCAATTGGCATGCACAGCACCACGCAGTTCTTGCGCAAACTCGGTCAGCTCCTCAACCTTGACCCTGAGCCTTTCATCGAGCGTGAGAAGCACACCACCTTAAAGCCCCTGTGGGACTTGTGGCGTTCGGTCACTCAAGACTTCTTTGCCACCGCCAGTTTTGCCGTGGTGGCCGGAGAAACCTATGCGCGTGGTCTGAAAAATTTCCTTGAATTTGAGATGGGCCTGCCGTGTCGTTTCAGCGTCTCTCGTACCGCAGGCACCAAGACCGACAACGCCACCGTGCGCGAGATGGTCAAAAAACAAACGCCACTGATCATGTTTGGCAGTTACAACGAGCGCATGTACCTGAGCGAAATCTCAGGCGGCAGTCCCATGCGCGCAGCCTTCATCCCTGCATCCTTCCCGGGCGCCATCATCCGTCGCCATACTGGCACGCCTTTCATGGGCTACAGCGGCGCCACCTACGTGGTGCAAGAGGTTTGCAACGCACTCTTTGATGCCTTGTTTCACATCCTGCCCTTGGCCACTGAGATGGACAAGACCGAAGCCACCCAAGCGCGTGGCGTTGCACCTCCAAATGCCAGCTGGCAAGACCAAGCGCAGCAGCGCTTGCGCGATGTCGTGCAAAACCAGCCTGTGCTGGTGCAAATTTCTGCCGCCAAGCGTTTGCGTGACCAGGCCGAACAACTCTCTCAGTCCCAGGGGCTGAGCGAAGTCACCGAGGACCATGTCATCGCGGCCAGTCGCGAACTCGGTTTGGGGGTGGCGGCATGACAGTCGTTGCCACTTTTTTCACACCAGCGGGTGGCGCAATGCGCGACCCCTTGACCAAGATGTCGTGGCCTATGGCTGCGGATGCCCATCTGCGCGGGCTGTGCGCATCCCGGGTCGAAAGGCCTTGTTAACAGGAGCAAAAAATGTCAACAAAGACATCTATTTCCGGACTGACCGATGAGGAAGCCCAGGAGTTCCACCACTACTGGATGCAGGGCACCGTGGGCTTCACAGCGGTTGCTGTGTTCGCTCACGTGCTGGTCTGGGCGTGGCGTCCTTGGTTCTGATTCAGAACTTATTTTTTCAACCATAGATTGACGGAGTCACTGTCATGCACAACACACCCCACCTCATTGAGGGCCATTCGCGTGCGGATGAGTCCCCTGCGTTTTGGACTATTTTTCTCATCGGATTCGGATGTCTGTTTGCGGTCGTCTTGCTGGCCAAGCTGGTAGGCGTTCAATGGCGGGAACTGCTGCCCGGTGCAGAGGATGCCAAAAGCATGAGTCAAGGCGTGAAAGCTGCGGTGTACACCTTCATGTCCCACATCATTTAGGAGATTGACCATGTGGAGAATTTGGCGACTTTACGACCCGTTGCGTGCCATGGTGCTGCAGGGTATTTTCTTGTTCGGTCTGGCCGCGATGATTCACCTCATCTTGCTCAGCACCAACAAATTCAATTGGCTCGACGGCGCGAAAAAACCCGTAGCAGCATCGGCGCAAAACTCGCCGCTGCCCACTGCGGTGGCTTCGCTCACAGTGCCCAAGTCCTGATCCAGGGCTTGTCATCCAGATGCTGCTCTTGAATTCACATCAAGGCAGCATCTGCCCATCCATAGAAGCAGGAGGACCCAACCATGGCCATGCTGAATTTTGAGAAAAAGTACCGTGTACGCGGTGGCACCCTGCTGGGCGGCGATTTGTTCGACTTCTGGGTGGGGCCTTTTTACGTCGGTTTTTTCGGCGTCACAACTTTATTTTTTTCGTTCCTAGGTACAGCGCTGATTTTGTGGGGAGCCTCACAGGGCCCTACCTGGAACATTTGGCAAATCAGCATCGCACCGCCTGATTTGTCCTATGGCTTGCGCTTTGCGCCCTTGATGGAAGGCGGCTTGTGGCAGCTCATCACGGTGTGCGCGATTGGCGCTTTTGGATCTTGGATGATGCGCGAGGTTGAGATCTGCCGAAAGCTCGGCATGGGCTTTCATGTGCCCGTTGCATTCGGTGTGGCCATCTCGGCGTATGTGACCTTGGTGGTGGTTCGCCCCGTGCTCATGGGGGCATGGGGTCACGGGTTTCCCTATGGCATCTACAGCCACCTCGACTGGGTCTCCAACGTGGGCTACCAGTACTTGCATTTCCACTACAACCCGGCGCACATGATCGCCGTGAGTTTTTTCTTTGCCAGTGTGTTTGCCTTGTCGCTGCACGGTGGTTTGATTTTGTCGTCCACCAATCCGGCACCAGGCCACGTGGTCAAGACACCTGAGCACGAGGACACGTTCTTTCGCGACATCATTGGTTACTCGATCGGCACCTTGGGAATTCACCGATTGGGTCTGTTTCTGGCGCTCGCAGCTGTGTTGTTTAGCGCCTTGTGCATCGTGCTCAGCGGACCTTTCTGGAGCCGTGGTTGGCCCGAATGGTGGAGCTGGTGGCTCAACATGCCGATTTGGTCTCAGTGGCCAACCTGAGTCGGACACCCAGCACACAACACATCCAAAGAATTGAGGAGTAGAGCGAATGGCCGACTATCAAAACCTGTTCACGACGGTGCAAGCCGTGGGCCCTGTGCACCAAGGGGTGGCGCTTGGGCACGGCAACAGTCCGCGTACCGGACAACCCCTGATCAATTACTGGATCGGTAAGTTGGGCAACGCCCAATTGGGCCCGATCTACTTGGGCGGGCTTGGGCTGGCCTCACTTTTCTTTGGCTTGATTGCCTTCACCTTGATTGGCATGAACATGTTGGCCTCGGTCAACTATGACCCCGTGCAGTTTGTGCGCCAATTGTTCTGGCTGTCGCTGGAGCCACCACCGCCGAGCTACGGACTGAGCATTCCACCGCTCAACCAGGGCGGCTGGTTCTTGATCGTGGGTTTGTTTCTCACCGCCTCGGTCCTGTTTTGGTGGGCCCGCACCTACCGCCGCGCTGTGCAATTGGGCATGGGCACACACATCGCTTGGGCATTTGCAGCAGCCATTTGGTTGTTTTTGGTACTGGGCTTGTTTCGCCCCATCTTGATGGGCTCATGGGGCGAGGCTGTGCCCTATGGCATCTTCCCGCACCTGGACTGGACGGCTGCTTTTTCGCTGCGCTATGGCAACTTGTTCTACAACCCGTTTCACGCGCTGTCGATCGTTTTTCTGTATGGCTCAGCCTTGTTGTTTGCCATGCACGGCGCCACGATCTTGGCGGTCACCCGCTTTGGGGGCGAGCGCGAGATCGAACAAATCACCGACCGTGGCACCGCGTCTGAGCGGGCCGCTTTGTTTTGGCGCTGGACCATGGGTTTCAACGCCACGATGGAATCGATCCACCGCTGGGCCTGGTGGTTTGCGGTGCTGTGCCCCATCACCGGTGGCATCGGCATTTTGCTGACGGGCACCGTGGTGGATAACTGGTACTTGTGGGCCATCAAACATGGCGTGGCACCGCCTTACCCAGAAATTTTCCCAGCGATGACAGACCCCGCGCTGGCCGTTGGAGTCAAGCCATGAGCACGAACACCATGAACTCAACTAGCCCAAACGCTCGCACCTCATGGGTTGCGCGTCTCATGCATGCATTCACCCTGGTGTTGCTCGGTGTGTTGCTGACAGGCTGTGAACGCCCCAGCCCCGAGACGGTCCAAAGCGGCTACCGCGGCACTGGCATGGTGCAGGTCTACAACGCACGGTTGTTGGAAGCCAAGGCTGACAAGAACCAACCGCCATTTGCTCTCCCGTCGCCCGGCTCAGACGGACCCAAAGCGTCACAGGTCTACAAAAACGTGAGGATATTGGGCAACCTGAGCGTGGGTGAGTTCAACCGCTTGATGGTCTCCATGAGCAGTTGGGTAGCCCCTCAAGAGGGGTGCGCCTACTGCCACCAGTTGCCCAATTTTGAACTTGACACCAAATACACCAAGGTGGTGGCGCGCCGCATGATCGAGATGACGCGCCATATCAATTCAGACTGGAAGCCCCACGTGGCTCAAACCGGGGTGACTTGCTACACCTGCCACCGCGGTGAACCTGTGCCCAGTGCCATTTGGTTCAAGTCCAATCCGCAGCCCTATGGTTCCAACTTCATGGGCGACAAGGCCGGGCAAAACACGCCTTCGCCTGTGGTGAACATGTCTTCGCTGCCCAACGATCCGTTCACACCATTCTTGTTGGATGACCAAAAAATCCGAGTCAACGGCCCCACCGCCTTGCCCTCTGGCAATCGTCAGTCGATCAAGCAGGCCGAGTGGACCTATGGGTTGATGACGCACATGTCCAATGCGTTGGGCGTCAACTGCACGTATTGCCACAACACCCAGTCGTTCCAGAACTGGACCCATAGTCCGCCCCAACGCACGACGGCATGGCACGGCATCCGCATGGCGCGTGACTTGAACCAGACCTATATGGAGTCTTTGAGCGAAGTTTTCCCAGAGCACCGCAAAGGTCCAACGGGCGATGTGGCCAAGCTCAACTGTGCCACCTGCCACCAAGGCGCATACAAGCCGCTCTATGGTGCACCGATGGCCAAAGACTTTCCGGAGTTACTCACACCTGCTTTGGTCTCGGCCAAAGTGGCCACCAAGTAGTCGTCGCCCCCTCGGCCGGCCGGACGTCTCATCATGAACTCCCAACCCCAACTGCATGACCCCCTGTCGGGGGTGGTGGTGGTGGTGCTTGCTGATTTTTTACGCCAGCATCAGGGGTGGGGTTGGTTGCGCTTGGTGGCCGGTTCAGCTCCTTACAAAGACGTGCCCGGCCTCACAACCGTCAAGGTCATGGGCAGCGGCCACGGGGGAGGCTTTAGCTTGCGACCCAGCGCCACCCATCAGGGGCTCATTTGCACGTTCACGCACTTGGACTTGGCCATGAAATTTCTGGGCAGTTTTTGGGTGCAGGCTTACCGTGATCGTGCCCGTGAACTTTGGAGTGGCGTACTCAGTGTGCAATCGGCCAGAGGACATTGGGACAAACAAGCGTGGCTACCCACCTCGACCGACGCCCTAGGGGAGACAGGGGACACCCAGGGACCGTTTGCCGTACTCACGCGAGCGAGCATTGTGCCCACCAAAACCATGGCTTTTTGGCGTTATGCACCTGCCGCCCAAGCTGGACTGAGCCAGTCCGAAGGGTGTTTGCTCTCCATGGGGTTGGGTGAGGCACCCTTGGTGCGTCAATGCACCTTCAGCCTTTGGCAGCACCAGTCAGCTATGTTGCAGTACGCCCACCAAGGGGCGCATCAACTCGCCAGTGCAGCAGCCTACAAACACCAGTTTTTTTCGGAATCGATGTTCGTGCGCATGCAAGTGCTTCACATGTCGGGTGTTTGGCAAGGTCGGGTGTTCGATGCGCCCAAGACACCCGCGCGTGAGGAAAGCGCAGTCTTGCGCCATGAACCCGTGGTGGGTTTACAAGATTGGGTGCCCAGCCATGTCTGAGCCCAAAGTGGTCATCGTTGGGGCAGGCATGGGGGGCTTGAGCAGCGCCTTGTTGCTTGCGCATCAGGGGATGGACGTCACGGTGGTGGAGGCCGCAGGACAGCCGGGTGGCAAAGTACACAGCCGCGAAGTCGACGGTGTGGCCATCGACAGCGGACCCACAGTGTTCACCATGCGTTGGGTGTTTGACGCTTTGCTGCAAAGCGTGGGCACCAGTCTCGAGGCGGAGATGCAGATCACGCCTTTGTCGGTGTTGGCGCGCCACTTTTGGCCCGATGGCAGTCAATTGGATTTGTCTGCCGACGCACGCACGAGCGAGGCGGCCATCGCCGCTTGGTCGGGGGGAGATGAGGCGCGGCGATTTCAAAAATTTTGTCAAACCACGCGTGCGCTTTACGCTGCGCTGGAAGAACCCATGATTCGGGCGCAGCGCCCCAACATGGGCGGCTTCATGGCCGATTTGGGGTGGCGTGGTTTGGGTGTGTTGGCCCAACTCGGGCCCATGCGCAATTTGTGGCAGCAATTGGGCCAGCAATTCACCGATCCACGCTTGAGACAGTTGTTTGCCCGCTATGCCACTTACTGTGGCTCATCGCCTTGGCAGGCCCCTGCCACGTTGATGCTGATTGCCCAAGTCGAAATGGATGGGGTGTGGTCGGTGCAAGGCGGCATGGTCGGCATGGCTCACGCTTTGGCCCGTGTGGCGCGGCGCCATGGTGCTGTATTTCGCTACTACAGCACCTGCCATCGAATTGAAAAGCGACACGGTCGGGTGTGTGGTGTGCGCTTGCAGTCGGGCGAATTTTTACCGGCCGACCGGGTGATCTTCAATGGCGACGTTGAGGCCTTGCGGCAAGGTTTGTTGGGTGACCCAGCCCGTGAGGCTGTCCCCAAGACGTCCCCAGCGCGTTCCTTGTCGGCCCTGACGTGGTCGATGCGCGCGCCTGTCGAGCCAGGCAGCTTGGAGCGCCACAACGTGTTTTTTCAAAGCGACTATGCCAGCGAATTCGAGGACATCTTCCATCGCCAGCGACTGCCTGAGCGCCCCACGGTCTATGTGTGCGCGCAAGACCGCCCTCAAGGCGTATCCGCTGGCGAGTCCGAGCGTATTTTTTGTCTGGTCAATGCTCCGGCTGAGGGTGCTGGCGATCAACTGTCCGAGGAGGCCATATCGCAATGCCAAGAACGCACCTTTCAACACCTGAAACAGTTGGGTCTTCCGCTGCAACCCACAGCCAGCCAGTGCGTGAGAACGACGCCGAAGGATTTCCATCGGCGTTTCCCAGCAAGTGGGGGAGCCCTTTACGGGCAGGCGACACACGGCTGGACCAGCATCTTCAGCAGACCTGGCTCAACCACACCCCTCGCGGGCCTGTTTCTGGCGGGGGGCAGCGTACACCCAGGGCCTGGGGTGCCCATGGCGGTGCTGTCCGGTCAGCGAGCGGCCGAGGCCGTGAGGGCGAGCCTCGCTTCGATCAACATGTTCCAGATGGGGGCTACCTTTGGTGGTACATCGACGCCATGAGTGACGACGGCCAACACGGCATCACGCTCATTGCGTTTGTGGGCAGCGTGTTCTCGCCCTATTACGCCTGGGCGCGCAAGCGCGGTCCGGTGGATCCAGACAACCACTGCGCTTTGAATGTGGCGATTTACAGCCAAGGCAAAAGCCGCTGGGCCATGACCGAGCGAGGCCGCAAACATTGTGCGCGCAGCGCACAACAGTTCACCATCGGTCCGAGCCAGTTGAACTGGGACGGCGACTGTCTGAGCATTGACATCAACGAGGTTTGCGCACCGCTTCCCAAGCGCATCCAAGGCCACATCAAACTATGGCCGCAACAGTTGTTCACTTATTCAACCGCGCTCAATGCGTCCGGGCGACACCGCTGGGGACCTTTGGCCCCCGCCTCGCGCATTGAGGTCGACTTGCGCACGCCTGGGCTGAAGTGGCAGGGACACGCATATCTGGACTCCAACGAGGGCGACGAGCCCATCGAGCGAGGTTTTCACACCTGGGATTGGTCGCGAGCGCGCATGCGCGATGGCAGCACCTTGGTGTTCTACGACATGCACACCCCCACGGGAGAAGACGCCTTGTTGTCGCTGCGGTTTACCCCTCGCGGTGCGGTTGAGAGTCTCAACGCACCTGCGACACAACGCTTGCCTAAAACGGGCTGGCGCTTGGACAGACGCATGCGTTGCGACGGGGTGGTGGCGGTGCATGAGCAACTCGAGGACACGCCTTTTTATCAACGCGCGTTGCTGAAATTCGATCACGCGGGTGAGCGCTTGCTTGCCTTTCACGAAACCCTGTCGGTGCCTCGATTGGTGTCACCGGTGGTTCAAGCCATGCTGCCTTGGCGCATGCCTCGGCGGGCTTGAAATGTATTGCCTTGAAAAATTTCACTGTGGGAGCAAAGGCTTCCTTGGGCCAATTTTCAAGGTTCCCCCATTCCTGGCCATGGTGGCCAAGAATAGCCCTCGTGCGGGCCGTGCACGTCTTCTGCAAGGAGAAAACTATGTCTAACTCAGACAAAGTCTGGCCAACGGGACTGACCGAGGCCGAATCGGAAGAGATTCACCGCAATCTCATCCAGGGCACGCAGATATTCGGCATGATTGCCGCATTCGCCCATCTGCTGGCCTATATCTATTCACCCTGGCTCAAATAAGGGAGGCACAACATGATCTATTCGAAAATGTGGTGCGTGGTGAAACCTTCTGTGGGTATCCCAGTGTTCATTGCTGCTGTGGCCATCGCGTCCTTCAGCGTGCATCTGGCACTTACCCTCAACACCACCTGGGTGAAAAACTTCCTCAACGGCGGCAATAAAGTCGTCGCCGCAGCACCTGCTGCGGAGAGTACGGTGAAGAAGTAACGGGTGAAAACCGACGAACGGCCAAGCGCGTGAGCGCTTGGCCTTTCCTTCATGAGCAAAACACATACCTCTTGGGCCAAGTCGCTGACCAATCTGGCCCCACGTTTTTTACCTTTTGCGGACGCCGCCAGCGATGACTTGCCGCTGTCGCGTTTGTTGCGCTTGTCGCTGTTTCAAATTTCTGTCGGCATGGCCATGGTCATGCTCGTGGGCACCATCAACCGAGTGATGATCGTCGAGCTCAAAGTCCCAGCCACGCTGGTGTCTCTGATGGTGGCATTGCCTTTGTTGATTGCGCCGTTTCGTGCCTTGATTGGATTTCGTTCAGACAACCACCGCTCGCAACTGGGCTGGCGCCGAGTGCCCTACATCTGGATGGGAAGCCTGCTTCAATTTGGCGGCTTTTCTATCATGCCGTTTGCATTGCTGGTGCTCTCGGGGGCTGGGCAGTCGAGCCAGGCGCCGGCCTGGGTGGGTTTGGTAGGTGCTGCAGGCGCCTTTGTCTTGGTCGGTATGGGCATGCACACGGTGCAAACAGCAGGCTTGGCACTGGCCACAGACTTGGCGCCACTAGAGAGTCAACCCAAGGTCGTGGGGTTGATGTACGTCATGCAACTGGTGGGCATGATGGGCAGCGCCTTGATGTTGGGCCACTTGTTGCAAGACTACAGCCACGGTCAACTCATTCGCGTCGTGCAGGCCGTGGCGGTGATGACCTTGGTGCTCAACGTCATTGCGCTGTGGAAGCAAGAGGCGCGCAGTCGTTTGCGCAAGCCCGGCACGCCGGTGGAGCAAAACTTCCAACAAGCTTGGCAAAGCTTTTGTCATGGGGCACACACGTTTCGGCGCTTGTTGGCCGTGGGCTTAGGCACCATGGCCTTCACCATGGAAGACGTGCTGCTGGAGCCTTATGGCGGCGAAATTTTGAATTTGAGTGTCTCCACCACCACCATGCTCACGGCCACATTGGCCCTGGGGGGCTTGATGGGGTTTGCTTGGGCCTCTCGGGTTTTGTCCAAAGGAGAGGATGCTTACCGCATGGCCAGTTGGGGCGCCTGGGTGGGGGTGCCGGCTTTTGCGGCATTGATTGCAGCAGCACCCATGTCCTCTGCGTGGATGTTTGCCTTGGGCATATTTGGCGTGGGCTTAGGGGGGGGCATTTTTGCCCATGGCACCTTGACTGCGACCATGCAACTGGCGCCTGAAGACAAAATTGGCTTGGCCATGGGCGCTTGGGGCGCGGTGCAAGCCACTGCGGCAGGCTTAGGCATGGCCCTGGGTGGTGTGTTGCGTGATGGGGTGGCTCTGATCAGCTCTTCATTCATGGGCTATTCGGCCGTCTACCTGCTAGAAATTGCCTTGTTGGCCATGACCTTGTGGGCCATGAGACCTTTGATTGACCCGCCTGATTGCACCGCCTGATTGCACCGCCTGATTGCACCGCCTCAGCACTCTGAATAATAATGTGACCCTCTTTCTCCACCCCTCCCAACTTAGCAAAGGCATCCCATGGAAATCAAACACATCCTCATCATCATGTACGCGGTTTTTTGCATTTTTGTGCTGGCCAATTGGTTGAACCGCCCCAAGAAGCTCAACAAGTGAGCTGCGCTTTTCGCAGCCAAGCATTCAAAGCCGCGTTGTACGCGGCTTCTTTTTTGTCAGACATGCACACCCCATCGACTCACAACGCCTAAATGGCCCGGCGTCACGCTGTCAGTGCTGTGATGGGCTGTGCCGATTGAATCAAGTTCGCCAGCAGTTGCATCACTTGATCGCCTGAGCTCGAATAAGGGTCAAACTCCGGGTGTTGCAATTTGACCATCGGATCGTCGGCAGACAGCTTGACCAAGGCCATTGACCACTGGCTGAATTTGCGTTCAGAAATGTCTTCATAGCGCAGCAATTCCACATCTTTGTGGCGTATGTCGCCGCTGATGCGCCGAAACAGCGCGTTGACCGGGCTGCGCTCGCCCTCCAGCACCTGAATGAAAAAGCCCTGTCCTTGACACAACACACCTGTGATGCCTTGGACCTTGTTGTGGACTTGAGCCTGTTGCAAGATGGAGGTGGTGACGGTTGTGGTTTGGGGCCCTTTGGCTCGGCTCACATAGATGAGTCGCACACAGAGGGGGTACAGCTGTGTATCCATGCCACTCATGCGGTTTGCCTCAAGGCGTTGCGGTCCAGTCTTTCGGTTTCACGCCGCTCGAACAAGTCGAGCATCCAAGCCACGCGCTGGGGCATGGCGCGGTTGGGGAAGTAGGCGACGCCGCCTGGCTGTTGGGTGATGGCCTGACAGCCTTGCACCAAGCCCACGATGGCTGGCAGCGGTGTGGGAATGTGCTCGGACACCCGAATCCAATGCACTTGTGTCCAGGCGCTGGCCAAGAGCATCAGCTTGCGTGTGGTGCTGACCACCGTGCGCTTGTTGACCGAATCCAAACCTTCACGGCGCAGTTGGTGACCGATTTCAGCGTAAATCATGCTGGCCGCGCAAATCGCCGCGCGGCAGTCTGGCGGCAAGGCAGCTATGCCTGAGTGGGCTTGTTTGTACAGGCGATCGGCTTCATCGAGCAAGCGTGACACCACCAAGGCGATGGCGGGTGTAAAGCTCGGGCAAGCCAACCAAGCCTCAGGGTTGACGCCTGCTTCCTCCAGCCATTGGCGTGGCAGGTACAGTCGTCCGATGCTGGCATCGTGTCCCACATCTCGGGCGATATTGGTCAGTTGCATGGCCACGCCCAACTCACAAGCGCGTGCCAAGGTGTCGGTGCTTTGCGGGCCCATGATCCAGCTCATCATCGCGCCCACGCTGCCGGCCACCCGCGCGCCATAGGCGTGCAGGTCTTCGATGCTGTCGTAGGTGCGTCCGCCAGCATCCCAGGCAAAGCCCTCGATCAAGGCGTCCAGCAAATGTCTGGGTAGTTTGTACTGCTGCACCAACAAGCTCAAGGCATGGTCTTCCACATGGTCGTGGGGTGTATTGGCGTAAATGGCGTCCAGGCGTGTTTGCAAAAGTTCCAAGGGGGTGTCTTGGGCACTGGCTTCGTCCACCAAGTCATCCGCCACGCGGCAAAACGCATACAACGCAATGGCTGCCGTGCGCACGCGCGGGGGCAGCAGTCGGCTGGCGGCAAAGAAAGTTTTGGAGCCGCCTTGCATCATGGCGACACACGCTTGCAGGTCTTGCGAATCAAAGTTCAGCGCTTGGGGCACCTGGGGGATGGTCGTGTTGGTTTCAGGATTTGACATGGGGAACCACCGTTTCGAGTGCTTTGGCAGACATGAGGACACCGGGCACGCCTGCGCCGGGGTGGGTGCTGGCGCCGACCACGAACAGGCCGGGCACGTCTTCGCTTCGGTTGTGAGGACGAAACCAGGCGCTTTGCAGCAGCAGCGGCTCCAGGCCAAAGCCGGCGCCTTTGTAAGACCACAGGCGGTCTTGAAAATCTTGCGGCGTGGTCACCTTGGACGTCACGATGCACTCCTGCAAGCCCGGCAACACCGAGTCTTGCAGTGCCTGGGCGATGGCTTGCCGGTAGGGCTCGGCCTGCGTGGCCCAGTCAGTGCCACTGTCGAGGTGGGGCACCGGCGACAACACATAAAAAGTGTCGCAGCCTGCTGGTGCCAGCGAGGGGTCGGTGGCGGTTGGGCGGTGCAGGTAGAGGCTGAAGTCTTTGGCCAAGTGATGGCGCTCAAAGATGTCTTTGAGCAAGCCCTCATAGCGCGGACCCAGCACCATCATGTGGTGGGGCACATCGGCGTATTGGCGCGAGGTGCCAAAGTACCAAACAAACAGGCCCATGGAGTAGTGGCCTTTGTCAATTTTGCGGTCACTCCAAACGCGCCGGTGCTCAGGCGCCACCAAGTGCTTGTAGGTCCAGGCCGTGTCGGCATTGCTCACCACGATGTCGGCGGCGATGAATTCACCCGTGTCCAACTCCACGCCACAGGCGCGACCTTGTTCGATGCGAATTTGTGTGACCGGCGCATTGCAGCGCACCTGCACGCCGCGCGCTTGCAGCAGACCCACCAAGCCACGCACGATGGCCCCGGTGCCGCCCATGGCCGAGTGCACGCCCCAGGTGCGCTCCAGCGAGTTGATGAGCGCATAGGCACAAGTCACCGCAAAGGGGTTGCCGCCAATCAGCAGTGGGTGAAAGCTCATCACCACACGCAGTTTCTCGTTGCGGATGTGTTTGGCCACCAGGCTGTAGAGACTGCGCCAAGCGCCCATGCGCAGAAAGTCGGGGATGGCGGCCATCAAGTCGCTGATCTTGTCAAAGGCCATGTCGCCCATGCCCTCAAAGCCCAATGTCTTGCAGCGTTCGGCTTCTTGCAAAAACCGTTCATAGCCGGGCAAATCTGCGGGCTCAAACCGAGCCACTTCGGCGCGCATGTGTTGTGCGTCGCCGTTGTAATCAAACCAGGTGCCATCGGAAAACCGGACTCGGTAAAACGGGTCCATGGCCACCAAGGTCACATCGTCGGCAAAGCGTTTGCCGCACAGCGCCCACAACTCTTGCAGCAAAAACGGTGCGGTGATGATGGTCGGACCTGCATCAAACGTGAACCCATCTTGGTGGTGCACATAGGCACGCCCTCCAGGCGCGTCGAGTTTCTCTAGAACCTTGACTTCGTAGCCCTTGACGCTCAGGCGAATGGCCGCTGCCAGTCCGCCAAAGCCGCTGCCAATCACCACTGCAGTGGGGCGTTTGCGCAGTTGCGCATCATCTGCGGGCGCAGTAGATGGGGGTGTGATGGCGTTGCCAAAACCTTCGGTGCGGTAAGCGTTCATGGCGGGCCTTCAAGGTGGGAGGGTTAGGGCGGGTTTGTTGGCGTGTCCCATCGCCCAGCCCCAGAGTCGCTCCAGTGGCCAAGGAAAAATCATGATCACGTGTTCCACGATGGCCAATCCCAGCAAGGTGGCCAACATGACCCAACCGGTGGTGATGGCCACCGCGCCTTGTTGCGCGAGCCAGACCAGCCAAAACCACGTGCCCATGGCCGCACCCATGGACAAAACAAACCACAGTGTCATGTCGCGGGTTCGAAAATAAGTGGCCAAGTACTTGAGGTGGGCGGGGAGGTATTGCGCGCCGTTTTGCGGCACGCCGAAAAACAAATTGAGTTTGGCCGACAGGCGCATGCACCACAGCAAGGCGAAGGTGCAAATCGCCACATGGTTGTGCTGGCCCTCTTGCATCCACCACAGCAGCGCGAAATTGGCCAACAAGGCCAGCTCGTGGTAGAGCATGACTTGCACCGATTGCACAAATCTGGGCCAACCTTGGGCGCCTGAGTCGAGCGGCGTTTTGCGCGGGCCAGTGATCCAGCCGGTGAGAAAAGTCAGCTCATGCCAGCCCCACATGACAATCACGCTGCCAAAGGCCAAGTAGGCGTTGACCACGCTGACTTCGCGCATGCTGTGCGCCACGCCCCAAAAACTCAGAGCCAGCAACACCGTCCATCCGGCCAGGCTGAATCGAAAGCTGCGTGGGTTGAGCCTGTCGAGCCACAAGATCACACCTGTGCCCAGCCACCAGCACAGGGCGGTGAAGGTGCAGGCCCAAACGACTTCATTCACCATGCAGGTTCCATGCGAACTTGTGGCGAGAGGTCTTGCGCAATCACGGGCATGCAAAACAAACGACCAAAGGTGAGCGCGGCCTGCACGGCACACACGCCTTGTTGGAGTTTGCCCACCAGGCCAGTGCGAAGCTTGGCTTTTTCCATCGATTGTGAGATGGCAAACAGGCGCTCCAAGCCGCGGCGAAAAGCCGGGTTGTCGGTGTCCAGAGCCAAGGGGAAAACCTGTTGCGTGATGGCGGTGGTGATGCGAAACACCTGGTAGTCGTACTCGCTGGAGTCCAAGCCCATGGCGTCATGCAACATGGGGCGTGTGTGGTCGCGCACGTACATGGTGGCGTAGACGGCCAGCAGAAAAAAGCGGATCCACAACTTGTTCGCCCCGCGCAACAAATTCGGGTTCGCCCGCATGATCAGGGCAAAAGATTCGCCGTGGCGAAACTCATCGTTGCACCACAACTCGAACCAGCGAAAAATCGGGTGAAAGCGTTTTTCAGGGTGCTTTTCAAGCTGACGAAAAATCGTGATGTAGCGCGCATACCCAATTTTTTCTGACAGGTAAGTGGCGTAGTAAATGTATTTGGGCTTGAAGAAGGTGTACTTCTTGGTGCGTTTGAGATTGCCCAGGTCGATCCCTAGGTTGAAGTCTCGCAACGACAGGTTGATGAAGCTGGCATGGCGCGATTCGTCACGTGCCAAATACGTCATCAGCTGTTTGATGTCTGGGTTGTTGACGTTCTTGCGGATCTCGTTGTAGAGCACACAGCCCGAGAACTCCGAGGTCAGTGAGCTCACCAAAAAGTCCATGAACTCTTGGCGCATCTCGGGCGAGAGCGTGGCCATGCCCGAGGCCACTTCGTCGGCAAAAGCCGCATCACGTTGGAAGTGGTCGTGGTTGTTGTCACCCTCGTACTCGGCCATCATCTTGTCCCACTCAGCGCGCACCGGTTCGATGTTGATGCGGTCCATGGCGGCAAAGTCGGTGGTGTAAAAGCGCGGGCTGATCATGTCGCTGTGCACCGCTTTGTTGTTGGCATCTTCAGCGGTTTCGATGGTGTGGACAGCAGTGGCGTTCATGGAGATCTCCAGTGGGGTCTGAGGTTGCGGCAAGGTTTAATGAGGCGCGGTGTCTAGGCCTGCCAAGCGCAGGCCTGCAAACACGGCGGCATTGGTGGGGCCAAACGACTCGAGATCGATGCGTTGTTGGGTGGTGGGGTCCAGCAACGTCAGTCGACCATCGGTGCGACCCACCAACAACAGTGGTGCTTGGGCACCTATTTTTTCTCGGTGGCGTTCACGTGCCAGGGCGCGCAGGGTGCTGCGCAAGAAGCCTTGCTCGCCAGAAAAACGCGCCACCATCTCGTGGCTGTCTGCGTCTTGTACGGCAATGTCTCCACCGGGCAGGTCGGTAAAGTTCAGCGCTCTTTGCCACTGCACGCCAGCGTCTGGCGTGCGCGGGTTCAGGCCCGACCACCGAGCCAGGCCCACCGCCACCAACACGGCCAGCAGCACCACCCCAATCCAAGCCATGGGGCGGCTCAGGCCTTGGTTGTGCTGTGACCAATGGGCGTTGGGCAGGGTGCTCATGCCAGTAGTCCTTGCGAGGGATGTGAGGCTCTCGCCAAGTCGTGCGCCACCTCACCCAATTGCAGGCTTTCGCCAGCGCGCTCGGCGCGCCACAAACTCAGCAGTTGTTGAGCGACACGGTCACACGCCGGCAAGCACCGCAAGGTGGGTTGGGGTTGGCTGATGTGCCAAGCACGCTGGTGAGGCCACAGGTGGGCCCAGCCAATGCGGTCTTCGGGGTGAAGCGCCAAGGCAATGTCGCCCAAGTCTTGAGGGTAAGCCTTCACAGAGGCTCCAGCGATGCGCTTGTAGGGCAGGTTAAAGGTCAGCGTCAGCACAATGCCAATGCGCATCACCACACGCTTATTTGTCAGGGTGTAGAGCGTGGTGCTGGCTGACAGCCAGGCCGTGCCCAACAACATACCCAGAGCCAATGCGTACAAGCTGGTGGCCACCAGCAGAGGTTTCCATTGCACTTGTGCCAGCGGCCGCCAGCCCACGCCGCTGTCAGGCGCCGTCAGGTTGATGGTCTGGAGCATCAGCATGAAAAGGAAATACCAAGCGATCTTGCGCACATGAAACGCATGCACGGCCAAGCTGCGCCAGTCGGGCGCGCCTTGCCACACCACATGTTCACCTGCGGGCAGCGCGCTGGGCAGCCCTGGCGCCGCTTCCCACTCGTGCTCGTGGGTGGCTTTCATATGATGGGCTCCTGGCGCTCAGGGGTCGCGTACAAGGTCCCTGCACCGTAGTAAGCGGTGATTTTTTCCTCTTCCAGCAAGGTGATTTGCTGCGCCGATTTGGTTTTCGGCACATTGGCAAACTGGTGCGCCAAGATGGCCTGCACATGCGTGCCGTCCTTTTTGATGCGGGCAAACGTCATGGGCAACAGCACATGTTGGTCTGAGCCCACCAATTGCACTTCGGCGTAGCGAAACATCATCTCCATGCGATCCACCCACAGCTCGCACACCGTGCCCGCGATCTCTTTGTCGGCGCCCCACACGGGCAGGCCCCTTGGGTCGACATCTTGGTGCGCCACCGAGTGGTCGGATGCCACGTGCAGGGGGACGATTTTGGGGTGTCCGTGCGGGTCCATGTCGGGAACGTCAGCACGCATGGCCCAAGCACCGGGACCGACACCGGCGAGCAACGGGTCGCCTGTGGGTTCAAGCGGTGCACCGTTCCAGCCGTGAGTGGGCTGGCCATGGTAGACGCCGTCAGGGCGGGCCAGGTCGGGCGACAAGTAGGTGTGACCGTCTTGGGTCTTGAAGGCCTTGGGCTCGGGCACCGGTGGCCAGCCTTCGATCTTGGGGCCATTTTCTCGGCCCGAATCCATGGGGTATCCCTCGCGGTGGTTTTCACGCAAGAGGTAATAAATCAGTCCGGCGAAAAACGCCCAGAACATGTACAACACAATTTGGGCTACATCAATGTATTGCGTGATTGCGCCTGTTTGCATACCAGTGCTCCTTCAAAAAAATCGTCAACTCTCAACCTGGCAGTTGTGCCAGACCAAACGGGGTGCTCGGGGTGTTGCTGTTTGTCTTGGCGCTCAGACGGCTGGCGCGCAACATCGGCCCCAAGGCCACCAGCACGACAAACAACAAGTAAATTTCTAGGTGGTAGACAAAGCTGTAAGCGGTGATGGGCGTGACCAAGGCTTCTCCCATGGCCCCTGACATGGCCAGCACCGACACACCATCGCGCAGTGCCCCCCCCACCGCCATGGCCGCCCCTGCGCTGGTGGCTTGCACCGCACCCCAGGTGCCAACGACCAAGCCGCTCAAGCGACCACCATCGACGTGGTGACCCATGCCCATGGCCGTCACCAACATGCCCACAGAAAACAAGCCCCCGCTCAAACCAATCAGTCCCACCCCTGCGCGAAACAGCCAGGACGCTTGCAGGGGCCCAGAAAATATGACCATGGCAAACGCAGGCAGGCCCAGCAAGACCCCAAAACTGGCCAGCCGGCAAGCGTTCAGACCGCCCGAGAGCCAACGCGCCGACAAGATGAAAGCCAGCAGCGCCCCCCCGGAGCTCAGTGCCGTGAGGGCACTGGTCATGCCCACGTCGAGTTGAAGGATCTCGGCCGCATAGGGCTCGAGCACGATGTCTTGCATGTTGAAGGCAAAGGTGCCCAGACCCAAGGTCCACAAAAAGCGCCTCATTTGGGGCTGCGTCATGAGGATGCGCCAGCTTTGCGCAAAGCCGCCCACTTCGCGGCGTCCGCGCTTGGCTTGACGCGCCTCTTGTTTCCACAGCGAGGTCAAGTTCAAAACAGCCACCACCACCGCGCAGCCTTGCACCATTTGGATCATTTTTTGTGGGCTGAAGTCTTGCAACACCAGACCAAACAGCATGCTGCTCGTGATCATGCCCACCAGCAGCATGCTGTAGAGCAAAGCCACCACCCGGGGGCGTTTGTCGGGCGTGGCCAAGTCGTCTGCCAGCGCCATGCCAGCGGTTTGTGTGACTTGAATGCCAGCGCCCACCAACACAAATGCCAGGCATGCGCCGATTTGCCCAACCCATAGGTTGGCACCCTGGGGCTCGGACAACAGCAACAAGGCAAACGGCATGATGGACAAGCCACCAAACAGCAACAGCGTGCCCGTCCACAAGTAAGGGATGCGCCGCAGGCCCAATGCCGAGGGGTGTGTGTCGCTGCGGTAGCCGATCAGCGTGCGCAGCGGGGCAAACACCATTGGAATGGCCACCGACAGGGCCACCCACCAAGCCGGAACCTGCAACTCCACAATCATCACCCGGTTGAGTGTGCCCACCAGCAAGGCGGTGACCATGCCAATCACCACTTGGAACAGCGACAGGCGCAGCAAGCGCGCCATCGGCAGCTCGGGCGAGGCCGCATCGGCAAAGGGCATCCAGCGCGTGCCATAGGCCGTGAGCCAGCGGGGGATCGGAATGTGCAATTTCATGCGCGGGTCCACTCCCAGGCTTGGGAGGTGTAAAAGCCCCGTGCCACGCGTTGCATGCGCGCATCGTTCCACGTGCGCAAATGGCTTTGCGTTTGCATGCGCCGCAGCAAGTCAGCATGTGCCACGGGTGACAACGAAGGAGAGCGGTCACTGCGCGGAAACAAGCGCCCAGCACTGTGCATCAAAGCCAATAGCGGCGTGCGCGGCGCAAAGGTGAAGGCCATGGAGGTCCGTGTGCGTTGTGCCAGCCCCGCCAGGGCTTGGGCAATTTGCTCGCTGTCGTAATGGATCAGCGAGTCCATGCACACCACATGGTCAAACTCACCCAACTCAGGGCTGAGCATGTCGCCTGATAAAAACTGCACCGAACCAGGCAGGCGTGGGTGTTCGGCGGCCATGCGCTCTGCAGCCAGTTTCACGAGTGTGGGCGAGAGGTCGATGGCCACGACTTGGGCTCCGCGCAAGGCCGCTTGCAGGGCCAGTGCACCGGTGCCGCAACCCGCATCGAGCACGCGCAGGCCGTGCATGTCTTGCGGCAACCACGACAGGAGTGTTTCGCGCATGGTGTCGCGTCCGGCGCGGACTGTGGCACGGATGCGACCGACGGGCTCGTTGGATGTCAGGCGAGCCCAGGCATCGGCGGCTGTGCGGTCGAAGTAGTGTTCGATTTGGCTGCGGC
>CAIVLE010000170.1 GCA_903906635.1 uncultured Burkholderiales bacterium | reverse complement strand
GCCCAGCCCGACTTTGACCGCGCCAAGGTAGAGTCCATCAAGCAAGCGATCAAAGATGGAAACTATCCCATTAACCCACGCCGCATTGCAGAGAGCTTTGTAGCGTTGGAAAAAATGATCACCAATTGATCGGCGTTTCACCCGCATGACCATTACCGCCAGACCAGCTCCAGCTCAAAGCGACAACCTGTCGAGCGCTTTGGCTGTGGCTGATGAGTTAGAGGCGTTATTGGAAACCGAGTTTGAGCACCTGAAGGCTCAACAGTTGGATGCGTTCGAGGCCACGCAGTCGCGCAAAAATGCGTTGTTGCAAGAGCTCACGCTCCTTGCAGACATCCAAGGCCCCGAGTCTGCGGACGCTTTGGGGCCTGAGTGGGATGGCTTCAAAACTCAAATGGTTCACTGCCGCGATTTACATCGCCGCAACGAGGTGTTGATCCACCGAAAAATAGACGCCATCCGAGGTGCACTGCAAAGCTTACAAGTGCAAGACCCCACCAGCTCGGTTGAGGTCTATGACCGCTTAGGCCAACTCTCGCGCACACGTCGTGGACGTGGTTACAGCGAAGCTTGATTTATTTTTCGTCCCCGGGCTGCATGCCCTTGAGCCAGTACACCCAAGACAAAATCACCGCCACAGCATTGAACATGTCCGCTGGGATTTCTTGCCCTACATCGAGCCGGCTGAGCATCGCCAACAATCTGGGGTCTTGGGTCACGTACACCCCCTGGCGTTGAGCCTCTTGCACAATGCGTGCAGCCAATTCGCCATCTCCCTTGGCACTGACCACCGGTGTTTTATTGCGGCCGTACTCCAGTGCCACGGCTTCGGTATAGGGCTTATGGTTCATGGCTGTTGATTGATGCTGCGCTGCAGGCTCAGGCCCGTGTATCGACCAAGGCGCCGTGGTTGACGTTCTCACGCACAGGCAGGCTGTCTGGGCGACGCGCGTTGAAGACCTGAAAGCTGCCCATCACCAACCCAGCGCTCTCCAATTCGTAGGTCAACTCGCTGGCATTGAAGCGCGCCAAGGAGGCCACTTCTTCTTTCACAGCCCACATGGTCAAGTCCACCTGAGCGTCACCTCGGATGATGGTTTTGAGCCAGACCTCGCCCAAGTTGCGACTGTGGGTGTGGATGTTGACGACCATGGGGTTTTGCGGCTGACCGGGTTTGCTGCCTTGGCGCTCAAATTGCATCTCAACCGGGTCGGCGTCCCTGAATGGAATCACCAAGCTCACATTGAGGTAGCCTTTTTGCAGGTCTTGGGCGGCTTGAACTTGCGCGCCCTCGAGCTCATCGAGTGCATGCTGCAAGGTCTCATGGCTGGCCATGCTCTCTTGTGCCTCCTCGTTGGCTCGTGCGTTCATGAGCAAGCGCAACAAGACTTTGGGATCGTCCTCGACAGGTTGGCCCTCGGCCAAACTGGCCTCGGCGGTCTTGGTGTGTTTAAGCACCCAACGCTTGAGGGTTTGAGGCTGCAAGTTGGCCATGCTCAGGCGCTGTGCGTTGAAGCTGTCGAACAAACTTTGAGCATTCGGTGTGGACAACAAGGCATCGAGCACGCCTGGACGCAGCAAACTCAGCCAGTTGGCAAAGCCGCCCGGCTGCAACAACAAGGTGTTCAAACGAGAGGGCGGCGCAGTCGCGGTGAGGGGGTCGTGCCCAGCAAAGCCACCCGTATGCAACAGCTGCAAACTCCACTGCCCACTGGGCAAGAGATGAGCACGCAGTTGTGCCACATCACCTTCTTTGATGTAGGGGAACAAGGGCATGTCAAAGACATGTTCGTTCAAGACCAACTTGAGTTGGTCTTGCCGAACGGCAGCCGTAGCTTGAACCACTTGTCCATCATGCAGGCCCAGGTGGCGAGCGACAACAGCCTCCACATAGACCTGTCGCATCTCAAGATGCACAGGTGCTACGCGTGTGATCTGATGGACGCCCTCGGGCCCGAGGATGGCCATGTCAGGGAAAGCGCACCCAGTTTTTGCGCTCGCTCATGTTGATGTCTGCGGTGGTGTAACCGGCCAACGGCGCTCCAGGAGCAGGACTGCCGGTTTTGCTAACGGCAGGACGTGGCAACAGCTCGTCAGTCGTGGGCAGCGTGAGGACTGCGCCAGCAATCAGCACGCGGGGGCTGGACTTGGTGAAGGCCTGTGGGTTATGTGCCATCAGGGCTTGGCGCAAGATCGTAGTCTTCAACGGGCTGTCACCCATGGTCTGACGAATCACCTGATCCACGGTGTCACCGGGCTTGACCTCGTAGGTTTTGGGCTGCGCCACAGCCAGCGATGCGCCAAAACAGCAGGCCAGGACACCAACCACACGGGACACGACGTTGAGCGAGTTCATCTCGATTTCCAATCAGGGTTCATGAGGGATTATCAATAGGTGTAGGGCCATGCCACCCAAGCACCTTGAAATTTTTGAGCACGCCCAGCCACTTGTTTGAGCTCAGCTTGGTAGGGGGTGACCGATTTGACTTCGGCCAACACCGCCGCGTCAAGCGCACCAGCTTCCAGAGCATGCTTGGGCAACACACGGGCATCCGACAACATCAGCTTGTCGCCTACACGCAAGCCAGCACGCTGGCCAGCATTGACGCTCAAGCGACCGTTTTCGTTTTGAGTCACCTCAATGCTGGTGGGCTCGCATGAGAGATGTATGTCCAAAGCCTGGGCCATGCGCGAGACGGCGCGGTCAATGGCCTCATGCATGTCGGTGTCAAGTTTGGGGGTGCCCCAAGAGGCAGGACGGGGAGCGGTCAGCAACAGGTCTTGCGATCGGAACATGTCGTGCAATTGACCTGGGGCACGCACTTGCCACTTCAGCAGGTAGGCCGAGGCATCGTCGGTGGTCAGTCCCAACGCAGCAGGCACCACGGTAAGTTGCAAGTGCCATTGCACGCGTTCTTCGCCGTGGCCATGAATCAAACGGTCATAGGTACGGGTGTAGACCGGCTCAGTCATCAGTCGCCAGTGCTGGGCTTGGCTGGCCGCCTGCAACACACGTTGACGCGCAGCCAACCCAACTTGTTGCGCGGCGTAACGCTGGCTGGCTGACAAACTGGGAGACAAGTCCATGCCCACTGACATGACATGCATCACCGCTGTCTTGGCTTGTGGGGCGTTGCAGCGCACGGGCTCGACGGCCTCCGTGGCTGCGGCCACGATCTCCGCCTCGGGCTCTTGTGCTTCGTCACGGCCATAACGGGTGACTTGTAAATCGCGGACTTTGATCTCTGAGGAGAAGCGATTGAGCTCACGCAAGGCACCATTGGAGTCCATCCAACTGGTCGCGCTCACGCGTGTGTTGCTCTTCATGGCCGCTTCCACCAAAGCCTGGCGAATGGCTTGCAAACGCTGCTCAGGGTTGGGCTCAGCTGCCTGCGCGGCTAGGTGCAAGGCTGTCTGCAAAAGCAAGAAGCAACACAGCACGCGCGGCACCACGAAGCGGGGCATGAAAGCGATACACATGGTGCAGTTCTCTCGTGCTGAGCTTTAACGGCGTTTGCTGCTGAGATGCGCGATATAGAGTGAGCGCAAATCGTTGACCAGACCGCGCTCGAGGGACAAAGTGGTCTCGTAGGTGTCGTCCCCCACAGGCGTGATGCTCACCAGCACAGCCCCATAGACCACGCCTTCGACACGAGCTCGGAAAGTGTCGCTCATGACGGTCATGTCAGCCACGGTGGTGTTGGCATCGAGCTGCTGCCCGTACACCTGTTCGGTCAAGGAGCGGTAGGCATCGAGCTTGGAGGCGCGAATAGCCAGCAAACGCTGCTGCGCCGGATTGCGGTGGTTTTGGATGCTGATGACAGCATAACCGGTGGCCGTGAGCGTGTCGCGCTTGTCCATCATGGGCGAGATCATGGTGGCCGCAGGTTCAGCAGGCTTGCGTTCGGCGGCTGCCTGAGCAGGATCTTCTTTCCATTCATGCACATGGTTGAACTTGAACAATGAGCAGCCGCTCAAAAGCAGGGCCGCTGCAACCAGCGCAAAAGGGATAAAGCGTTTCATGTCGTTGTCCTTAAATAGGTCTCCCCCACGATTCGACACCAAGCCGGGCATCTTTAACGTTTGCGTGGATGAATACTTTCTTCGGCCTTGTGCTATTTGGCAAGCCTCAGACAATGGAGTGTAGGAATTTTTGACATGAAACCCATCACCCACTTCATCGGCTCTAGCCAGTCAGCTCAGGCCTTGCGCGACCTCGTGAGCACCATGGCGAACTCGAATGCCACCGTCATGATTACTGGTGAAAGTGGTACAGGCAAAGAGCTGCTAGCACGCTTGCTTCATGATCAATCGCATCGCTGTGGCGCGAACTTTGTGCCTATTAACTGTGCAGCCATTCCCAAAGATTTACTCGAAAGTGAACTTTTCGGTCACCGTAAAGGTGCCTTCACCGGAGCCGTGGCAGACCGAATTGGACGCTTCGAATTAGCCCACGGCGGGACCATTTTTTTAGATGAAATTGGCGACATGTCACTGGACATGCAGGTCAAATTGTTGCGGGTGTTGCAAGAGCGCACCATTGACCCCATCGGCGGAACCCGACAGGTCCACGTTGACGTGCGTGTCGTTGCCGCAACACATCGAGACTTAGAACAAGAAATTTCTGCAGGACGGTTTCGCGAAGATTTGTACTATCGTTTGAATGTTTTACCTGTAGTGACGCCTCCTTTGCGAGAGCGATCTTCAGATGTGGCTGAGTTGTTGGGTTTTTATGCCAAGAAATTTGTCAACTTTGACCAAAAGCCAATCCGCTTCAAGCCCGAATTTTTGACAGCCCTGCAAAACTACCCCTGGCCTGGTAATGTGCGTGAGTTGTCCAATTTAGTGGACCGCTTCAGCACTTTGTACGCTGGCCAAGAACTGGATTTACGCGCCATCCCCCCTACCTTGTTGCCCAAAGGTTTGGTCAGCGCGCAGGCCGAGTTGCAAGCCCAAGCTCCACTTCTGACGACCTTGGAGATGACTCCGCCTCCCGAGGTGCTGGCAGAAATGCAAGACTCGCCAGAAGAGGAAGACAACGATGTGGAGGGCATCATCATGCTGGCCCAAGGCATGCCCCAACTGCCCCCAGAGGGCTTGTCACTCAAAGAACGCATGGCTCAAATCGAGCGCAGCATCATCGAGCAAGCGCTAGAGCGCAATTCGGGCAATGTCTCACGCACCGCCAAATTGTTGAACCTGCAGCGCACGACTTTGATTGAAAAAATCAACAAGTACGAATTGCGCTCGGTCTAAGCGCTGTGATCACATCCAACAAAAAAGCAGCCGAGGCTGCTTTTTTTAGTCTTGGTCGTTGTAGAGCACCGTGATGCTCATGCGCCGGTTGCGCGGATCGCGCGGATCTTTGGGATTGAAGGGGTCTGTATCGGCCACCCCTTCGATGCGAGCAAAACGATTTTCTTTGATACCGCTCTTCTCCAACAAGGCACGGGTCACCTCCGCCCTTTCAGCCGAGAGAGACCAGTTGTTGCGGCCTTCTTTGTTTTGAAATGGCACGCTGTCGGTATGTCCACGAATCGCAATCTTATTGGGCATGTCAGCCAATGAAGCCGCAATTTCGCTGATCAAACTCGACGCTTTGCCTTGCATGCTCATGCCGCCGCTGGGGAACATCGCAAAGTCGGCCTTGTCGATGATTTCAATGCGCAGGCCTTGCTTATCACGTGTCACCGAGACCTGATCTTTCAAGCCACCGAGTTTTTTGTTTTCAGAGAGTTTTTGTTCAATCTCTTTTTCAAGCTTGTCAAAGTCGGCTTTTTCTTGCGCAGCGGCAATTTCCTTCTTTTGCTCAGGTGTCAACTTATCAGGGTCTGAATAAGGGTTGTTGTTTTCTTGACCCGGATCGGTGCTCGGGTTAGGCCCGCCCTCAGAGCGCGGCGTCAAGCGCTCGAGCAAGGCGGTTTGCTTGGCTGCAAATGGAAATCCATCAGGGTCAATGATCGAGCGGCCGCCCAATACACCGTTGGAGCCGGCCAATTGCCCAATGGCGACCAAACTTTGAGAGGTGGGTTTGAAATAGTCTGCAATGCTTTTGCGCTGGTCTTCGTTGGATGCACCCAACAGCCACATCAACAAAAAGAACGCCATCATGGCGGTCATCATGTCGGCCAAGGCGATTTTCCAGGCACCCCCGTGGGCACCTCCGTGGCCATCGTCAATGATTTTTTTGATGATGATGACGGGCGCAGGAGCCGCAGCAGCTGCAGCTTCTGCGGCAGCTTTTTCGGCCTCTGCTGCGGCCGCGGCTTCGGCAGCAGCAGCTGCTGCCGCGGCTTCGTCTTTTTCGTCAGCCATTATTTCCTCAACGCATCAAAGACTTCACCGAAAGACGGCTGACTGCCATGGCTGATGCACACGCGTCCGGCTTCGATGATCAAGGGCACGGGGTAGCCGTGCATGTTGCCAATGATGATTTGTTTGGCCACGTTCAGCGCTTCACCATCTTCGTCGATGATTTGTTTGAGTCGGCTGCCAAAGGGCTCAAAAATACCGTAGGCCAAAAACACCCCCAAGAAGGTACCCACCAGCGCACCACCGATCAAGCCGCCCAACACAGGCGGGGGTTGGTCAATGGCACCCATGGTCTTCACCACACCCAACACGCACGCCACAATGCCCAAGGCGGGCAAAGCACCCGCCACGGTGGCGATGGCTTCAGCGTTTTTCATTTCGTTGTGGTGGTGCAGCTTGATTGAGGCGGTCATCACATCCTCCACCGCATAGGGGCTCAACGTGCCCGATGACACCACCATCAAACGGATGGTGTCACACACCAAGGCAACCAAACCATGGTCATGCAGCATCTTGGGACACTCGCCAAAAATAGCGCTGGCCTCTGGGTTTTCCACGTGAGATTCCATGGCCACCGCACCCTCAGCTTTGAGGGTTTTCATGAGCTTGGAGATCACTGCAATGATGCCAATGTAGTCTTCTTTCTTATACATAGGGCCTTTGATCACACGACCCATGCCGCCCCAAGCGCCTTTAAAAATGCTGCCTGAGTTGCCCGTGATCATGCCGCCCACACCGGCGCCACCAATAATGAACATCTCATAGGGAGTGGATTTGATGATGGGCGCCAAACTGCCGCCGGCGATGACAAAACCGCCGAACACGCAAATGAACAAAACCACCAAACCAATAATTGCTGACATCTCACACTCTCCCTAAGCAGGATGGCGCATTCAGAGGGGCCTCTGAGATGCGCCGTAAATTTCTCGTCAACCTGCGAGATTAACTGAAAAAGAGGAGTATTCCGCGTTGTCGCGGAAAAGTGCTCTTAATTCATCAAGCTCACAGGACGAGCCGTCGCGGGGACCAAAGCAGGAACGCCTTCCCACGCATCGCGAATCTCGCGCATCAAACCATGGATCTCGTCCAAAACGACCACGTCATTTTGGGCATTGACATGAAACAACCGGCGGGTCACATAGCTGTACAACTCATTGAGGTTGTTGGCCAAATCGCCGCCTTTTTCGAAATCTAAAGCGCCTTGCAAGCCAATCACGATGCGGCTAGCACGCGCAATGGCTTTGGATTTTTCACCGATATTTTTGTGTTGGATATGACCGCGTGCAGCCACCAGGCTTTCAAGCAATCCATCAAACAACATTTGAATCAATTGCACATTGTTTGCCGATGACACGCCACTGGTGACTTTGACATCACCGTAACTTTGAATGGCTCGTTGGTTGGCTCGCATGTGATCTAACTCCTGTGTTTTCTACTTGACACAGGCAGTATCGGTAGCGAGTGCGCAAACTTGAGTTGAAAGACAGTCACAGTCACTTTGTCCTTAGGCGGGCTTGAGCTCGGCTTGTGCAGCATTGACTTCGATCACTTCAGCATCGCTGGCAGCGGCAAGATCTTGCCGCTGCTGCGCCTCATACTCTTGTGCGTGTTCCAAACCTTGGGCCAACTCTTGCGCGGCCAAGTCTGGCATGCCCTCTAAGACTTCGGCTTGATCGCTTTGGTCGGTCAAAGCCAGCATGTCATCCGCCGTGGGTTCAGCTTGTGCAGGTGGCGAGAGCAACAATTCAGAGTAAGGAACATCCAGAGGCACGCCAGCTCGCTGATAAAGCATGCTGGTGACACTGTCGAGGGTTTCTTTCAAACGCGCCAGCACATCAGGATTGGGGTCCTTGGCATAACTGCCGCCAAACTCCGCCCCAGTACGGTAGATGCTGCCTAAATGTTGGGGGGGCAACCACGATTGCACATGGCCGCGCACGGTATCGATTTGGCGTTGCGAACTGGGCGTTTTGGCCTCTGCTTCGTTGGCCTCGTCCACACCATCTTTGAACGTCGCGCTGATGTGCTCACGCAAAATTGGTTCGTAATGTGGGCGCAACGAATCCAACAAACTGGCGTCAAAACCCTGCACCTGTTTACCGTTCATGGCATCCCAGAGTTTTTTACCTTCCAAGCCGGCAAACAACAAATCTCCTGCAGGCGGCGCTTCAGGTTCGGGCAGCGGCTCAGGCTTGGGTGGCTCGTACATCGCGGCCAAGTGGTTCACCTTGTCAATCAAGTACAGGGTCAAGATGACCAACAACAACAAGACCCATGAGATCATGTTCATCATGAAGTTGCTCATGCTTGTCTCCTCATGGCGGGTTTATCCGACTCCCCTCCATCCACTTTCAAAGTGCCTCTGAGCTTTTTGACCACCGAGGAGAGAATTTGGCTCACCCGTGACTCGCTCACCCCCAGGGTTTCGCCAATCTCTTTCAGGTTGAACTCTTCCACATAGTAGAGCTGCATCACCAACTGTTCACGCTCAGGCAATTCGGCGATCGCATCGGTGACCGCGTCCATGAACTGGGCCTCCTCCACAATCACGTCGGGCTGCTGCGAAGAATCGTCTGCAATGCTCATGACCTCTTCAGTCACCACTTCCATCGAGTAGGTTTCAAAGCGCTTGGCTTTACCCCGCTCTTTGTGAAAGTCTTCCAAGTCTTTGCCCATGTAGTCGGCAATCTCAGACTGGGTGGGTGTGCGTCCCAGCTCAGCCGCCAGCGTGTGGATGCTTTCGTTGTGTGACTTGTTGAACGCCACCGCAGAGCGAGGCAAGAACGACAAGCGACGAACCTCATCGAGCATCGCACCGCGCACCCGGCTATGAGCGAAATTCTCAAACTCCACGCCTTTGACGGGGTCAAAAGCACGTGAGGCTTCCAGCAAACCGATCATGCCCACTTGGATCAACTCATCGAGCTCCATGAAGGCAGGAATACGCGCTTTGAGGTGAAGTGCCACGCGCTTGACCAGGCCCAAATGGGCCAGTACCAAATCCTCCCCCTTGGGCTTACAGGATTCGTACATTTGAACGGGAGACATGGCTTTCATTCTTCGGACGGACTGTTTTGAATCAGCCGCTCCATGAAAAATTGCATTCCACCACTGAGGTGGCCCAAGGGGTGCAGTTGGGTGCACGACTCTGCCAAACGGCGGTAATCACGCGACGCCCCACTGCCGGGTGCGAGTTCGAGCACCGATTGGTACTTTTTAAGCGCACGCAATACCATTTCATCTTCTTCAATAGAGGTCAGGTAATGCACGGGCTCACCCAAGAAGCGCACACAAACATCATTGAGTTTTTTATACAGTTTCCAGCCTTCAGATTGGCTATGGACCATGTTGGGTAAGAGGTAGATTTCGTTCAATCCCATCTCTTTGGTCAAAATTTTGATGGTGCCGTAGGCGTCAGCAATCGACGATGGATCGTCTTTGACCACGATGAAACGTCGCTGGCAAGCCGCCAAGAACGACAAGACCGAAGGTGAAATACCGGCGGCGACGTCCACAATCAAGTAGTCCACATCGTCGGCCAACACACTGAAAGACTGCACGATGCTGGCAGCTTGCATTTGACTCAATGCTGCCAACTCTTGCATACCCGACGCACCTGGAATTAAGCGAATGCCTTGGCGCGTGGTGACCATGATGTCGTTGAGACTTTTTTGTCCAGCCAAAAAGTGACCCAAGTTGAATTCAGCACGCGCGCCCAACGCAATTTGTGCGTTGGCCAACCCGAGGTCAGCGTCAAACAACATGACCTTGTGCCCCATTTGGCTCAAGGCCACGGCCAAGTTGATGGAGGTGGTGGTCTTACCCACCCCGCCTTTGCCACTGGCGATGCCGATGACTTCTGTTTTGCGAGGGTTACTCATGGCTCAGACCTGTGGTTTCGGGTTGGAATCGGGCGGCGATTTGCGACAGCTTGGACGCTGCCAGGTTGTTGAGGGCGGCATCGCGTGCGGCGCTCGGCATCTCATCGGCTGAGGCCAGGGGCAAATGCTCCAGGGCACGCTGTACCAGGTCGCTCAACACCACGTCTTGTACCAAGTCGGCGGTGCGCTCGCCACGGCTGGCCACGGACACGCCCAATGTTTTTTCAGTCAAAAACTGCAACAAGGCCCAGGGTTGGCTGGCTTCGTCGAGCTTGCTCAGCATCAAACTGGCCCAGGCGTTATCGGTGTTTTCAAACACGCGACGCAAGGTCGCGGCTGAAGCGTCTGCTGGCACCACTGCGTGAAAGAGGATATCCGTTTGAATGGCTCGGATGTCAGCCAAACGCTCATTCATTTGAACGCCTGGCGTGTCGATGAGAACCAAACGACGACCCGCATGCTCTTCCAGTAAGAGTTTCAGCGTTGCCGCACTGGTGGCACGGAAGCAATCCACACCGGACTGTGCGCTGAGCAATTGGGTTTGGTTCCAAGCGCCTGCGCGCTGGTCTTGGAAACTGATGACCATGACTTGTTCACAGCCGTGTTGCACCGCGGCAGTTTGTGCCAAACGAGCCACCATCAGTGATTTGCCAGCGCCCGAAGGACCAGCCAAGACATGCATGCCCGTCAAGGGGGTCTGGGCTTGCTCTTGCTCGACCGCGTGGCTGAGTTGGCGGTGTAGAGCACCCATGGCATCGGCCAAGTTGTCGTGGTCTTTGATACAGTCAATCAGCAAGGCTCGCAAAGCCACGGGGATGGGTGCATCGTTGAGAGCGTCACGCAAAGGGTTGAGTGCAGCAGGCAATGGAATGCCGCCTTGCCAAGCCGCCATTTGTTGGCCCAGCTTGAATTCGCGTCGCAGTGACGCCAACTCTTCACGTACGAGCGCCACGATTTCTTTGCCGCGCAAGCTGTCATGCTCTTGTGATTTGAGGGTTTCGCCCTCTTCAACCACCGTTTGGGTGGCTTTGTGTGTCACCGTTTTGGCTTTGGCGGGCGCAGCGCGAGCGGGGCTGGCCGGCACTTCAACAATTGGCTTAGCCACTTGGGTGGCTTGGCGTTCACGCGAGCTGCGCTTGTTGTGCTCGAGTGTTTGACCCAACAACACGTCGAACTTTGGCGTGGGTTTCAAGCTGTGAGGACGTGCAAAATCGGTCTTCAAAAACGGTTCTGCTTCCTCCGGAGTGAGAGGCGCCAAGTCCACGGCAACGATCAATTCGGTCAAACCATTGACTTGACTGGTGGAGATGACCATCACGTCTGGGCCGTACTGGGCCACCGCCTTTTCGTTGGCGGAACGTGCATCGCGGGCAAGGATTCGTTTCAGTTCCATGTGTCAGCTCACTCAGTTTTTAAAGTTGTTATCGGGTTCAAGGGTTCAACGGGCTTTGGCGTCCACGGTGTGGATCACTTTGACGGCTTGGTCATCTGGAATTTCGCTGTACGACAGCACCGTCAAATCGTTGACCCTGAAACGGGCAGCTTTGGACAGCCAGCCACGAATCACGGGGGAGACCACCAACACGGCGGGGTGTCCCATGTCTTCCACGGTCCGTGCGCCATCGCGCAAACCAGCAAATAAGTTTTCAGCCAAACCAGGCTCCATCACCACGGGTTGACCGGGTTGGCTTTGTTGCAACACGTTGTGCAACAACTGCTCCAAAGACGGCTCCAAGGTCATGACTTGCAAGCCGCTCTCGCTGTCGACCAAACTTTGCATGATCATGCGGCCCAGCTTGGGGCGGACCATGGCGGTGAGTTGCTCGGGGTCTTGGGTGCGGGTGCTGGCCTCGGTCAAGGCCTCGGCTATGGTGCGCATGTCGCGAATCGACACCGACTCAGACAACAGGTTTTGCAAGGTGCGGGTCAAGATGCCCAAAGAGAGCTTGCCGGGCACCAGGTCTTCCACAATCTTGGGGGACTTGGCGGCCAGTTTGTCGAGCAGTTGTTGGGTCTCGTCATGGCTCAACATTTCAGAGGCGTTTTCACGCAGCACTTTGTTGAGGTGGGTAGAAATCGCCGTGGCTGCGTCCACCACGGTGTAGCCCAGGGTGCGGGCTTGGTCACGTTGAGACGGTTCGATCCACACGGCTTCCAAACCGAACGCAGGTTCACGGGTGGGAATGCCTTCGAGTTGACCGTACACATGACCGGGGTTGATCGCCAGTTCACGGCCCACCTTGACTTCGCCTTTGCCACGCACCACGCCTTTGAGCACGATGTTGTAGGCGTCGGGGTCGATGTTGAGGTCGTCGCGGATACGCACCGGTTGGACTAAGAACCCCAATTCGGCCGAGAGCTTTTTACGAACACCTTTGACCCGGTTCATCAATTCGCCACCGGTCTCGGCATTGACCAAGGGAATCAGGCCGTAGCCAATTTCCAATCCAATCAGGTCGACTTGGTCCACATCGTCCCAATCGAGTTCTTTGGGGGTGTCTGCGGGGACTGCATCTTTAATTGCTTGTTCAGCTTGTTCATCCTGCACTTCGCGGGTGACGATCATCAGTGCCAAGCCCGCGGAGGCCACGGCCAAGGTGATGAACATCAGGTGCGGCATGCCAGGCACCATGCCCAGCACCACCAAGATAGCGGCAGAGATGAACAGGGCCGTCGGGTTGGCCAATTGGCTGGAGGCCTGTTCGGAAATAGATTCGGCGGTGGTCACGCGGGTCACCACAATGGCCGTGGCCAATGACAACAGCAGAGAGGGAATTTGCGCCACCAAGCCGTCACCAATGGTGAGCAAGGTGTAGAGCTTGCCGGCTTCGCCCACTGGCAAGTCGTGTTGTGCCACGCCGATGATCAAGCCACCGACCAAGTTGATCAACAGAATCAACAAACCGGCCATGGCGTCGCCGCTGACAAATTTAGAAGCACCGTCCATGGAGCCAAAGAAGTCCGACTCTTGGGCCAACTCGGCGCGGCGCTTTTTGGCGGTGTCTTGGTCAATGACGCCCGCGTTCAGGTCTGCGTCGATGGACATTTGTTTGCCAGGCATGGCGTCCAAGGTGAAACGCGCGTTCACTTCTGACACGCGACCCGCACCTTTGGTCACCACCACAAAGTTGATGATCATCAAAATTGCAAAGATGATGAAACCCACCACATAGTTACCGGCGATCACAAACTCGCCAAACGCGGCCACCACTTTGCCAGCGGCATGGGCACCTTCGTGGCCATGAACCAAGATCACACGGGTCGATGCCACGTTAAGCGCCAAGCGCAACATGGTGGCAAACAACAACACGGTAGGGAATGAAGAAAACTCAAGGGGTTTGCGAGTGCCGATGGCGATCATGATGACCACCAAGCTGCACATGATGTTGAAAGTAAACAAAAAGTCCAATAACAGGGGAGGCAGCGGCAAGACCAACATCGCCATGATGACGAGCACGACCACCGGAATACTCAGTCCGTTGAGGTCAAACTTTGACAAGTTCTGTCGAATCGTTGACAGAGTGAGCGTGCTCATCAGTGGCTTCCAGTTGAAAGTTGAACGTTTAGGTTTCTTTTTGTCGGGAAATGATTTCCTCGGCAAGTACCTTAAGCAATCGATGTGCCAACCCAAACTGACACAGTGAGCCGCCCGCAAGAGAAACGGCAAGAACTGTCCTGTCACGGTTTTTGCTTTACTCCTGGGCCAACTCGATTTGAACCAACATGAACCTGTCCAGTTACCTCCAAATGCCGCCGGCTCCGCCGGTGTCACAAACGCCCTCTTCCGCCGCTGCCATAGGGGCTGCAGCGGGGGTGAGCCCTGTGCCAGGCAACAGCCTGGGGTTGGACTTCGCCAAAATCATGGCGCGGCAGTTTGAACGCATGCCCCAAAGTCAGCGGCAAGCTTTTGCCGCTCCGGCCCCTGCCACTGACAACACCAGTACCAGTACCAGTACCAATACCAGCATCACCCGGGCCAATGCCCAAGCCCACGCTGATGACAAATCCATGCAATCGGCTGATCGGCAAGCGCAAGACGCCACGGACAGCGATCAAGCAGCACGAGATCGCCAGCGCAGCGAACGCACGTCCCAGTCCTCATCGAACACAGATGAGGCATCCACAAGCCATGTAAGCAAACGCACGGCACATCCATCCACCGCAGACACCAGCGCTGAGACCATCGCCAACAACATGTCGTCAACCGTGGTGGTGCCCTTTACGGTTGCCAGCCCCAACACGCCGACCCCAGGCAGCGCGGAAGTCAAACCCCGAGCCTTGCAAGGCAACCCTTATTTGAAAGACGTGGCCTTACCCAGCAGCGATGCAGGCACGGCGTTGCACACGGTAGAGCTCAGCCCCCACGTGCGCATCATCACCGACCCGCGCAAAGCGCCCAGTCCAGAGAGCTTGACCGCCTTTGCCAAGTCCATGGGTTTGGATGAAGCGGCCATCCAAAAATTGATGGGACCAACCGACAACGCACAAGCTCAAACCATGGCGGCAACGCCTGGCGCTTCAGGCACGGCCAACGATCTGTCCCTTGCCTTGAATTCCCCCACCCCACAACTTGCAGACAAACTCGCCGCCTCGCTGCCCACGGTCACTGCCGCCTCGGTGGCGACTCAGCTGCCCAACGCGGCAGTGATGCAAGCCGCCGTGGCACACCCAACAGCCTCAACCCCGACCTTGGGTGCCGCCTTGCAAGGTTTGACGCCCACCGAGATGGCCAGCATTCAACAGATTCAAATCACCGTTTTGCCGCCCGCAGTTGCGCCGATCGCTGTGGCCACCAACACACCCAGCACGGCGTCGGTGCTGTCTTTGATGGGGCCTGGCCTGAACGAGCAAGACATCACCGCACTGGCGGCTTGCTTTGAGCAAGGCGCCGCAGGCGGTGACACCGCCCAACAGCAAGCCCCGGGCGGTGACGCATCAGGCAGCCAGTTTGGCCAAGCCTTGCCACGCGCAGTTGTGCCCAGCAACACAGCCGCAGCGGGCACTCACGCCACTTCAGAGGTGCACATGAGCGAGGTCTACAACCAACTCAGCGACAAGATGGCCACCGAGATGGCGGCGCGCATGCACAAGCAGCTGAGCGATGGCGAATGGAAGATGAAATTTGGTTTGCGGCCTGCGAATTTGGGCGGCGTTGAAATTCAGCTTGAAATGAAAGATGGCAAGCTCAATGCCATGATCCAAGCCGACAACCCACTCACACGTGACTTGCTGCAAAACAGCACCCAACGTTTGCGTGATGCACTTGAAAACTTTGGCATTCATACAGGTCAGTTCAACATCGGGCAAGACAGCCGTGGTACGCAACAAAACCCATCGGGTGGCTCTTCACAACAGCCCCAAGTTGGCGAAAATTCAATCTCGCAAGTCAAGAACAGCTCCAGCCCCACGGGTGCTGAAACTGTGTCCGTCAAGGCCAATGCGTCCTTGCTTGACCTTTATGCATAAATGACGCACGACAATCTGGAACAACAGGAGTACGAAAATGGCAGAAGCAGCATCACCCGCAACCGAAGAAGCAGAAGGCGAACCGAAAAAGAAGAAACCAATTCTTCTGATAGCCGTCATTGCTTTGTCGGTCATCCTTTTGATCGTCTCTGTGGTGTTTGGCACCCTGTTCATGTCAGGGTACTTCGCGCACAAGAGTGAAGCCGCCGCACATGAGAAAGTGGACGAACTCGACAAAGCCGCCGAGGAGGCACATGCCGTGCCCGAGGGCCCCGCTAAGGTGAAGAAGGAAGCCGAAGCTACGCGCTTTGAAAACACCTACCTTCAGATCGACAAGGAGTTCATGACCAACATCACCAACAGCAAAAAAGTGATGGTGGTGCAGATCGCCGTGATGACTCATTACGACGCACGGGTGTTTGATAACGTGAAAAAACATGAGTTCGCCATCCGCTCAGCGATCTTGGATGTGATGCGCCAATCCACGGAGGCCGACACAGCCAAGACGAACTTTCGCACTGAACTGGCGGCCAAGATCAAGGACGTGATGAACGAGATGCTGATGAAGTACGAAGACTTCGGTGGCATTGAGGATGTGTTTTTCACCTCGTTTGTGATGCAGTAAGCCCTATCCATGAAATCCAACCTGCTCTCGCAAGAAGAACTGGCCGCCCTGTCTGACGGGGTACGCGACGGTTCAATCGAGACCGACACGGGCTTTAACACCCGCGCACGGGTACGCAAACACGACCTGGCCAGCGAAGACAGCAGCCTGGGTGTGAACGTTTCGTCGGTCGACATGATCAACGAGCGCTTCATCCGACTTTTCCGTCTGGGCTTGCTTGAAGTGCTTCGCACCAGCCCACGGGTGAACCCCACACGGGTTCAGATCTTGAAGTTTGGTGACTACCTCAAGGGACTCAAAGCCCCGCTGTCAGTCAACATCGTGCGCATGAACCCGCTGCGGGGCAACTCGGTGATCATCATCGACCCCAATGTGGTGTTCAGCTCCTTGGACAGTTTCTTTGGCGGTTTTGGCAAAGGCGTGGGCGATCTGCCCTCGGGCCGATTGTTCACGCCCACTGAAACGCGCATCATCAAAATCATTTTGGAAGTTTTCTTTCGCTCACTGACGGAAGCTTGGGGGCCGTTGATGCCCATCGAGTGTGAACACGTGAGCTCAGAGATCAACCCCCAGTTTGCTCAAATCGCCGACGAAAACGACTTGGTGGTCCTGAGCCGCTTTGAAGCCGATGCCACCGTGAGCGGGGGCAAGGGTTTCATCGACTTGGTGTACCCCTACGCCACCTTGAAGCCAATTCGAGAGTTGCTGAGCAGCCGCGTGCAAAGTGGCGAAGGCAACGAAGAGTCTGACCGCAAATGGCGCAAAGACTTGGCTGCGGCCGTGGGAGACGCCCGTCTGGAGCTGCAAGTTTCGATGGGTGAAATCAAAACCACCTTGCACCACCTCAACAACTTGCAAGAAGGCGAGTTGTTGTTCTTTAAGAAAGAAGACACCGCGCTGATGACCGCCAACGGCGTGCCAACCTTCCACGTCAATGTGGGAACACGCGGCTCGCAAGTGGCCGTCCAAATAGACCACGAACACGTTCACGGCAAACTTTGAGAGACAGGACACACCATGACTGAAAAAACTGAAAATTCAAGCGCTGAAACCGAAGTTCCAGAGCACGCAGAAGACGACCATGCGGACATGGCTGAAGCCCATGACGTGAAGTTAGCCGCACACGATGACGACGATCATCCTTCGCTAGAAGACTTCAAGCCCATGTCACCCGGCAACATCAACCCCGAGGTGTTACAAAACATTTCGGTGACCTTGTCCATCGAAGTGGGACGGGCTCAAATCAAGATCAAAGACTTGATGCGCTTGACCCAAGGCAGCGTGGTCGAGCTCGACCGCATTGCGGGCGAACCCCTAGACCTGCTGGTCAACAACTCCGTTGTGGCCCAGGGTGAAATCGTGTTGGTCAACGACCGCTATGGCGTGCGACTGACCCGCGTGGTGCCGTCCTCCGAGCGTTTGAAGATGATTTAAAACCCTAGATTTGCTAGGCACACAACCCCGCCTCGGCGGGGTTTTTCACGCATAATAAACGCCTGGATCAGCAGTCGTTGAACTTGGGAGAGGGGCGCTCGATCAGTTGGCGTTGATCTTGCGGCCGTTGAGTGGCTGGACCGGACGCGCGTTGCGCTTGAAGGGGAAGTCGGCCACTTGTTTCTTGGCGATGTCCACGGTCGTTTTGAGGATGTAAAAGTTCACGCCGTCGGTACAGGGGGGCGTGGTCAAAGAGCCTTCGTAGCTGTAGTGCGTGAGGGCCGCAGGCACCAGGCTGCTGGGGTTGAATTTGACTTTCTCAGGCATCACTTCAGGGCCTTCGCTCTTGGGTGCGTTGTCCCACAAGACTTTGATGGCATCGTTGTCTTTGCCTTCATTGAGCAACACCCCCAACACGGCCAACTTGCCGTCGGCATTTTTGTGGACAAAGTGCGCGACCATGGCCATCGGTTTGCCGTCAATTTGCTCTTCGCTTGGGCGATGGAAGTGAAATTGCAACAGGTTATAGACCTCTTTGTTGATCTTGAGGGTGCTGCCTGGCTCCACATTCACTTGGATGGTGTGGCCATTGTTCAAAATCTTCAGTGGGCCTTCTTTGTAGTTCACCACCAACGTGTCGGTTGACTTTTCAAATGGGCCCGTGATGTTCAAAGGCGACTGCTTCATGCCCTTGCCGCAGGTGGGAAATTCGTCACCCCAGTTCTCAGGGCCCATGTCACCGGCATAGTCCCAATGCACAGCGTGGCCTTTTTTGGCGTGGCCTTCTTCTTTGTCAGCCGCACAGTCGGCCAGCACTTTGACTTTTTGACCGGCAGCTGCCAGTGCGTTTTGCGCCGCACAAATTGACTTCAAGCGTGACGACCATTCGGCCATCTCCAGCGCTTTTTGGAAGGCGCTTACCGTCTCAGGGTCTTGAGCACCCTTGGTCAACAACCGCAAAGCTCCCAAGCCCAATTGACGCTCGCTGATGATTTGGCCTTTTTGTGCTTTGATGAAGGCTTCGTAGTCTTGCAGCACCACGCCGTTAGAGAACGAGTCTTTGACAGCTGCCAATTCTTTGGCAGCAGGTTCGAGCTCTTCGACTTTTTCTTTGGCTTCAGCCAACTCTTTGGTGAGTTTCTCCAGCTCTTCTTGCGCTTCGGTGACTTCGTCGCTGACGTCGGTCAGCTCGTGCATGGCGTGTGTTTTACCGTTGTAGCTCCAATAGGCCAAAGCCAGAGCGCCTGCCAGCAGCAGGCCCAAGACAACCTCGATGATTAAGCGTAAATATTTTTTCATAGCCATTCACTTTTGAGTGGGTGCATCAGATGAGACGCCCATAGCCAACACGCAGCGCGCATCCTCTTTGGGCAGGTCTGGTGGTATCGGCACGGTACGTCACAAGCTTTAATCGCTTGTGCAAGCGGCGAATTATTGCCGCTGGCTCAGCATGACTTCTTTTGCATTAACCCTGCGTTGGGACCACCGATAAGAAGTGATCAGCAGCCATCAAGCCCAAGTTCGAGGCGAGCTGGGGCACAAAGTCCATCTGCTCCAACACATCACGTTGCAGGTCAATGCCCGGTGCGATTTCAAACAGCTCCACGCCTTGAGGCGTCAACCGAAAGCTGGCACGCTCGGTCAAATACAGCACCTGTTGTCCACGCACCAATGACTGCGCACCGCTGAAGGTGATTTGCTCGACCTGCGGCACCAATTTTTTCACCGCTCCTTGTTGCAGCACACGCATCTGGCCATCCCCGGTTTGCAAGCGCACGCCCTTGGCGGCTAAGGTGCCGCAAAACACCACCTTGCGGGCGTTTTGCGCAATGTCGATGAAGCCACCCGGCCCCACGGTCAAGCCCCCTAAGCGAGAGACGTTGACGTTGCCCTGGGCATCGAACTCGCCAAACCCTAAAAAGGCAATATCCAAACCGCCACCTGCATAAAAGTCAAACTGGGTGGCCGCGTCGAGCATGGCGCTGGCGTTGCGGGCGTAGCCAAACAGCACACCGTCGAGCAAGGTGCCACCGTAGGTGCCGTGCTCAATGGTTTGGTAAATACGGTGCATTTCGCCACGTGCCGACAACAGCTTGGCCACGGCATCGGGCACGCCCACACCGTAGTTGACCACTGGACGCGCTTTGTCGGTGTTGAACAACTCCAGTGCCGCGCGGCGAGCGATGGCTTGACGCTCGCTGAACTGCTCGCAGGCTTGTGCTTGCTCTGCCGCCTGGTCGGCAGCTTCGCTGTCGCTGCGGGCTTGGCCGTGCAACTCCCCACTGAGAGCTGGATCGAAGGGGATGTCGTAGCTGGTGCGCTGCTGGGGATCCACCACGATGGCGTCAACCCAGGCCGCGGGGATTCGCACCTCACGCGCCTTGAGTGCGCCACGGGGCAAGCGCTCTTTGACTTGCACGATGACTTTGCCCCCGCTATTGCGTGCAGCCAAAGCCAAGGACTGAGAGTCCAAATTGGCGGCCTCGTGCTCAAAGCTGATGTTTCCGTCTTCGTCGGCAGCACTCGCGCGCACCAAGGCCACATGAATGGGAAAGGGTTTGTAGCGCAGGTACTCACGCCCATCGATTTGCACCACTTCGCTGAGGTCTTCTTGGGCGCTGGCGTTCATCTTGCCCCCGCCCAAGCGGGGGTCGCACACGGTGCCCAAGCCGACGTGGGTGAACAAGCCGGGTCGACCCGCGCCAATCTCGCGCAGGAGTTGCGACGACACACCACCGGGCAAGATGTAGGCCTCGATTTTTTCTGCCTCGGCCAGTTGCTGCATGGCAGGTGACCACACCCAGTGCCCCCCCACCACGCGCTTGACCAAGCCCTCGTGGGCAAAGCAGTTCATGCCTTTGGTGTGTTTGTCGCCGATACCAAGGGCATGGATGACTGTCAGTCCTGTGGGGTGTTGGGTTTGCAAGTAACGCGCTTGTACCGCTTCAAACAAACAGCTAGCTTCCATCAATCCGCCACCCCCGCCCATCAGGCCCACGGTGTCGCCGTCGCGAATCAAGGCCACCGCGTCGGCGGCCGACATGAACTTGCTCATGGTGTGTCTTGGCTCACTTGTTCAATTCAAACAAGGCCTCGCCCTGCTTCATGACCCGCTTGGCGATGACGGTGCGGTGAATCTCGCTGGTGCCATCAAAGATGCGGTAGATGCGTGCATCGCGGTAATAACGCTCAATCGGCAATTCTTTGCAAAAGCCCATGCCACCAAAGACCTGCACTGCACGGTCCACCACACGGCCCAAGGTTTCTGCGGCGTGCACTTTGACCATGGCGATGTGGTCGCGGGCGTCCATTTTTTGATCCAGCATCCAGGCCGCGTGCAACACCATCCAGCGCGCCGCGTTGATCTCGATCACGCTGTCGGCCAACATTTGTTGCACCATCTGGAAGTCGCCAATGGCTTGGCCAAATTGTTTGCGCTGCTTGGCGTAGTCCACCATCAGCGACAGCACGTGGCTGGCTTTGCCCACTGCACGAGCGCCCACTTGCGCCAAGCGGACCTGGCCCAAGACGGACATGGCCATCTTGAAGCCTTGGCCTTGTTGGCCGAGCATCGCGATAGGCTCTAGGGGGACGTTGTCAAACCACAACTCCATATGGGGCGTACCGCGCAAGCCCATCATTTTTTGATCTTTGCCCACGGTGAAGCCTGGCAGGCCTTTGTCCACCGCGAAAAGCGAGATTTCTTTGTCACCGGTTTTGGCCGAGACCAGAAAAAAGTCCGACACCTCACCGTCACTGATGAAGTGCTTGGCCCCGTTGAGCACCCAGCCGCTGGGGGTTTTCTCGGCCCGGGTTTTAATCCCTTGGGCATCGGAGCCTGCAGACGGTTCGGTGATGGCAATGGCGCACACCCGCTCGCCACGCACACAGGGGGTGAGCCAACGATCAATCTGCGCACCCTCACAAACGAGCAGGGCTTCGTACACATTGCCAAAGGCTCGGCGAATCAAGATGTCACTGGTGTGGCCAAACTGCTCTTCACACAGCATGCGGTCGACTGCACTCAAACCACCGCCGCCCAGGTGCTCGGGCATGTTGAGGGCGTATAGCCCCAAGGCTTTGCTTTTGGCGTGAATGGCTTGGGCCACTTCGGGGGCGAGAAAACCGTGGTCTTCCACCTGCTGCTCGAGCGGGTGCAGTTCTTCAGCGATGAAACGACGCAAGGTGTCGATCATCATTTTTTGTTCGTCGTTGAGGGCGAAATCCATGGGGTCTCCAAATCAAATCAAAGGTCAAGCAAGGCGCGGCTGGCCGCCAAGGCTTGGGCCGACCAGGCCAAGTCGCCCACGGCTTGGGCGCGCACGTGGTGGGGCACTTCCACACTGATGGGCAGCTCTGGCGGCAAGGCCTGAAACAGACCCCGCAAATCAATCGCCCCTTCTGCGGGCAACAACCGCTCACAACGGGCGGTGTGGATCATGTCGTCCACACTCAAATCGGTGCTGCCTTGGGCGTTGGTGGTGGGGGCATCGCAAATTTGCGCGTAATGCAGCAACTCGCGAGGCAGCGCGGCAATGTCAGACAAAGAGGTTTGGGAGCGGGCCACGTGCAGCGCGTCCACCAAGATGCCCGCGTTGGACGGGCGCCCTGCGGTGTTGACCACCTGCAAGGCGTCTTGAGCGTTGCGCACCGCCGTCCAGGGCATGAACTCCAAATCAGCCGTCATGCCATAGGGCTGCATGAGGGCGCACAACTGAGCGTACTGGTCACTCAAGCGATTCAAGTCGGGATCGTCACCGGCGACCAACACGGCGCGCGCTTGGAGGGCGGCCCCCGCCTCGAGTAGGGGCAGGTAATGGTTGGGGTCAAACCCAACCCCGATGCGGATGATTTCTAGATCAAACACGCCCACACCGCTGTCGGCCAAGCGTGCCTGGCATTCGCGCAGCAGCGCCTTGTCACCCAGCAAACGCTGGTGTGGACCGCCCGGTGCATTGGGCAGCAAGCGCAAGCCCACAAAGTTGTAGCCCAACTGCCCGGCATGGGCAATGGCGTCCGGCGCAGAGGAAGCTTGGGCCGTGAGGTAGGCCTGCGAGTAGATGCGTGACATGGCAAGCCCTGAGAATTATTTCAAGGGCGAGACCGCTGTGGGCATGGCGATGGTGGATGTCATGGCGGTGGTGAGCCATGCGGGTCCGCCTTTGGGGGGCCAAATGCCCTGGGCCACCGCGTCGGCGCGGGCTTTTGAGCGCGCATCCAGCGAAGGGTAGGCCCAGATGTTGGTAAAGCGCAGCGGGCCATCCAAAGCCACCATGGCCACCACACAGGGTGAGATTTTTTCGCGCGCAGGCAGCGCTTGCTCCCACAAATCGAGGGTGGGTTGCACACCGCCGGGTTGGATACCGTAAGTGCGAATTTCATAGACCGGGCCGTGGATGCCGCTTTGAGCGCTGGGACGCACGGGCTTCATCCACGCAAAGCCCTGGTAGCTGTGCTGCTCAAGGGATTGAAAAATCTCGCCACAACCAAACGGGCTGGCGTTGAGTTGGGTGCGATGGCGCTCGGCTTGCAAACTGGCCAAGTCATGAAAGCCGCGCAAGACCACCATTTGGTTCAAAGTGCCAATGTCAGTGAACCAACAGCCCAACAATTCGCCCTGACCTTGGGCGGCAAAGGTTTCGACGTTTTTAGCGGCTTGGGGGGCGCTGCCAAACGGCAGGGTCATCGTGGCGAGTTCGTAGTACATGCAAGTCCTTTTGAAAAATGTGTGGATCAGCGGTTGGGCAGCAGCGTGGTGAGCGGCAATGAAGCCAAAGGTCATGGCGGGGCCGAGGGTGATGCCACCGCTGGGGTAGTGACCGCCCATGATGCTGCTCATGTCATTGCCCCCGGCGTACAAGCCGCTGACAGCTTGACCTTGGGCGTTGAGCACCTGAGCGTGTTCGTTGCAACGCAGTCCGGCGAAGGTGCCCAAACTGCCGGCCACCACGCGTACGGCGTAAAACGGCCCCTGTTGGAGCGGGGCCATACAGGGATTGGGGCCTGAGTGGGAGGCATCGCCTTGGATGCGGTTGTAGGGCGTTTCGCCTTTGCCAAACTCGGCGTCGCTGCCGGTGTGGGCCATCACGTTGTAGCGCGCCACAGTGGCTTGTAAGACGTCGGCCTCAATGCCACAACGCGCGGCGAGCTCTTGCACGGTGGCACCGCGCTGCAAGTAGCCATTGGCCAACCACTTTCCCAGCGGCATGGGAGAAGGTTTGACTGCCCCCAAACCCCAGCGGCGAATGAAGCGGTGGTCGCACACCAGCCACGCTTGCACGGGCTCACCCGCTGGCAAAGTATGAATCAGACTTTGCATGAAGTCGTGGTACGAGTCGGCCTCGTTGGTGAAGCGCTGGCCCCAGCGCGTGACCGCGATCAACCCAGGCTTGGCACGCTCAATCAAGTGCGGAAAGTGGGTGAAGCTGCCATCGGGCTGGGGCACCAAGGACACGGGGGCCAGGGCAGCGGCTTGTCGCAGGTCATTGGCCACCACGCCGCCCATGGTCTCGCCCAGGCGCAAACCATCACCGGTGTTGCCACGCGAGGCGGCTGAGAAATGCGCGTCACCCTGGGGATCATGGGGCAGCAAGGCGCGTTTGCGCTCGGGGTCGTGGGGGAAGCCACCGGTAGCCAAGACCACGCCACGCCTGGCGTGCACCACATGTTCGCCAAGCGCCGTGCGAAGCACAGCGCCGCACACGCGCCTAGCGGCTCCCTGCCCTTGCTCGAGCAAGCGCACCGCAGGGCTGTTGACGCGCAGCTCCACGCCTGCATCCAGCGCCGACTTGGCCAAGGCCGCGATCAAGGCGTTGCCGTTGACCAATTGCATGCCCCGCCCGTGCCAGAGCAGGTCACGCAGATGGCGCAACAAGCGGGCGCTCACATGCAAAAAGGAGGTCCAACTGCGCAGGCTGTTGAAGAAGTGCCGCAGGTCCGCGCCCGATGCAATGCCCATGCCCCACAGCGTGGTCTCGGGCAGCGCGGGCTTGAGCTGCGCCAAGTGCTCACCCAAAGCGCGCCCATCAAAAGGCGCGGCACACACCGAGCGGCCACCCGTGGCCGCGTCGGGGCTGCGCCCATGAAAGTCGGGAACGCTGTTGCCATCGACAAACTGCAAGACCGTGTGCTGCTGAAAAAAACGCACCATGCTCGGGGCATGGGTCAAAAAAGCCAGCGCACGGCTCTCGTCAAACTGCGCGCCGAGTTCATGGCGCAAGTACGACAGCGGTTTCTCCAAAGGCTCTGCGAGGCCAGCGGCCAATGCCAGTGGGTTGCGTGGAATCCACATCCACCCGCCCGACCAGGCGGTGGTGCCGCCGTACTGTGGGTCTTTTTCGACCACGATGACTTTGAGCCCCAGGTGCGCCGCCGTTACTGCGGCCGAGAGGGCCCCAGCACCCGAGCCCACGACCAAGAGGTCGCAGTCGGAGTCTGCCGAAGGTGAAGGCTGAGCGAGCGGTCCAGAGGTCATGGCGGTCAAGGCGCGTAGATCGGTTGGCGATCTTTTGCCACAGCCCGTTGGTTAAAGAACGGTGAGGCACCGCTGGCAGCTGCCAATTGGGCAGCAAAAGATTGCAGTTCGTCACCCAAGGCCAACATGCGTGCTTCAGTGAACCGGGCTGTGGGCCCCGCAATGGTCAAGATACCCATGGGGGGCTGACCGTTGAGCCGCACGGCAGCGGCCATGGCATTCAAGCCAGCGGTGAAGGTTTCTTGCGTCACGCTAAAGCCTCGTGCACGTGCAAGATGGAGTTGCTCCAACACAGCGTGCAAGCTGGCGGGCGCATTGGGGCCGTAGTCGGCGGGCAAGCCCAAGCCCTGTTTGGAGACCAAGGCCAATGCCTCGTCATCGGGCAAGGCCATGAGCCAAGCCAAGCCCGAGGCCGAACAGCTCAAACGGGCATCGTTGCCCATGTCGGGGTCGTAGCGAAGACCTTGGCGAGCCCCTTGGGCACGGGCTACCCAAGTCAGCCGCTCGCCGTCGACCACCGACAAGCGCACCAACTCGCCCGAGATTTCTGCCAACCGGTCCAGTAGCGGCTGGGCCACGTCGACGATGCCGGTGTTGCTCAAAAAGCTCAGGCCCATCGACACCAGCTTGGTAGTGAGCACGTAGTCACCATGGTCGCGGGTTTGGCGCACATAGCCACAGCGGACCAAATCAGCCAACAAGCGATGCACCGCGCTGCGAGGGATGTTGAGCTGGTCAGCCATGGCTGCCAGCTCCAAGCCCTCGCCATGCGCACTGAGCAGCTCTAACAAGCCAAGGGTTCGTTCTAGGACACCATTCATCGTCGTGCAACCGTTCTGAGGTGAGGGGGAATAAGTGGGCAGTCTACCCATTTTCAGAATTAAATTCAATAATTGAATGATATTCCACTTTTAGTTATGATTCCGTTGTTTCTAATTTCTGAGTTCAGACATGCTCAACAACTTCAGTGGTGCCACCCGAGTGCACTTCATCGTGGGCGACCCGATCGCCCAAGTCAAGTCGCCCTTTGGCGTGACCCAGGCGTTTGAGCAAGCCGGTCGCGACGCCATTTGCGTACCAGCCCATGTGCGCACGGCCGATTTGGCGGCGTGGTTGGACGGTGTGTCCAAGTCACGCAATGTCGACGGCGTGATCGTGACCGTGCCTCACAAATTTGACTGCTACGCCTTGTGTGCCACGGCCTCGCCGCGTGCTGAGTTTTTGAACACCGTGAACACCATGCGCCGCAATGCCGATGGCAGTTGGCACGGCGACATGTTTGATGGCCTGGGCTATGTGCAAGCCATGCGCCTCAAAGGCTGTGACCCGCAAGACCAGACCGCCTTGCTGGTGGGCGCAGGCGGCGCCGGATCGGCCATTGCCCATGGTTTGGTGATGGCAGGTGTGCGCGAACTGGCCATTCACGACCCCGACATCGCCCGTCGCGACGCCTTGGTGGCGCGTTTGGCCAGCCTGGGAATGGCGCAGGTGCGTGCAGGCAGCCCCGACCCCAAAGGTTTTGACATTGCGCTGAACGCCTCCCCCATCGGCATGCAAGCCAACGACCCCTTGCCCCTGCAGGCACAGCACATCACCCGCGAGATGTTTGTGGGCTGCGTGATCACCGCACCGGCGGTGACGCCGCTGATTGCCGCAGCACGTGACATCGGCTGCCCTACCCTGACCGGTGCGGATATGTTTGCGCAAGTGCGCGATTTGATGGTGAATTTTTTGTTGGAAAGCACACCCACGCCATGAGTACCTGGTCTCCAAGCACCCCTCCCAACACCCAACTCGACCAACTCAGCGAAGACGCCAGCGTGGACGTGCTGGTGATCGGTGCGGGTGGCGCGGGCATGTCTTCGGCCCTGTTTGCGGCGTTGCGAGGCGCACGCGTGTTGCTGGTGGAAAGCACCGAGTACCTGGGTGGGACCACCGCCTTGTCGGCGGGCACCAGTTGGGTGCCCAACACTGCCAAAGGCTTGGCGGTGGAGCCTGGCGACACGCCCGAGCGTGCCAAAACCTTTTTGAACCACGCGGTCGGGGACAAGGCCGAAGCGGCTTTGCGCGACGCCTTTGTAGACCACGGCCCAAAGGCAGTGGCCACGCTGGAGGCACACACCGAGGTGCAGTACCAAGTGCGCACGCTGCACCCTGACTACCTCTCAGAGCTGGAAGGCTCGGTGTTGCGCGGCCGCGCGATCGAACCCATGCCGTTTGACGGGCGCCGACTCGGTGCTGCCTTGAAGCTGATTCGCCCGCCGATTCCTGAATTCACCGTGCTCGGGGGGATGATGGTGGATCGCGACGACATTGGCCACTTGCTCAAGCTGACTCAGTCGTGGACTTCATTCAGGTATTCAAGCCGCATCATCGTGCGCCATGTGTTGGACAAACTGCTGTGGGGCCGTGGCACACGCTTGGTCATGGGCAACGCGTTGATTGCACGGCTGTTGTATTCGCTGCTGCAACGTGGAGTGACGATCGTCACGCAAACACAGGTGGAACGCTTGGTCAAAGAGGGCAACGCCCTGCAAAGCGTGGTGCTGCGCCAAGGCGATGTTCGGCGCACAGTGCGCGTGACAGGAGGCGTGGTGATGGCCAGTGGCGGCTTTAACCGCCATCCGCAAAAACGCGGCGAAATGTTGCCCGGTGCCGATGTGCGTTGGTGCCCCGGTGCACCGGGCCACACCGGTTCAGCGCAAGACTTGGCACTGGCCGCGGGTGCGTGCTTTGGCTCGGGCGGCATGAGCCATGCGTTTTGGGCACCCGTGTCAACCCGTCAACGTGCCGATGGCAGCACGGCTGTGTTTCCCCACTTTGTGATGGACCGCGGCAAGCCTGGCATGCTGTGCGTGAACCAAACTGGCGAACGATTTGTCAACGAGTCCACCTCGTACCACCTGTTTGGCTTGGCGATGCAACAAGCCCACCAGCACTCGCCCAGCGTGCCGGCTTGGTTGTTGGCCGATGCGCCGGCTTTGAAGCGTTATGGCATGGGCATGGTGCGCCCGGGTGGCGCTGGCTTGGCTGCGTTTTTGGCCGATGGGTATTTGACGCAAGCCCAGAGCTTGAGCGAGTTGGCGCAAAAACTCGCGATGAACCCAGACACGCTTGAAGCCACGGTGCGCGCATTCAATGCCATGGCAGCCCAAGGCACAGACACGGCGTTTGGACGTGGCACCACCGATTACCAACGCGCCAATGGCGACGCCAACTGGGATGGTCCCAACCCCTGTTTGGGTGCGCTCACGCAAGGGCCCTTTTATGCCGTGCGTTTGTACCCGGGTGACATTGGTGCGGCCACGGGTATTCGAACCGATGTGCATGCACGCGCGCTGGATGCGCAAGGTTTGCCGATTGCCGGTTTGTACGCCTGCGGCAACGACATGCACTCGATCATGGGTGGGGCATACCCGGGTCCCGGCATCACCATTGGTCCGGGCTTGACCTTTGGCTATTTGGCTGCTGAGCACGCAGTGGCACGCGCACGCGGGGCTTGAGCCACACGGCGTGACATCCACGCCGTGCATCCAATCGCTTGAGACGATATGCGGTTCAGTGCGGTGTAGTGCGGTGTAGTGCGGTGTGGCTTGGTGTGCAACGCAAAGTCTGCACCACAAGGCCACACTTACAATACGGGTCTTCTTCAACAGCCTCTGGATGAACCCCATGAAACGCTGCACTCGCCCCCTCGGGGAGGCTCACGCATGAGCCCCAAAGTCTTCATCAAAACCTTCGGTTGCCAAATGAACGAGTACGACTCGGACAAGATGGCCGATGTGCTGGGCGCCGCTCAGGGCTACGAAAAAACCGATGACCCCGAACTGGCCGACCTGATTGTGTTCAACACCTGCTCAGTGCGTGAGAAAGCGCAAGAGAAAGTGTTCTCAGACCTGGGCCGGGTACAACACCTCAAGGCCAAAGGCGTGAGGATTGCCGTGGGCGGCTGCGTGGCCAGCCAAGAAGGCGACGCCATCATTGCACGTGCGCCCTATGTGGATGTGGTCTTTGGCCCGCAAACCCTGCACCGTCTACCGGAGCTATTGAACCAGCGCGAGTCGCAAATGCGCTCACAAGTCGACATCAGCTTCCCGGAGATTGAAAAGTTCGACCACTTGCCCCCAGCACGGGTAGAAGGCGGCAGTGCCTTTGTGAGCATCATGGAAGGTTGCAGCAAATATTGCAGCTACTGCGTCGTGCCCTATACCCGTGGCGAAGAGGTCAGCCGTCCGTTTGACGATGTGCTGGTAGAAGTGGCAGGTTTAGCCGCACAAGGCGTGAAAGAAATCACGCTGCTGGGACAAAACGTCAACGCCTACCGTGGCGTGATGGGCGGCACCGCAGAGATCGCAGACTTTGCCCTTCTGATTGAATACGTGGCTGAAATTCCGGGCGTCGAGCGCATCCGCTACACCACCAGCCACCCCAATGAATTCACACAACGCTTGATCGATGTGTACGCCAAAGTGCCCAAGTTGGTGAGCCATTTGCACTTGCCAGTGCAGCACGGAAGCGACCGCATTTTGATGGCCATGAAACGCGGCTACACCGCCATGGAATACAAGAGCACGGTGCGAAAACTGCGCGCCATCCGCCCGGACATGGCCATGAGCAGCGACTTCATTGTGGGCTTCCCAGGCGAGACGGAAGAAGACCATCAAAAGCTGATCAAGCTCATGCACGATGTGTATTACGACAACTCGTTTAGCTTCATCTTCAGTCCACGCCCCGGCACACCGGCCGCCAATTTGCACGACGACACGCCGCACAGCGTGAAGCTGCGCCGCTTGCAAGAGGTGCAAAAAATCATCGACGACAACGTGCGCGCCATCAACGTGCAACGCGTGGGCTCGACCCAACGCATCATGGTTGAAGGCTGGTCACGCAAGGACGCCACCGAGCTGATGGGTCGCACCGAGTGCAACCGCATCGTCAACTTTGCAGGCGGGCCCAACTCGGAGCGCTTGCTGGGTCAGATGATCGATGTGACGATCAGCGAAGCCTATCCGCACTCGCTACGTGGACAGGTTTTGGTCAAAGAAACGGTTTAAAGTCCGAATCCATTAGGAAAGGTACCCATGCGCCCCTCGCTCGTACTTGCCCGCCATCGACAAGCCATGCATGAAGCGGCAAGCCGCTTTCGCGTTGCGAACCTGCGCATCTTCGGGTCGGTGCTCAGCGGGACTGACCAAGATGGCAGTGACTTGGACCTGTTGGTCGACGCACTGCCTGGTACCACACTGTTTGACTTAGGCGGTCTACAAGATGAACTCGAATCGCTGCTGGGCATTCGTGTCGATTTGTTGACCCCTGCTGACCTGCCCTCCAAGTTTCGGGCTCAAGTACTTGCTCAGGCGCAGCCGGTATGAGCGAGAACCGACTTGCCGACTACCTTGCCCATATGCAGCAAGCTGCGACAGATGCTTGCATCTTTGTTGAAGGTATGGAGAAAGCAGATTTCCTAGAGGACAAACGCACACAACAAGCTGTCATCATGAGCCTCATCATCGTTGGCGAAGTCGCAACAAAGGTGATGGACGGCTATACCGAGTTCACAGAGATGCATTCGCAAATGCCATGGCGCAGCATGCGAGGCATGCGCAACCGCATCGCTCATGGCTACTTTGATATCAACCTTGATGTCGTGTGGGACACCTTGCAAACAGCATTGCCTGAATTGTTGCGGCAATTGCCTGCCGTACGTCAACAAGCGAGCGACGCCCCCAGCCAATGAAAACACCTCACCACCTCGGCGTGTAGCCCGTGTCTTTCAAATGACGCAAGTAATCACCATGCGCAATCGGCACACAGCCTTCTAAGCTGCGGTTGTACACATAGGTCCACGCTTGCAAGCGGCGACCGTCGGTCAAGCAAGCTTGCAGACGTTCCCGCAGGTATTCGCTGCGTTCAGGGCGTTCGCTGTCGTAAGACTCCACCTCGTCCAAGCGCGCGAGCAGGGCGTCGTCCACCTCAAATACTTGACCTTGTACTTGGCCTGCACCGCCCACCAAGGCGGGGTAAGAGCCCAAGTCAAACAAACAACCTGATACCTGCGCAGCGCCCACGGGGCGCGCGCCTTGCATCACCTCATGGCGACACAATCCGGGCAACAAGGTACCGTAGACGAACAACAGATGGGTCATGGGCGTATTGTGCTGTCGCACAAGCGCACGCAGGTTGTATCAAGTCAACATGTCCCCGCGCACACGTTGTATAAATGAGCGCATACCAAGACACAGAGGCAAGCCCCATGAAAGCAGAACTCAACGAGCGCATCACCCGCATTGGCCCTGGCACACCGTGCGGCAACTTGATGCGCCACTACTGGCAACCGGTGGCGTTGCTCGATGAGTTCAACCCCGCGCTCGATGCGCGCATGGCTGTGCGCCCCGTCAAAGCTGTGCGGGTGCTGGGACAAGACTTGGTGCTCTTCAAAAACGCGCAAGGTGAATTTGGCTTGCTTGACCGAGACTGCCCGCACCGGGGCGCAGACCTGGCTTTTGGACGCAACGAGGGAGATGGCCTGCGCTGCCCCTTTCACGGCTGGAAATTTGATGTGACGGGCCAATGCGTGGCCACACCTGCCGAGCCCACGGGGAGCACCTTGTGCAAGCACGTCAAACAGCGCCACTATCCGCTGGTGCAACGCAGTGGCATATTGTTTGGCTGGTTTGGGCCCGAAGACAGCACCCCCCCACCGTTTG
>CAIVLE010000169.1 GCA_903906635.1 uncultured Burkholderiales bacterium | reverse complement strand
GTCAATCCAGGTTGGGTGGAAACCGACAAAGCCATCGCCTCGTTGCGCCGTCGCAGCCAAGAAGGTTGTGGCGACCCCGAGCGCTGGCGTGAGGCCTTAGTGGGTCATCCGGGGGGGCGTTTGATTCAGCCGCGTGAAGTGGCCGAAATGGTGTGCCTGCTGGCCTCGCCACGCGCCAGTGCGGTGTGCGGCACGGTGGTGTCGATCGATGGTGGCTATGGCGCTCGTGCCTATCCTAAAGCTGCTGCGTTTTAATTTTCAGGAGGTCTTTGATGCCACAGGTCCAAGTCGGTGACATTCAGATGAACTACACCATCCAGGGTGAGGGCGAGTGGTTGGTGATGGTGGGCGGCTACGCCAGTGGCAACTGGTCGTCGTGGGGTGCGCAGCTCAAACGGGCTGCACAAGACTTCAAGGTGCTCGCGTTTGACAACCGTGGCATCGGCGGCACTGACGCGCCCGATATGCCCTACACCACCCACATGCTCGGGGCTGATGCCTTGGGGCTGATGGACCAGTTGGGCATTGAGCGTGCGCATGTCTTGGGCAAGTCTTTGGGCGGCGCCATTGCGCAACAGATGGTGTTGCAGCAGCCCCAGCGCGTGCGTAGCCTGGCCATGACCTCGACATTTGGCAAGCTGGGCCCACGCGGGCAAGACATGGTGAGCTGGTGGCTGGGCTCAGCCCAAGCGATGGGCGTGAATCGCTGTTTCTTGGCCGGGTTGTTGACCTACTTTTACAGCGAGGCCTACTACGAGGAGCACCACGACAAAATCCAGGCCTCGGTCGATGTGATGCTCCAAGTCAACCGCCCCCTGCACGGATACTTGAACACGGGCCACGCATTGCTCACACACGATGTGATGGACCGCTTGGGCGAGATCACGTGCCCGACACACATCTTGATTGGAAACAACGACATCATCACCACCGTGGAGCACAGCAGGGCCTTAGCAGCCGCCATACCGAACGCCGAGTTGAAGGTGTATGAAGACACCTGGCACGGCTTCATGAGCGAGCGCCCCGATGCGTTTGAATCGATGCTGGAATTTTTCAAACAACACTGAGTTCACCCTCCAAGGAGACTGCCAATGACCACGACTTTCTCACACCGATTGACGCGCCGTTTGCTGTGTTGTTTGGGCGCCAGCGTGTTGGCATGCAGCGCCTTGGGGCAAAGCTGGCCCACCAAGCCCATCAAGATCATCTTGCCCTTTGCAGCAGGCGGCGGGGGCGACACGGTGATGCGTCCGATCTCGCAAAAACTCGCCGAGGCCTTGGGTCAACAGGTGGTGCTCGAAAACATCGCGGGCGCAGGTGGGGCTTTGGGCATGCGTGCAGCCATCCGTGTGCCCACCGACGGCCACACCTTTGTGATGATCTCCAACACACACGCCATCATTGAGAGCTTGCAACCCAATTTGGGCTACGTGACCTTGAAAGACTTCGTCCCTGTCACCTTCATGGCGTCGCTGCCCTTGGTGCTGGTGGTCAACCCCAACCTGCCTGTCAAGACCACGCAAGAACTGCTGGCCTACGACAAGCAGCACCCGGGCAAGCTCAATTACGCGTCTTCGGGCAGCGGCACCATCTACCACTTGGTGACCGAACAGTTCAAGTACATGACAGGCAGCCAGATGACGCACGTGCCCTACAAGTCAAGTGCGGTGGCACGCACTGACGTGATCAGTGGTCAAGTGGATTTGATGATCGATGGCTTGGCCACCATGAAGCCCTTCATCGAGTCAGCTCGTGTGCGCGCCCTGGGTGTGGGCGCGGCCGCACGGCACCCGCATTTGCCCAATGTGCCTCCGCTGGCCGATGCCGTGCCGGGCTTTAACGAAGATGCGTGGGTGGGCATGATGGCTCCTGCTGGCACGCCCACAGCTGCGGTGGATCGCATGAGTGCAGAGATTGGCAAGCTGCTGGCCAACCCCGAGGTGCGCAAGATCTACACCGACCAAGGCATGGGCGTACAAGGCAGCACACCCGCTGCGTTTGGGGTCATTGTGAAAAACGACATCGACAAATGGGCTCACATCATCAAAACAGCCAAAGTCAAACCGGACTGAGTATCTCCCCGGCGGGCGTTTGTGGAGCTCACAGGGGCGTGCAGTGCACCGTGATCTTGGCGGCAGCCGCACGCGCACGCGCCAAAGCGTTGCTGTTTTTGGCCAGCGCCACCGCCATGCGCCGGTAGGGGCGGGTGGTGGGCTTGCCAAACAAACGCACGTCCACACCAGGCTCACTCAAGGCCTCGGCCACTCCGGTGAAGGTAGGGGCTGTACCGTTTTGCGTGGCCAGCACCACCGCACTGGCACCTTCAACGGTGTCGATCTGCGCAATAGGCAAACCCAAAATGGCACGTGCGTGCAGGTCAAACTCGCTCAGGTTCTGGCTGATCAAGGTCACCATGCCAGTGTCGTGAGGACGTGGGCTGAGCTCGCTGAAGATCACCTCGTTGTTGGTCACAAAAAACTCGACACCAAACAAACCTGCTCCGCCTAAATCAGACGTTACTTTTTCGGCCATGTCTTGAGCGGCTTTCAAGTATGCAGGCACCATGGGCTGGGGCTGCCAGCTGTACTGGTAATCCCCGCGCTCTTGCACGTGACCAATGGGGGCGCAAAACAAGGTGGGGCCACTGCGCTGGCGAATGGTGAGCAGTGTGATTTCAAAGTCAAACGCAATGAACTCCTCCACGATCACTTTTTTGCGGTCACCACGCATGCCTTGGCACGCGTAGTCCCAGCTGGTTGGTATATCTGCTGGCGTTTTGGCCACGCTTTGGCCCTTGCCCGATGAGCTCATCACGGGTTTGATCACCACCGGAAACCCAATCGCCTGGGCCTGCGCCAGCAGCTCTTGGGGCGACTCGGCATAACTGAACTTGGCGGTGCGCACGCCCAGGCCCACGGCCACGTCGCGGATGCGGTCACGGTTCATGGTCAGGTTCGCGGCGCGTGCGCTGGGGATGACTTCAAAGCCTTCTTGCTCCACCTCCAGCAGTACTTCGGTGCGGATGGCCTCGATCTCGGGCACGATCAAGTCGGGCTGGTGCTGCGCAATGGCCGCCCGCAAAGGTGCTTCTTCGAGCATGTTGAACACGCAACTCTCATCGGCCACCTGCATGGCGGGGGCGCCCGCGTAACTGTCGCAGGCGACCACGTAGCAACCGAGGCGTTTGGCGCTGATGACAAACTCTTTGCCGAGTTCACCCGAGCCGAGGAGGAGAATTTTTTTCATGGCGTGTGTTTGAACAAAAGATCAAGCCAGAATTATTGACCTTAGCCAGTACGCGCTCGTATACAGAAAGTTGTCAGTGCGAGTGATCAGCGCACACAGTAAAAATACACCTCTTGGTAGTTCACATCTTCCGGGTGACGCACGGGGCTGGGGTTGCGCGTGTCGGGTGAGAGCACGTGGTTGTTGACCATGGCCCACAGCTTGTGGTCCAGCGACACACCACCGCTCCAGTCGCCCAAGATTGACAGGTACTCATATTCTTTTTCACTGGGCAAACGTGCCTTGATCATGGCGCAGGCCTCTTCTGCAATTTTGGGGGTTGGCGCTTTGTTGATTGAGCTGCCCGGCGCGCCCACTAGCACCAAGAAGCGCTCCCCCATGGAAATCACCGTGGGGAAACTGGTGCGCTGAAAGTGCCGCACCATCTGAACGGCGATGTTGCCCATCACCGACTCAGGCTTGCCTTGGGCTTGAAAACTGACCGACTCCCCCCGCGGCAACACCACATGGAGGGTCACCAATACATCGCCTTTGCAGCCGGGTGAATAACTGTAAGTGCCCCATACAAAGCCTTTGACACGCGACATTTGTTGCATGTCGGGCGTGTCAAAGCGCTTGTTGTCGCGCAAGGCTTCGAGAAACGCCAGCACCGGTGTGGGGTTGGCAAACTCTAAGCGCGTGTTCTCAGGGTTGAGCCCTTGCGAGACTGCGTCGATGGAGGCTTTGAGACTGGCCTCCAAGGTCACGTCCATGCCCTGTCCGGAGTTGGCCATGGCTTTGTTCTTGTCGATCAATGCGTCCACGGTGACCAAAATCTCCATTGCGTCTTTGGAGTCCACGCCAACTTGTACCAGGGCCCTGAGTTGGTTGGTGGCTTGGGCCGTCAAGTCGTTGCGGCTTTGACCAAAGGCGTCTTGGTATTGACACAGGTCTTGGCCGCGCACAAACAGCACGGTAGGCCACAGGGTGATTTTTTCAATCGCCAAGGCCGAAGTGCCTGCACACAACAGCAGGCCAGAGAAGATGAGTTTGAGCATGTGGTGCTGATCTATGGAGTTAAACCACGCGACCATCCACCACTTGGATGGTTTTGTCGCAACGAGATGCCAACTCGGGGTTATGGGTGACAAAGAGGACGCTGGTGCCTTGTTCATGGCTGACTTGGCGCAGTAGTTCAAATACGGTGTCAGCGCTTTTGCTGTCGAGGTTGCCCGTGGGCTCGTCGGCCAGCAAGAGCGCCGGGTTCATGGCCAGGGCACGGGCCACGGCGACGCGTTGTTGCTGGCCACCCGAGAGGCTGCCAGCCGCCTGATGGGCGAAGGAACTCAAACCGACTTTGTCCAGCAGCTGTGCGGCGCGCTCGGCGATTTGTCGGTTTGGAAAACCCGCCGCCCCGAGCAAGGGCATCATCACGTTTTCTTGTGCGCTGAACGCATTGAGAAGGTGGTGGTGCTGAAATACAAAGCCTATGGCGTGGCCTCGCAAGCGTGTCAAAGCATGGTCGTCTAAGCCGGTGGTTTCTTCGCCGCCAATGGCCAGCAGGCCTTGGGTGGGTCGATCCAACAAGCCGACGATGTTCAGTAAGGTGCTTTTGCCCGAGCCCGAAGGGCCCATCACACCACAAAAATCGCCTCGCTCGAGCGTCAAGTCGATGTGATGCAGGATCTCGATTTCGTTGGGTTGACCCAGATTGAAAGATTTGCACACGCCCCGCAATTGCAAGACCGGCCGTGTTGGGATGATGGCGCTGCTATCCACGGATGGCCGCCACAGGGTCAAGTCGGGCTGCACGCATGGCTGGCGCAAACGAGGCCGCCAGCCCCGTCAAGGTGGCCAGTAACAACGCAAAAGCAAACATCCGCGGCTCCAAGCTGATGGCAAACATCACGCTGCCGTCCGGGTTGCGTTGGGCTTGCATCCAGACCGCCAGCCCCAGCCATCCCAGAACGCTGCCTGCAAGGGCCCCACCACAGCCGAGCAGTCCTCCTTGGAGCAGAAAAATACGCAAGATTTGCCCACGCGTGATGCCCATGGCACGCAAGATCCCAATCTCGCGCGATTTTTGCACCACCGACACCACCAACACACTGGCAATGCCAAAGGCGACAGATAACCCCACAAACAATCGAATGGCGGTATTGGCGGTGGTTTGTGCGCTCACGGCGGTGAAAAATTGTTCGTTGGTTTTGATCCAGCTGTCGGCTTGCACGCCGGTGAGTGCCGTGAGGTGGTGGGCCACCACCTCAGCGCCGTACACATCGTGAACTGTCACATCCAGCGCCGTCACTCCGCCGGCCAAGCCCAACAGACTTTGGGCCGAGCGCAAGGTCATGAGGGTGGTGCGTTGGTTGGCGCCTTTATTGCCCAAATCAAATATGCCGCGGATAGTGAGCGTGTTGGCGTTGCCATTGGCCGCTGTCACCCTGAGCTTGTCGCCCACCGACACGCCCAAGTCGCCGGCCAACTCTGTGCCGATCAAGATGTCATTGACGGAGATGCGTTCGCTGCCGTGCACCATTTTTTCGGGCATCGGCACGATGCGATAGTACAACTCAGGTTCAATCCCCACCACGCTGATGGCGCGGCTGGCGTCTCCCCGCACCACCAAGGCCGAGCCATTGGCGGCGGGCGAGACCACGTTGACTTCGGGCAAGGCTTTGATGAGCGCCGCCACGCTTTGCCATTGGTCAATGCTCTTAAAGCGCTGCAGGGGGGTCTGCACGATGCTGCCCTCCAACGCCGCATCAGTGGGTGGCGCTGTCTCGCGCAATGAGCGCGCCACCTCTTTCGGAGGGAGCAGTTGGATGTGGGCCTGACCTGTCAACACGCGTTTGACAAAGTTGGCTTGCAAGCCGCTGAGCAATGCGGACATGAAAACAATCACACCCACCCCAATCGCCACCCCGCCAATGATGAACGCAGTTTGTACCCGTCCTTCACGCAAAAAGCGCAGGGCTACCCAACATTCAAACGGCATCCAAGGCGACAAACCCACCTCGCCATTCAGTGCTGAGGCGGGAGTGCTCATTTCACGACCAGTGTGGAGACGGGGCGAATATGGGCTTTGTCGTTCACGACGACGTTGGAAGTGGCTAAGACTTGGTCCTGTGCAGCCAGTCCATCGAGCACCTCGCTCAAGCCTTGGCTGCGCAGGCCCAATTGAATGGGGGTGCGCTGGGCTTGACCTTTGACGACTTTGAAGACCCAAGGTTCTTGGCTCTGTAAGTCATGCACTGCTTCGGTGGGTACCAACACAGCTTGGGTCCGCTTGGCCACTTCAATGTCGATCGACACCGTCATGTCTTGTTGCAAATAGCTCGGAGGCTGTGTCACCCTTAGCTTGACTTCTACAGACCCACGCTGGGCATCGACCCCGGGGTTGATGTAGACCAACTCGGCCGTGAAGCGTTGGTCCGGGTAAGCGTCTGCTGAGACCTGCGCCGATTGCCCAAGTTTCAACAAGTTCAAATGTTTCTCGTCAATTTGCACCACCAGCTGTGTTTCACCCGCCGGCGACAAGACCATCAAGACTTTGCCGGGCTGAACGGTGTCTCCCGCCTCGACGTTTCGGGCAATCAGCGTGCCCGCCACGGGTGCCAACACTTGGCTGTATCGCAATCGGGATGTCGCCAGCTCTGCGCCGGCTTGTGCTTGTGACAAAGCGGACTCGGCCACTGCCATGTCGCTGCCGCCGCTGCGGGCACTGCTGAGTTGTTGCTGCGTGCTTTTGACTTGCGCGCGCATCACCTGCTCGGCCCGCATGGATTCGTCCAAAGCAGCCTGTCCGACAAAACCTTGGTTGAACAAGTCTTGTGTCCGTTGCAAAGCCCGGGTGGCGGCATCTTGGTTGGCTTGGGCTTGCAGCAGGGCCTGCTCGGCCAAGGGGGCTTGCACCTCGCGCAGTTGCCTCAACTTGGCTCGCGCTTGGGTAACGGCCAGTTCGGCTTGTCGAACATTCGCCAACAACTCAGCGTCTTCTAGGGCAATCAAGACCTGCGCTGAATGAACAGTTTGTCCTTCGTTGACTGGAACTGTTTTGACGCTGCCTGTGATCTGAACACCCAACTCGACGCGGTGCGGGCTTTGAACGCGGCCACTGGCCACCACGGTTTGCACAAAATCACGCTGTACCACCAAGGCCACCGGCATTTGCGGCCCGTAAAACCAACGCTGGCCGCCCCACACCAACACACTCAACAACAGCAGTCCCCCCATCCATTGATAACGGTAAGTGCGCAGGGTGTTGAGATGGATCATGGTTCCAGTCATGATACGCCCGCAAGTCAACGCTACAGTTGGACCATGAGTACCAAACATATTGCGGGCCGTTCTGAGTTGTCTTTCATTGCAGCTCAAGCCATGTTGGAGCGGGGTTTGGAGCCCGAGTTTGCGATCCGTGCCTTGCACGAAGTGCAAGCCATGACGCACGCCGGAGATGACAAAGACCCGCGCGTGTTGGATCTCACGGCTTTGTCATGGTGCTCGATCGACAACGACGATTCGCGTGACCTCGATCAACTCACAGTGGCTGAGCCGTTACCCAATGGACAGACCAAAATTTATGTGGCCGTGGCCGATGTGGATGTTTTGGTGCCCAAAGGCTCAGCTTTAGATGTCCATGCGCAGCACAACACCACCTCGGTCTACACCTCGACGCGGGTGTTTCCCATGTTGCCAGAGCGTTTGTGCACCGACCTCACATCGCTCAACCCCCACGTTGACCGTCTGGCCGTGGTGGTGGAGATGTCCATCACCGCCGACGCGCAGATCACCCACCACACGCTCTACCGCGCCAAGGTGCGCAACCAAGCCAAGCTGGCGTATGACGCTGTGTCTGACTGGTTAGAAGGCGATGGGGTGTTACCCGAGGCCGCAGCCATCGTCCCTGCAATGGCCGAGCAACTGCATGTGCAAGACAGCGTGGCCCAGATGCTGCGCACACGCCGACGCGCCCAAGGGGCATTGGAGTTTGAAACCCTGCAAGCCCACGCGGTATTTGAAGGCGAGCGCGTGGTGGCGCTTCGCCAGCAGGTGCAAAACCGTGCGCGTCAATTGATTGAAGAATTCATGATTGCCGCCAACACCTGCACGGCACAGTTTCTGGCCGAGCACGGCCATGCCTCGCTGCGCCGGGTGGTGCGCTCGCCAGAGCGTTGGCAACGCATCGTGGCGTTGGCCGCCACCTACGACGAACAATTGCCTGCTGAACCCGACTCGGGGGCTCTCGAAAATTTTCTGGCCAAACGTCACCGAGCTGACCCGTTGCGCTTCACGGATTTGTCGTTGGTCATCGTCAAACTCATGGGCTCGGGCGAGTACGTGGTGGAAAACCCCAAGAGCGAGGCCATTGGCCACTTTGGTTTGTCGGTGCGCGACTACACCCACTCGACTGCACCCAACCGCCGTTACCCAGACTTGGTGACACAACGCATGATCAAGAGTTTGTTGATGCAACAACCTGCGCCTTACAACACGGCCGAGTTGGAAGCCTTGGCTTTGCATTGCACACGCCAAGAAGATGCGGCGCGCAAGGTGGAGCGGCGCATGCGCAAGTCAGAGGCGGCGTTGATGTTGACGGGCTACATTGGCCACGTCTTTGAAGCGGTGGTCACTGGCAAAACACCCAGCGGCACCTGGGTGCGTGTGTTCACACCCCCCGTGGAAGGCATGCTCACCTCCTACACCCACGACCACGACGTGGGTGAGTTCTTGCGTGTGAAGTTGACCCACACCAATGTCGAACAAGGTTTCATTGACTTTGCGACGGTTGGTTGATCGCAGTTTTTAATTCTTCCAAAAACGTGTCTTGCTTGGCGGTGAGCACCAGTGTGTCGCGGTAGCCCCCTGCCTGGGTGGGTTGAATCGGCGTAGTTTCGTGAATCACCCGCGCATCGTCGAGCAGCAGCAATGACCAGGGCTCTTGCAGGGTGAATCGATCACCCGAGGTGCCAGCTGCCTCAAACACGCGCGTCTCACCCCCTTTGATGTCTTGGCGGTGCAGCATGAACACGCCCACCAAGTCCACCCCGTCACGGTGAGCGCCTTCGGGGGTGGGGCGGCCAATGCCATCGGTGGTGTCGATGCGAAATTGGTGTGCCTCGATGCATTGCATGCGCGACGCGTGGACTGCTGTGTTGTTCCCCTGCAATTGAATCGCCGTCTGTGCAAAGGCTTGCAGCAATCTCAGCCAGGGGGCGGAGCTCGCCACATCTGAGGGGATGGGTTCAAACCAGCGTGTCATGCCGCCATGCAAGGCGTTGTAGGTCAAGGGTTGCCAGTGGGCACGATGCGCGACTGGCAGCACAACGTCGTGCTCATAGGTAAAAGACGCGTGCCGCCGTTTGCGGTAACGACCACCATCTTTCAAATACGGGTCTGCTGGCATGTCGTGCCAGCTTTGGGCGATGGCGTTCAACTCGTCCAAAGTGCAGTGTGCCCAAGTGCACACACTGGCTGCGCTCAAAATAGCGTAGCCAGTGGTCTGGAGTTGTTGTGGCAATTGCGCGAGGGCACAGGCTTGGGGGAGGATATCAACAGGTGTCATGTTGAAGCCATCCTACCAATCAGGCATCGGTGTCTCGATGCCGCTGTGCTCAGGTCAATTCCAAGGCGTCACACCCGGCACCTCACACGGCCCTTCTACAGCGATCGATTCAAAATCTGCGGGACCCACAATTTCGAGGTATTCCATATCGGGCGAGTAGTCGAAGAGGTAATGCACGATGCCGGGTTTTTGGTGCACGCAGTCGCCTGCCGACACCAAGGTGGGTTTGTCGCCGTACATGAAGCGGGCCCAGCCTTTGAGCATGATGACAATCTGAAATTCAGCCACGTGGTAGTGCCAGCCGGTACCATTTTCAGGCGGCATATTGGCTTTGGCAATGTGGGCAATCACCTTGCCGCGGGTGGCTTGGGCCACCCCGAGGTCACGGTAGACAAAGAAGTCACGCAGTCCACCGGGCAAGAACTGGGTGTCGTTGGGTTTGATGTGCGAAAAGTCGGTCTGGCTGTCGTAAGCGAGGGTCGTGCTCATGGTTAAAACTCCACTTCAAGTTCTTCAATATCGTCTGGCTCGGCAATTGCGGCTGCCATCCACTCCTTGATCTCTGGCATTGACAAAATTTGGTCGCTGTAGCGTTGGCACACCGGGTCGAGTGCAATGCCATAGGTCTTGAAGCGCATCACCACAGGCGCAAACATGGCGTCGGCGAGCGTGGGTTTTTTGCCAAACAAGTAGGGGCCTTTGTAAGTGCTCAAGCACTCATGCCAAATGAAGAGCACCCGTTCGATGTCGAGCTGTGCTTTGGACCACACCTTGAATTTTTTGAAGTGCGCTTTGATGTTCATGGGCAGCGAAGCGCGCAGGGCAGAAAAGCCCGAATGCATCTCCCCGCAAATGGACCGGCAGTGTGCACGGTGCACCGCGTTGGTTGGCAACAGGCCTGCTTTTGGTGCGATCTCGTTGAGGTATTCGCCAATCGCCAAGGTGTCCCACACCTTGGCGCTGCCGTGGTTCAAGCACGGAACCAAGATCGATGGCGAGAGCAACAGCAACTCGGCGCGAGCGTCCACGTTGTCAGTGGCAACCATCACTTCAGAGAAGGAAATGCCCGAGAGCTTGACCATCAGCCAGCCTCGCAAAGACCAGGACGAATAGTTCTTGCTGCTCAGGGTGAGAGTTGTCTTAGCCATGAATTCCCATCGGTGAAGTTGCCAAAGTGACAACACATTCGCAATAAATATGCCATCCGTGGCACGGCTCTTGCACTTGTCACTGCATCCACACAGCATGGGGCCTTGGGCCACGATTCATGATCTATCAGAACTACCAGATGGCGGCCAACTTGGCCGACCCGGTGCGCCAGTTTGCTGAGCAGGCACGCGAGATCGGCATGAAGTGGTTTGACGGCAAGCCCGTCACGCCTTTGCAGCGCATGACGGCGTACTACGAGCAAATTGCTTTGATGGGCTTTACCCATGTGCGCCCCAACTACAACATCTTGCCCGTGAAAGACCTGCAAGGTCACTCGCATGCTATTCAAGAAGAGCGGGTGTATGGCACCCCGTTTTGTGAGTTGTTGCGCTTCAAGCGCGCAGACCAAGACGACTTGCCCAAGTTGTTGCTGGTCGCGCCCATGTCGGGGCACTTTGCCACGTTGTTGCGCGGCACCGTGCAAACTTTGGTGCAAGACCACGAGGTGTACCTGACCGACTGGCGCAACATCCGAGACATTCCCATGAGTGAGGGTGAGTTTGGCTTGGACGAATACATCGAACACATCATGTGGTTCATGCAGCACCTGGGCCCTAACGCGCATTTGATGGGCGTGTGCCAACCCACGGTGGCGTGCTTGGCGGCTACCGCCTTGATGGCGCAAGATCGGCATGAATGCCAGCCCGCGAGCTTGACGCTGATGGCCGGGCCCATCGACACCCGCATCAACCCCACCCAGGTCAACGAGCTGGCCAAAGAAAAGTCCATCGACTGGTTTGAAAAAAATCTGATCGGTATGGTGCCCTTGCAGTTCAAGGGAGTGGGGCGGCGTGTCTACCCGGGCTTCATCCAGCTCATGGCATTTTTGAACATGAACTTGAGCCGACACCGCCAATCGTTTGCCACCTTGTACGAGCACCGCTTAAATGGTGACCATGAAAAAGCCGACGTCATTCGTGACTTTTACCAAGAGTATTTCGCCATCATGGACCTCTCGGGGCCGTTTTACCTAGAAACGGTCAAGCATGTGTTCCAAGACCACCTCTTGCCCAAGGGGGAGTTGACCTACCGAGGACGTGCGCTGGAGCTGGGAGCGATTCGCAAAACTTTTTTGCTCACTGTCGAAGGCGAGCGAGATGACATCTGTGGCCAAGGACAAACCTTGGCGGCACAAGACCTGTGCACCATGCTGCCTGCCTACCGCAAGACGCACCACTTGCAAGCGGGTGTGGGCCACTATGGGGTGTTCAGTGGAAAGCGCTGGGAGGGGCAAATCTACCCGGTGGTGCGCAACATGATTCAGTCGGCACAAGGCTGATATTCACCAAGACGAAGCGCGTTTGTTTGTGTCTGGTGCCATAAAAGCGCGCCGTGGTGCGTGAAAAGCGCCTTCATGCGCCACGGTGGTGCGCGAAACTTACATTTTTCTGGCGCGGGGCTTGCATAGAGAGGGTATATCTATTTTGAGGTGCCCCATGTCCCATTTGTCTGACGACACATCTTGCAGCGCGTACGAGCCTTACAACGCAGAGCGTCCCTTGTTGATGCGTTGCGCTTGCGGCCAAGACCATGCCCCTGATCAGTCCATCCAAGTCGCCAGTTCGCTCGAAGAGGCCGGGCGTCAATTCATGGAAGCGGCGTTGGTCAAGGCTTTGTTTCCGGTCGATGGTGTGCGTCGTGGTTTCTTGAAAGCGGTGGGTGCCAATACCGCACGCGCAGCCATTGCGTCGGTGCTGCCCCTGGGCGCTTTGCAGGCCATGGCCCAAGAAAAGGGAGCGCTAGAGAAGAAAGACCTCAAGGTGGGCTTTATTGCCATCACCTGTGCGAGCCCCTTGATCATGGCGGAGCCCTTGGGCTTTTACAAAAAAGAAGGTCTCAATGTGCAGCTCAACAAAACCGCCGGTTGGGCCTTGATCCGCGACAAGATGATCAACAAAGAGCACGACGCCAGCCACTTTTTGTCGCCCATGCCCTTGGCCATGAGCATGGGACTGGGCAGCACGCAAATGCCCATGAATGTGGCCAGCATTCAAAACACCAACGGCCAAGCGATCACCTTGCACGTCAAGCACAAAGACAAGCGCGACCCCAAGAGTTGGAAAGGCTTCAAATTCGCCGTGCCATTTGAGTACAGCATGCACAACTTTTTGTTGCGCTACTACTTGGCAGAAAACGGATTGAACCCCGACACCGATGTGCAAATCCGTGTCACCCCACCGCCCGAGATGGTGGCCAACTTGCGCGCGGGCAACATCGACGGTTTCTTGGGCCCAGACCCCTTCAACCAGCGCGCTGTGTACGACGAGGTGGGCTTCATCCACATCTTGTCCAAAGAAATTTGGGATGGCCACCCGTGCTGTGCCTTCGGGGTGAGCGACGCTTTCATCCAACAAAACCCCAACACATTTGCCGCGCTGTACCGCTCGGTGTTGACGGCCAGCTTCATGGCCAGCCAAGCCAAAGACCGCGAGTTGATCGCCAAAGTGATTGCCCCCACCCAATACCTCAACCAACCCGAGGCGGTGTTGATGCAGGTCTTGACTGGCAAGTTTGCCGATGGCTTGGGAAACATCAAAAATGTGCCGGATCGCGCCAACTTTGACCCCATCCCCTGGCAAAGCATGGCGGTGTGGATGCTCACGCAAATGAAGCGCTGGGGTTACATCAAAGGCGATGTGAATTACAAGCAAATTGCCGAGAAAGTGTTCTTGCTGACCGAGGCCAAAAAGCAAATGGCACAGGTGGGCTTTAAACCGCCCGAAGGCGCGTACAAAAAGTTCAAAGTCATGGGTAAAGAGTTTGACCCGGCCAAGCCCGATGACTACGTCAAGAGCTTTGCTATCTCTAAGCAGGGTTGAGCGCGCATGAATTCGATTCGCTTCAAAGCCCGACTTATCTCGGTGCTCATTTTCTTGTTGTGTCTGGGCGTGTGGTCACTCGCCACCATGGAGCGCAAAGTTGGTCCCGGACAAAACCCTGCGGGCATGACCGCCGAGCAGGCGGAGTACCTCAAGATGATGGGCAAAGACCCGGGCAGTACCAAGACCAATGGCTTTCCTACGCTCACACAAATGGGGGAGACCGTTTGGAAGCATGTGTCTGACCCGGTGTATGACAACGGCCCCAACGACAAAGGCATCCTGATTCAGTTGGCCCACTCCTTGGGCCGGGTAGGCTTGGGGTTTGTCTTGGCCGCTTTGGTGGCGGTGCCGCTGGGCTTTGTCATTGGCATGTCTCCGCTTTTGCGCTTGGCGTTTGATCCGTTCATTCAAGTGCTCAAACCCATCAGCCCCTTGGCGTGGATGCCATTGGCGCTGTACACCATCAAAGACTCGTCCATCAGCGGCATCTTTGTCATCTTCATCTGTTCGGTCTGGCCCATGCTCATCAACACCGCCTTTGGGGTGGCCTCGGTCAAGCGAGAGTGGCTCAATGTATCGGCCACGCTCGAGGTGTCGCCCCTGAGGCGCGCCTGGTGCGTCATCTTGCCGGCTGCCGCGCCCACTATTTTGACGGGCATGCGCATCTCCATGGGCATTGCCTGGTTGGTCATCGTCGCCGCTGAGATGCTGGTGGGTGGCACGGGCATTGGCTACTTTGTGTGGAACGAGTGGAACAACCTGTCGCTCACCAACGTCATCTTTGCCATCGGTGTCATCGGCATCGTAGGCATGCTCCTTGACATGGCCTTTGCTCGCTTGCAGCAAGCCGTCACCTATGTGGAATAGACCCCAGCGAAAGAAAACCCTGTGCAAGACTTTCTGAAAATTGAACAACTCGAAAAGCGCTTTGTCGCCGACCGACCGGTGTTTGCCGACGTGTCGTTCAACATCGCGCAAGGTGAGTTTGTGTGCATCATCGGCCACTCGGGCTGTGGCAAGACCACCATCTTGAACGTGTTGGCTGGCTTGGACCAAGCCAGCGGTGGCCACGTGTACATGAACAACCGCGAGGTGGTGGGCCCCAGCTTGGATCGAGGCGTGGTGTTTCAAAGCCATGCCCTCATGCCGTGGCTGACGGTGCGCAAAAACATTGCCTTTGCCGTCACCTCGCGCTGGCCCGAATGGAAGGCCCCCAAGGTCAATGTGCATGTCGAAAAATTTGTCGAGATGGTGGGCCTGCGTCACGCCATCGACCAAAAACCATCACAGCTCTCAGGTGGCATGAAACAGCGCGTGGGCATTGCACGTGCCTTTGCCATTCAGCCGCGCATGCTGCTACTCGACGAGCCCTTTGGTGCCTTGGACGCGCTCACACGCGGCACCATCCAAGACGAACTCATGACCATCGTGCGCGAAACCCAGCAAACCGTGTTCATGATCACCCACGACGTGGACGAAGCCATTTTGCTGGCCGACCGCATCTTGCTCATGCACAACGGCAGCGACACGCCCAACGGCTATGTGCCCGGGGGTTTGTCTGAGTCGGTCACCAACACCTTGCCGCGCGAGCGTACCCGTGCGGGCCTGCACCACTTGCCCGGCTATTACGAGCTGCGCAACCACATCGTCGACTTTTTGGTCTCGCGCGCCCATGTGGGCCCAGCCCACTGATCTGTTTTTTTTCAACTTAAGAGGAGCTTTCATGAACCGCAACGACATCACCGAAAAAATCATGACCGTCAAGGTCTCCAAAGGCATCAAATGGGAAGACGTGGCCCAAAAAGTGGGCCTCTCCAAAGAGTGGACCACCGCCGCTTGCCTGGGCCAGATGACGCTCGATACCAAACAAGCCAAAGTCATTGGCAAGATCTTTGGCCTGACTGCCGAAGAACAGAAGTGGTTGCAAGTGGTGCCCTACAAAGGCTCGCTGCCTACACCCGTGCCCACCGACCCGCTGATTTACCGCTGGTACGAAATTGTCAGCGTGTACGGC
>CAIVLE010000168.1 GCA_903906635.1 uncultured Burkholderiales bacterium | reverse complement strand
GCGGTGACGGTGGACAGGCCCAGCGCAAACGCCACCGGCACGCCGATGGCCAAGTAGATGCAGGCCGAGATGAGGAGGATGACACTGGCGTTCATAGGGAGGCACTCGCGGTGGCGTCAAAGTGGGCGTCTGATGCGAACTTGCGCTCGACCACGTAGTCACGCACGATCAGCAGCCAATGGATCAAGGTCATGCCCATGCCAATGGGCAGGGCGGCGTAAATGTAGGCAAATGAAATTTGCGTGGCCGGGGTTTGTTGGTACTGGGTGCGGTCCATGTATTCAAGGCCGAACCAAATGCAAAACACAAACAAGCCCGTGAGCAACACCGCAATCACCGCGCGCATGGCCACAGCCACCGCACGAGGCAAGCTGTCTTGCAGATTTTCCACTGCGATGTGGCCGCCATAGCGCAGCACAGGGCCACAACCGATGAAGGTCAACCAAATCATCATGTGGCGCGCCACTTCTTCGGCCCATTCGATGGACTGGTTGGTGGTGTAGCGCAGCACCACGTTGGCAAAGATGATGATCGACATCACCGCCAACATGACGATGAGCACCCATCGGTTGGTGGCTAAAAAGTAGCGTTCAAAAGTTTTCATGGTGGCAGTCGTGGTGTATGCGAGTGTCGAGGGGCAGTAAAAAGGCGGGAGCTGAAGTGCCAGTCACTTCGCGCCCCCGCCTGGAGCCTCGGGCCTCATGGGAGGCCCGAAGTTCATTTGACGTCTTGGATTTTGCGGATGTTGTCTGCGCCAAACTCTTTGGAGTATTCGGCGTAGACCGTGCGCAGCGAGTTACGGAAAGCGGGACCGTCGACTTTGCGGACCACGGTCATGCCTTCTTTTTCGAGCTGCGCGATGCCACTGGCTTCGTCGTCGTTGACTTTCTTGCGCTGAGCCACTGTGGCACTCTTGGCAGCAGCGTAGAACACCTTTTTGTCAGCATCGCTGAGCTTGTTCATCACCCGGGGGGACGTGATCAACAAGGCGGGCGAGTACACGTGGCCGGTCAGAGACAAGTGCTTTTGCACTTGGGAGAACTTGGAGGCCAAGATCACGGGGATGGGGTTTTCTTGACCATCCACGGTGCCTTGTTGCAAGGCGCCGAAGACTTCGGGGAAGGCCATGGGCGTGGGCTGGATGCCAAAAGCGCGGTAGCCGTCCATGTGGACCTTGTTTTCCATCGTGCGCATCTTCAAGCCAGCGGCGTCTTCGGGTTTGACGATGGCGCGCTTGTTGTTGGTCATGTGACGAAAGCCGTTCTCGGTCCACGACAAGGCGATCAGGCCTTTGGCGGGGAATTTGGTCAGGATGTCTTGACCAATCGGGCCGTCCAAGGTGTGGCGGGCGTGGTCGTAGTCACGAAACAAGAAGGGGATATCGACAATTTTGACTTCGGGCACAAAGTTGCCCACGGGGCCGGTGGAGGTGTTGACAAAGTCAAGCGTGCCCAGTTGCACGGCCTCGATCATTTCGCGCTCACCACCCAAGGCGCTGCTAGGGAATTGCTGGCACTTGTAGCGACCTTGGGTGCCTTTTTCAATTTCGTCGCAAAACACGGTGCTACCCACACCGTAGTGCGAGGCTTGGGTGGTTGGGTAACCAATTTTCAGCACCGTTTGTGCTTGCACGCTGGTGGCGCCCATCAAGCCCACAAGCAAAGCGCTCAAGGCGGTGATTTTGAATCGAGTTGTCATGCAAAGGTCTCCTGTTGAAGTAGTGAGAATTATCGCCAAGCCCTCAGGGCCGATGGCTAGTGGTTTTCGCTTGCGCATGCAAAAAGTCGAGCATGGCGCGCGCCACCGCACCCGGGGCTTCACGCTGTGGGAAATGGCCCACGTCGGGGATCACTTGCCGCAAATAAGGGCCGCTGAAAAAGTGCTCTTTGCCAGCCGAGCCGTCGGGGTGGTTGCAGCTGTCGGCGCCGCCGTGCAAGACCAAGGTGGGCACAGACAGCACTGGGGCGGGGTTGAGGGTGGCGTCATCGCCCGCGTAGGCGGGGTCGCCCGGCGCGTGGCCCCAGCGGTGGCGGTAAGAATGCAGCACGATGTGGGGCCAGTCGGCATTGTCAAACGCATCGGCGGTGGCTTCAAACTCAGGCGCGCTGTACCAGCCCTCAGGCGCCCAGGTGTCCCACATCATTTGGGTGAAGCGGCGCCGGTCGTGGTGCACGCTGTCGGCGCCACGGGGGGTGGCCATGTACCAGTGGTACCAGTAGTTGCGTGCTTGCGACAGGCTCAAGGTTTGGTCGGGGCTGTTGGTGCCGTAGCCCACAGACATCATGACCAGGTGGCTGGCGATGCCGGGCGCCAAGCCGCAGGCGTTGGCCGCGGCGCGCGCGCCCCAGTCGTGTCCGGCCAGCACAGGTTGGTGCAAATCCAAAGCTTGTACCAGCTCAACCAAGTCACGGCCCAAGGCCGCGAGTTGGCCGGTGCGCGGTGTGTCGGGTTGGAGAAATGTGGTGGGCGAGAAGCCGCGCAGTGCTGGCACGATGACGCGGTAGCCCGCAGCGGCCAACTCAGGCGCTACCTCGGCCCAGCAGCGGGTGCTGTCGGGCCAGCCGTGCAGCAAGACGATGGCGTGTTGTGCCCCGGGGTTCCACTCCTCGTAGGCGATGCGCAGCACAGAGGTGTCGACGGTTTTCATGACTTTTGGGGCAACTCAATGCCAGGGAAGATCTTGATCACTGCACTGTCGTCTTCGCGGGCAAAGCCAGCGCTGGAGGCCTGCATGAACATTTGGTGCGCGGTGCTCGAGAGCGGCAATGGGAATTTGCTGGCGCGTGCCATGTCCAAGACCAGTCCCAAGTCTTTGACGAAGATGTCCACCGCTGACAGGGGGGTGTAGTCGCCCGCCAGCACATGGGCCATGCGGTTTTCAAACATCCAGCTGTTGCCCGCGCTGTGGGTGATCACCTCGTACAAAGCGTCGGGAGCGACACCTTCGCGCAAACCCAAAGCCATGGCCTCGGCCGCAGCGGCAATGTGAACACCGGCCAACAACTGGTTGATGATCTTGACTTTGCTGCCCGCACCTGCGCTGTCGCCGAGCTTGTAGACCTTGGCCGCCATGGCGTGCAGGATGGCCTCGCATTTGGCGTAGGCCTGCGGTTTGGCTGCGGTCATCATGGTCATCTCGCCGCTGGCGGCTTTGGCCGCGCCGCCCGAGATGGGCGCGTCGACATACTGCAAGCCGAGTTGCTCTAAGCGCGATTCCAACGCCACCGACCAGTTGGGGTCGACGGTGGAGCACATGACAAATACGCTGCCAGGCTTGAGCGTGGCAGCGCAACCCGAGCCGTTGTCGTCTTTGCCAAACAGCACCTCTTCGGTTTGTGCGGCATTGACCACCACCGAGACCACCACATCGCAGGCGGCGCCCAGCTCGCCCAGCGATGGGCAGGCGACACCGCCGTCGCGCACAAAGGCTTGGGCCACCTCGTGGCGCACATCAAAGACATACAGGTCGTGGCCAGCACGGCGCAGCGAGGCGGCCATGCCGCTGCCCATGGCGCCCAGGCCCACGAGGCCCACTTTGAGTTTGGTGTTTTGCATGATGATGCCTCTAAATTGGTGTGATTGTCATACAAATTTTGGACTTGCACACAGTTGCAAGCACAGGGTTTACCCAGAGGTTTGGGCCACCAAGGGCTGGGCCAGGGCCCCACCTTCTTGGGTCCAGAAACTGGGGTCAGCTTGCTGGATGCGCTTGGCGGCGTTTTGCATGTGCAGGCGCGCTGCACGCTGGGCGCGTTTGCTGTCGCCGTCTTGGATGGCTTGCACGATCGCATGGTGTTCGTTGCGCACGGCCTTGGCAAAGTCCTGACGGCGCGCTTCGTTGGCGCGTGTGACGCGGGTGCCTTCGCGCAAAAACTGTGACAAATAGTCCAGCGTGGTGATCAGAAAGGGATTGCCGGCCACTTGGGCGATGGCACGGTGAAACTGCACGTCTTCTTGGGCCCCATCCAGACCCTGGGCCACAGCTTGGTCCAGCAAGGCCAACGCCTGTTGGATGGCGCGCACGTCGGAGTCGCTGCGCTTGAGTGCGGCCAGGCCCGCGCATTCGGTTTCAAGGGCACGGCGGACTTCGACGATTTGGATCACCGCTTCGCGCGAGGCGGCATGCTTGGCGTCAAAGTTGAGCGGTTGAAACACCGACTTGGCGTTGACGAAAATGCCACTGCCTTGCCGCGATGCAATGAGCCCCAGGGATTTGAGCCTTGACAAAGCCTCTCGGACAACGGTTCGGCTGACTTTGAATTGCTCGACCAATTTGGCTTCGGTGGGCAGTTTGTCGCCCGGCTTGAGCTGACCGGCTTGGATTGCCGCAGCCAAGCGTTCTGCGACTTGCACAGACAAACGCTCGGAGGAGGCAACCGGTTTGAACAAAGCCCTGGCGCTTTCAAGGGTGGGTCAAAGCCGCCAAACCTCGCAGATCGGAGGCTTGGCCCAAGTTCCAGCAGGCTTGAATCAGTGCGTGAGATTTTTCGGCGCCGATCACGGCGTCGCTCATGCCGTGGAATTTGGCTTCCAGGGCTTGGTCAGACATGGGGCGTTGAACCGAGCCGATGGCGTGCTCGACAAACACATGCACTTTGCGCCCGTCTTTGAGGAAGGCGGTGACGTCGGCGCTTTCTTCGCGGATGCTGTTGTCCACCGTGGCTTGCACTTTGTTGCGCAAGGCCACCACGTCCTCGCGGGTGACGATGTGGTCATCAAACTCTTCTTCGGCCGCACGGCCAAAAATCAAACCTGCCGCGCATCCGTGGTAGACGCTGAACTTGCCTTGCAAGCCGTCTTTGGGTTCTTTTTTGCCGGTGAGTTCCAGCACCAGGGAATGCACGCGCAATTCGATGCGCTCCACGTCCTCGGCTTTGACGCCTTGCTCGCGCAGTTGCACGCAGGCGTCGATGCTGGGGTGAATGACGATGCCGCAGGCAAAGGGTTTGTAGGTGTTGAAGCTGATTTCAAAGCGAGAGCCGAGCTCGTGGATGACTTCGTTCCAGTCGTACTTGGTGGACATCACCTGGGCCCAGCCACGTGGGGCTTCCAGCGCCTTGGGGCTGGCGGTGAAGCCTTGTTTGGCCAGCAGGGCCGACATCAAGCCCGCGCGTGCAGCACCACCAGGGTGGAAGGGTTTGGTCATCGTGCCAAACTGTTCGCGCAAGCCCACGGGTTGCGAGGCGGCAATGCCCAAAGCCATGGCGGTTTGCTCGGTATTGAGTTTGAGCAAACGTGCGCAGGCGGCGGCTGAACCCAGCACACCGGTGGTGCCCGTGATGTGCCAGCCGCGGTCGTAGTGCTCGGGGTAGACCGTGTTGCCCATGCGGCAGGCCACGTCGATGCCCAGCACCAAGGCGTCAATCACCTCACGACCGCTCGAGCCCAAATGTTCAGCCAAAGGCAGCAACGCTGAGGCCACGGGGCCGGCGGGGTGGATGATGGTTTTGAGGTGGGTGTCGTCAAAGTCAAAGGTGTGCGAGGTGATGCCGTTGATGAGGGCGGCGCTGCCAATGTCGACGCGCTCTTTGCGCCCGGCGATGCTGGCTTGGGGAGATGGCTCCAACATTTGCACAGCGGCTAGGGCCGCTTGTGCGGCGGCATGGTTGGCTGCACCCACGGCGCACCCGAGCCAATTCATGAACGTGCGGTGAGCTTCGTGGTCAACCGCATCAGACCAACCTTTGGAGGGGTGGGTGGCCACGTACTTGGCCAAAATTTGGGTGACGGGAGGGGCGTTGTGGTCGGCAGCGACAGTGGTGTTGATGGCCATACAAGTATGAGTCAGAGAGTGAGAGAAAAGATTGAAAAAACGGGTGAGTGTAAGAGGCGGGCGTTGCCTCAGGTGTCGAGCATGATGCCGCGTGCTTTGGCCAGAGCGCTCCAGCGAGCGATATCGGTCTTGATGTAAGCCATGAAGGCCTCGGGGCTCATGGGTTGCAACTCCACCGCTTCAGCCGAGAGTTTTTCTTTGAAGTCGGCTTGGGCCAGCACTTTGGCCAGGGCTTCGTTGAGTTGTTTGACGATGGGTGCAGGCATGCCAGCGGGCCCGACGATGCCGTACCACTGCTGGGCGTCAAAGCCCTTGAGGCCGGCCTCTTCCATGGTGGGAATGTCTTTGAGCTGAGGGTGGCGCTGTGAGCCTGTGACGGCCAAGGCGCGCAGGCGTCCGCCCCGGATGTGCGGCAAAGCCGCGGCCAGTCCGGGGAACATCGCTTGCGTTTGTCCTGCAATCAAATCGGTGGTGGCCGGGGCAATGCCACGGTAGGGGATGTGGACCATGAAGGCGCCCGTTTGCAACTTGAACAACTCGGCCGTCATGTGGGTGAGCGAGCCTGCACCGGAGGAGCCATAGGACACATGGCCTGGGTTTTTGCGCACGTAGTCAAGAAAGCCCTTGATGTCGCTGACCGGCAAGGCGGCATTGACGCACAGCACATTGGGGGTGCTGCCGATCATGCCAATGGCGGTGAAATCCTTCAGCGGGTCATAGGGCAGCTTGCGGGTGGCCGGCGCTGTGCCGTGAGTGGCCACATAGCCTTGCATGAGGGTGTAGCCGTCGGCAGGGGACTTGGCGGTCATTTGGGCTGCAATGATGCCGCCGCCTCCCCCATGGTTGTCGACCACCATGGGTTGGCCCATGACCTTGCCCAAGCGCTCACACACAGCTCGCCCAATCATGTCAGAGCCTCCCCCCGCAGACACTGGCACGATGTAGCGGATGGGTTTGTTGGGGAAAGCGCTCTGGGCGTGGCCTGTGCCAGCCAAGGCCCAGCCCAGGGGCAGGGCCGCGATCAGTTCGCGTCGTTTCATGGCGGTTCTCCGTCGGGTGGATGGGCAAAGCCTCAAGTGTGACCCGATTGCCGAAGCTACGGCGCCTCAGGCAGTACCGCAGGTGACATGAAGCGCCCGATTGGGGGTCGGATTGAATACATAAATCGGGTGTTTACCCTTTTAGAGTGGGGTCTGATGCTGAAATCTCACTTCAATGTATACAATGCCGCGCCATGAATGGTCTGTCCACGTCCACTGCCGCCCCGCTTGTTCTGCCCCCAGAAGAGGGCGGGTCGCAGGCTGTCAAAGTGCAACTGAAATTGCGCGACATGATCTTGGCGGGAGAGCTCGATGCGGGTGCGCGCCTGACCGAATTGGCGGTGGCCGAGCGCTTGGGGGTGTCTCGCACGCCCATCCGTGCTGCCTTGATGCGATTGGAACAAGAAGGCTTGTTGCAGGCTTGGCCCAGCGGAGGGTATGCGGTACGCACGTTTTCTGAGCGTGACGCGGCTGACGCCATCGAGCTGCGTGGGGCCATGGAGGGCTTGGCCGCGCAGTGGGCGGCTCAGCGCGGCGCCGATCCTCAGGTGATGGCCCAAGCCAGCGCGTGCCTGGACCAAATTGATGCGGTGCTGCAAGCCTCGCAGTTGACGGACGAGGGCTTCTCCAGCTACGTGCTGCTCAACGGGCGCTTTCACCAAATCTTGGCCGACATGTGTGGCAGCGCTTTTTTGCGGCCTGAACTCGATCGTGTGGCCGGTATGCCGTTTGCCTCCCCCTCTGGCTTTGTGCTGGCCCAGGCCAACAGTCCCCAAGCGCGTGACATGCTGATCGTGGCCCAAGACCAGCACCGCCAAGTCTTGGACGCCATCGCCTGTGGCGAGGGTGCCCGGGCGGAGGCCATCATGCGCGAACATTCCCGATTGGCGCAGCGCAATTTGCGCGAGGCCATGCACAGTCCCGACTCGGTTCCCGGGGGGCGATTGATTCGTCGCCCCCATTGAAGGTTTTTTAAATTCAACAGGAGATATCCATGCACAAACGTGTTTTCTTAAACGCCGTGACAGCGGCAGCGCTGCTGGCCTGTGTGGGCAGCGCGATGGCGCAAGACAAGTTCAAGATCGGATTGATCTTGCCCATGACCGGGCCCTTTGCCTCAACTGGCAAACAAATCGAAGCCGCTGCACGTTTGTACATGGCGCAAAACGGCGACATGGTGGCGGGTAAAAAAGTCGAGCTGATCGTCAAAGACGACACCAGCGCACCCGATGTGACCCGTCGCATCGCGCAAGAGATGGTGGTCAATGACAAAGTGAATGTGTTGGCTGGCTTTGGTCTGACGCCCCTGGCCTTGGCCACAGCCCCGATCGCCACCCAATCGAAAACCCCCCTGGTGGTGATGGCAGCCGCCACATCCAGCATCACCGAAGCTTCCCCCTACATCGTGCGCACCAGCTTCACCGTGCCCCAAGCCGCTGTGGCTTTGGCCGATTGGGCTCCCACCCACAACATCAAGACTGTGGTGACCTTGGTGTCGGATTTTGGTCCGGGCATGGATGCGGAGAAGTTTTTCAAAGATCGCCTGACCTTCAACGGGGGCCAAGTGGTGGAGACGCTGAGGGTGCCTTTGCGCAACCCCGACTTTGCGCCGTTTTTGCAAAAAGTGCGTGACCTCAAGCCCGATGCCTTGTTTGCCTTTGTGCCCTCCGGCGCCGGTGCGGCGTTGATGAAGCAGTTTGCCGAGCGGGGCATGGACAAGGCTGGCATCAAGATGATCGGCACGGGTGACATCACCGATGACGACATCTTGAACGGCATGGGCGATGTGGCCTTGGGGGTGGTGACGTCGCACCATTACTCGGCCTCACACAACTCAGCGCTGAACAAGAAGTTTGTGGCCGCTTTTGAGAAAGCCAACAACGGCTTGCGTCCCAACTTCATGGCCGTGGGGGGGTACGACGGCATGCGCGTGATTTACGAAGCGGCCAAAGCCACCAAAGCGGGTTCGGGCGAGGCCTTGCTCAATGCGATGAAAGGCCAGATTTTTGAGAGTCCACGCGGCCCCATGTTCATTGACGCACAAACCCGCGACGCGGTGCACAACATCTACATCCGCAAGGTCGAGAAGGTCAATGGCCAGCTCTACAACCAAGAGTTCTCGACCCTCAAAGATGTCAAAGATCCAGGGAAAGCCAAGTGACCATTCTGTTTGACGGCATCGCCTATGGCATGCTTCTTTTCATCTTGGCTGTAGGGCTGTCGGTGACGATGGGGTTGATGAATTTCATCAACCTCGCGCACGGGGCTTTTGCCATGGCGGGCGGCTACCTCACGGTGGTGTTGATGCAACGCTTTGACGTGCCGTTCTTGGTGTGTTTGCCGCTGGCTTTTGTAGGGACAGCGCTCTTGGGTGCGCTGCTCGAGCGCACGCTGTATCGCCCCATGTACAGCAAGCCGCACTTGGACCAAGTGTTGTTTTCGATTGGCTTGGCTTTCATGGCCGTGTCGTCGGTGGACTTTTTCATTGGCTCGCAGCAGCAAATCATGCAACTGCCCGAGTGGCTCAAAGGCCGCACGGAGTTGTGGGATGGCGCCCTGGGCATGGGCCACTACCGCTTGTTCATCATCGCGGTGTGTGCCGCGTTGACTCTGGGGTTGCAATACGTCTTGTCGGCCACACGGTTTGGTAGCCGCCTGCGCGCCAGCGTGGATGACGCGCGGGTGGCAGCGGGCCTGGGCATCAATGTGAACGTGGTGTTTGCAGCCACTTTTGCCGTGGGCTCTGGGTTGGCGGGTTTGGGCGGCGCGTTGGGCGCTGAGGTGTTGGGTCTGGACCCGACGTTTCCGCTCAAGTTTATGGTGTATTTCTTGATCGTGGTGGCCGTGGGCGGCACCTCGTCCATCACCGGTCCCTTGCTGGCAGCTCTGCTGCTGGGCATTGCCGATGTGGCAGGTAAATACTACGTGCCCAAGTTGGGTGCGTTCATTGTGTACACCCTGATGTTGGTGATTTTGATCTGGCGCCCCCAAGGTTTGTTTGTTCGCCAAGGAGGTAAGTGATGACGGCACGTGACGCTTTGTTGAGCACGGCACGCTTGAAGGCGTGGGAGCCCTTGTTGTGGGCGCTGGCATTTTTGGCACCTTGGGGCCTGTCACAACACGCCTTGATCGTCAACGAGATTGCCATCGTGGCTTTGTTTGGTGTGTCGCTGGATTTGGTGTTGGGTTATGCCGGCATCGTGTCTTTGGGGCATGCTGCCTTTTTGGGGTTTGGGGCTTATACCGCCGCGCTGTTTGCCAAACTCGTGATGCCTGACCCCTTGGTGGGTTTGCTCGTGGGCACCGTGGCTGCGACTGGGCTTGGCGCTTTGTGTTCGATGACGATTTTGCGTGGCAGTGACTTGACGCGCCTGATGGTGACCTTGGGGATGGCTTTGATTCTGTTGGAGCTGGCCAACAAGCTGGACTGGTTGACCGGTGGCGCTGACGGCTTGCAAGGGGTGGTCCTGGGGCCCGTCTTGGGGCGTTTTGAGTTCGATTTGATGGGCCAAACCGCAGCCTGGTATTCCCTCTCGGTGCTGTGGCTGTTGTTTGTGTTGGCGCGTCGTTTGATTCACTCACCCTGGGGCGCAACTTTGATGGCAGTGCGCGACAACCGCTTGCGCGCGATGGCAATTGGCATTCATGTGCACGCGCGTTTGGCTGTGGTGTACACCGTGGCGGCTGGCATGGCGGGGGCAGCTGGCGCTTTGATGGCGCAGACCACAGGCTTTGCCTCGCTGGACGTGTTCTCCCTGGAGCGCTCGGCCGATGTGATGCTCATGCTGGTGATTGGCGGTGTGGGCTGGCTGTATGGAGGTGTGATGGGGGCCGTGGTCTTTAAGCTCATGCACGATGTGATTTCAAGCATCACGCCGCAGTACTGGACGTTTTGGATTGGTTTGTTCTTGGTGGTCTTGGTGCTGGTGGGGCGAGAGCGCTTGATTCGGCCGTGGACTTGGTTTGACAAGAAGGGCGGTGCAGCATGAGTTCGCCAGAGATTGTCTTGAGGACCGAGGGTTTGGTGAAGCGCTTTGGTGGCATCACCGCCACTGACCATGTGAATCTGAGTGTGACGCGGGGCGCGCGCCACGCCTTGATTGGCCCCAACGGGGCTGGCAAAACCACCTTGATCAACTTGATGACGGGGGTGCTCCCCGCCACCGAAGGCCGCATCACCTTGGAGGGTGAGGACATCACCGACTTGGCGCCACACCAGCGGGTGCGCCGAGGCATGGTGCGCACGTTTCAGATCAATCAACTCTTCAACAGCATGACGCCCTTGGAGACTTTGGCCATGGTGGTGTCGCAGCAGCAGGGCTTGGGCAACCGCTGGTGGCAGGTCTTGGGCAGCAACGAGGCTGTGGTGGCGCGTTGCGAAGAATTGCTGGCCATGTTCCGCTTGCGTGAGGTGATGAACCAGCGCACCGAGCATCTGGCTTACGGCAAGCGTCGTTTGCTAGAGATGGCCATTGCCTTGGCTTGCGAGCCGCGCGTGTTGTTGCTCGACGAGCCCGTGGCGGGCGTACCCGCGGGTGAGCGTGAGGAGTTGCTGCAAACTGTGGCAGCCTTGCCCAGCGATGTGTCGGTGCTCTTGATTGAGCACGACATGGACTTGGTGTTTGGTTTTGCCAACCGCATCACGGTGTTGGTCAACGGCGCGGTGTTGACCGAGGGCACACCGCAGGAGATTGCCAACGACGCACAAGTCAAGGCGGTGTATTTGGGCCACGGGGAGAGTTCACATGTCTGATTTGCTGCAAGTCGACAACTTGAGTGCTGGTTATGGCGAAGCGGTGGTGTTGAATGGCGTGAGCTTTTCTTTGGCTGAGGGCGAGACCTTGGCCTTGCTGGGGCGCAACGGCACGGGCAAGACCACCTTGATGGACACCTTGGCAGGTGCCACGCGTCAGCATGGCGGGCGCATCGTGTTGGGCGGCGTTGTCTTGAGCGACATGCCCTCACACCAGCGCGCAGCAGCCGGCATTGGCTGGGTGCCGCAAGAGCGTTGTATTTTCAAGTCGCTCACCGTGCACGAAAACCTGACCGCCGTGGTGCGTCCCGGGCGCGAGAGCCACAGTGCCAAGCCCTGGACGCCAGAGCGGGTGTATGAGATGTTTCCGCGCTTGGCCGAGCGCAAGACCAATTTGGGCACGCAACTGTCGGGCGGTGAGCAGCAAATGCTGGCAGTGGGCCGGGCCTTGGTGCTCAACCCGCGCTTGTTGTTGCTGGACGAACCCTTAGAAGGGTTGGCGCCGATCATTGTGGAAGAGTTACTTCGCGCGATTGCCCGCATCACCCGCGAAGAGGGCTTGTCGGCCATCATCGTGGAGCAGCATCCCCAGGCCATCTTGGCCATCAGCCACCGCGCCGTGGTCTTGGACCACGGCAATGTGGTGCACACGGGCAGTGCTCAGAGCCTCTTGGCTGCACCTGAATTGTTAGACCAGTTGCTGGGTGTGGCCCGCGTGGATGCCCCGTAATTGGTTTGAAGACTGAATGAAGACACAAGGAGTCACTATGTTTTTGAAAAATACCTGGTACGTGGCCTGTTCGAGCACGGAAATCACCGACAAGCCCTTGGGGCGCAAAATCTGCGGCGAGAGCATGGTGTTTTACCGAGGGGAGGGCGGCAAGGTGTCGGCCTTGGAGGACTTCTGCCCCCACCGTGGCGCGCCCTTGTCCTTGGGTTTTGTGTGTGAAGGCCAGTTGGTGTGTGGCTACCACGGCTTGGTCATGGGCTGTGAAGGCAAAACGGTCTCGATGCCTGGGCAGCGCGTGCGAGGTTTTCCGGCGATTCGAAGCTTTGCCGTGTTGGAGCGCTACGGTTTTGTGTGGGTGTGGCCGGGCGAGGCGAGTTTGGCGGATGAAAGCCAGATGCCGGTGTTTGAGTTTTTCGACAACCCCGCTTGGGCCTATGGCGGCGGGCTGTACCACATTGGCTGTGACTACCGACTGATGATTGACAACCTGATGGACTTGACGCACGAGACCTATGTGCATGCCAACAGCATTGGTCAAAAAGAGATTGACGAAGTGCCGTGCACCACCAAAACCGAGGGCGACTTGGTGGTGACTAGCCGCTTCATGGACAACATTTCGGCTCCTCCGTTTTGGAAGATGGCCTTGCGGGGCAATGACTTGCCAGATGATCAGCCGGTGGACCGTTGGCAGATTTGTCGCTTTACTCCACCCAGTCACGTGATGATTGAAGTGGGCGTGGCCCTGGCTGGGCAGGGCGGCTACAACGCCCCCGAACACGTCAAGGCATCGAGCGTGGTGGTGGACTTCATCACGCCTGAGACTGAAACTTCGATTTGGTACCACTGGGGCATGGCTCGTAAATTCAAGCCCAACGATGCGCAGCTGACTGCGACCATTCGCGAGGGTCAAGGAAAAATTTTTGGCGAAGACTTAGAGATGCTGCAGTTGCAACAAAAAAACTTGTTGGCCTACCCGACGCGCGAATTGCTCAAACTCAACATCGATGCCGGTGGTGTGCAATCGCGTCGCGTGCTGGAGCGCTTGATTGCGCAAGAGCAGGGCGTGGCAGTTGAAGGCGCGGCATGACTGATCAAATTTTGAAGGTGCGTGTGGCGCACAAGCGCGACGAGGCCGATGGCATTTGTTCTTTGGAGTTGTTGCCCCTGTCTGGTGTGGTGTTGCCGGACTTCACGCCCGGCGCGCACATTGATGTGCATTTGGCGCCTGGCTTGGTGCGTCAATATTCATTGTGCAATCCGCCCAGTGACTCGCAGCGCTATGTCATTGCGGTGTTGCGCGACCCCGCCTCTCGGGGGGGCTCAGAGGCGGTGCATGCGCGTGTGAAGGAGGGGGATGTGCTGGAGATCAGCGCGCCCAAGAACCACTTTCCTTTGGCTCCCGATGCCAAGCAGCACCTGTTGTTGGCCGGTGGCATTGGGGTGACGCCCTTGATGTCGATGGCCGAGCAGCTCTCAGCCGACGGTGCGCACTTTGTCTTGCATTATTTCGCCCGTTCGGCCTCCAAAGCTGCATTCGTCCAACGATTTGCCGATGCCAGCTTTGCCTCGTGTGTGCAGACCCATTGGGATGACGCACTCCAAGAGCCGCCTGTGAGCTTGAAAACCCTGATCGGCTCGCCCCAAGTGGGGCAGCATTTGTATGTGTGCGGACCCAAGGGTTTCATGGACGCGGTGTTGTCCACCGCACGGGCGCAGTCTTGGCCTGAAGACCAATTGCACTTTGAGTTCTTTGGCGCCCAAGTCGCGCATGACGCCTCGGACGCTGCGTTCACGGTCAAGATCGCCAGCTCAGGACAAGAGATTCAAGTGGGCGCTGACCAAACGGTGATCGAGGTTTTGCACCAAGCAGGCGTTGACGTGCCCATTGCTTGCGAGCAAGGCGTGTGTGGCACGTGTTTGGTTCGCGTTTTGAGCGGCATCCCAGACCACAAAGACATGTATTTGACACCTGAAGAGCAAGCGGCCAACGACCAGTTCACCCCTTGCTGCTCTCGTTCCAAATCACCCGTTTTGGTTTTAGATTTGTGACCTTCACTCGCACAATTTTTAGGAAACGCTTTCACAACTGGGTCTAAGTTGTTGCGAGAGATCACTTTTGTTGTGCTTTTGTAAAAACATAAAACAACAAGTAATCTGATTTTTTCAGTTTATTTGCTAAAATCGAAAAGAAGGAGTTTTTATGTCCAATCAATCTGATTCGCTCGAAAGCGTTGTCATCGGTGACGGCGTGGTCGTCAAAGGCACGTTTGTTGTGCCATCCAAAGCCATCATCAATGGTGTGATTGAGGGCGATTTGACGGCAGAAGAGGTACTGATCGGCCCAACCGGCAAGATCACGGGTCGGATTTCCGCCAAAGTCATCGACGTGCGTGGCCAGTTGCACAACACCATCATCAGCGAAAAAAGCTTGATTGTGCGCTCGACAGGCAAGATTGCCGGCAAAGTTCAATACTTGGAAATAGAGATCGAAAAGGGTGGCGAGATCGAAGGCTCCTTGAGCCAAGGCCCCAGCGGTCCCGTGTTGAATCTGGGTGCTACGGCCCCGGCCGCTTGATTCTCTTTAGCGCATGCTGATTCGTCGACTCACCAAGGGGCTGCGCCTCTTGCCCGGACTGGTGTCCGAGGGGTGGACACGTCAGTACGAAGATGCACGCATCATCTTGGAACAAAACGGCGACGTTCACTACTTGAACGTCACAGCCCGCGTTCAGCGTTTGTTGGTGCGCTCGGGTATTTTGGTCACCGGTGCCATGTTGGCCGCCATTGTGGTGTTGTTGTTCACCAGTTTGAGCTTGATGGTGAGTCGCGCCAAATTAGAGCGCTCACATGAAGAGGTCTATCGGGCATTGCTCAGCAGCGCCTCCGACTCAGAGCAGGGCGAGGCCTTGTCCATGAATGACGAGCAGATGGTTGCTTTGGCGCAAACCATTCGCGACCGAGACATGAGCATTCGCCGTTTTGTCGATACCTCGATGGTTGCGGTATCACAAGAGAATGTGAGCATGAAGTCCCAACTCGAGTCATCAGGGCTGACCGAGAAAATCGTCAAGATCATTCAGCAAAATGCGGCCAATGGTGGTTTCAACATCGACGACGATGTCAAGGGCAACCCGCTGCTGCGCGGCAAAGTGGCCGATCAATTGGCGACCAATCGCTCATTGCGCGAGGTTTTATATGCCTTGCCGACATTGATGCCCGTGCCCAATTACAGCGTGACCTCAGATTTTGGTATCCGTCGCCATCCTTTGACGGGGCAGGTTCACTTTCACACGGGCCTGGACATGTTGAGCCAAACCGGGGATGAGAAAGTACACCCTGTGAAACCTGGCATTGTGGTGTTGGCTCAGTACCACCAGCAATACGGCAACACCGTGGTGATTCGTCACACCAATGGCGTGGAGTCCTTGTACGGGCACTTGGCCAACATTGAGGTGAAATTGGGAGACAAAGTCACCACCGAGTCCGTGCTGGGCAACATAGGCAATACCGGCTCATCCTCCACAGGCAAGCATTTGCATTTAGAAATATTGATTGGCGGCTACCCCGTCAATCCCCAAAAAGTTATTCGGACGGCACAATATGTTCAACAAATCCAAAACCAGCAGCACTAATCCTTCCAATGAGAACACTTCTGAAGCGAGCGATGAAGTGGCACAGGTGCAAGAAGAGGCTCAACCGATCGCAGCCCCAGCGATGCCACAAAGGAACACCATGATGGACATGATTTCAAACACGACATCGAAACCCTCCATCTTGAGTGAGGGTTTTTCTTTCCGTGGGGAAATTGCCGCCAAAGGGGCTATTCATGTGGAAGGTTCTTTGAATGGGCAAATCCAAGTTGACGACCTGACGATTGGCTCGCGTGGCCAAGTCGATGGTGTGGTGACCTGTAACAGCTTGCACATCAAAGGCAAGTTCTCTGGGACGGCCACTTGCAACGAATTGATCGTGACCTCGTCTGCTTCGGTGGACGGTCACGTGGTGTATCAAACCTTGTCGGTTCAAAAAGGTGCTTCTATCAAAGGCGAATTGCTGTTGGTCAAGTGATTGATTCACCCTGACCGCACGTTCGCTTGCCATGACCCAGCCGCACCAAGACGCCATTCTGAACGGGGACGCTTTGCGCTTGGCGCGTGAAGCCAAGCAGTTGTCAGTGGCAGATCTGGCGATCAAAACCTGCATGTCGAGCAGGCAAATCCGTCAGCTGGAAGAGGGCGAAACCAGCTCCTTTTACAGTCTACAAGTCAAATTGACGGCTGCCAAGCGCGTGGCAGATGTGTTGGGGATGAAACCCGAAGCGTTGTTCATCCAACCCCATGTGGATCTCCCCCCAGAGCCTGAAGTCCCACGGCTCCCACGGGTGAGCTCCGTTGCCGTTGGGATGGTGTCTCAAGCTGAGACCGATGCATTGGTTGGGATGTCGTTGGACAACGAGCCTGTGATGGCTGAGTTGCCTGCTGTCAGCGAGCCGATGGATGCTTTGCCAATACCGGCCACGCCGGCGCTCGAAGCGACTTCTTCCAAGCTATCTGTCTGGTTCGTTGTTGCATTGTTTGTTGTGGCCTTGGGTGTTGCGGCCTTGATGCGTCCTGCTTCTTCGCCGTTTGCGACCTCTGAAGAGAGTGCCGTGGCGTCTGTGCCTCCAGAACAAGAGGCATCGGATCAGATGGCGTCTGATCCACCAGCGCTCACACCTTCAGCGACACCAGCGCTCAGGCCCGCTGTGGCAACCCCGGCGTCTTCTGTGGCGCCTGCTTCGCCAAAACCCATCGCCTCTGCAAGTGCCGCAATGGGGACACCTGATGCACTGTCGGCAGCCTCAGCGGCCTCTTCCAAGGCTCCTTGAGGGTTTCTTGACGATTTCTTGACGGTTTTTTGAGGCGATTTAGTTGTCAGCGCCAAGCCCCAGGGCTTGTTGTCTGCTGATCTCCAAATCTTGAACTTGATGTGTGGGCAGGGGCCAACCAGCCATGTGTTGCAGGCACAAGCTGTGCATTGCTTGGACCCACTGTGGACTGTCGTTGAGGCAGGCAATGTAGTGGAAGGTTTCGCCTCCCGCATGGTGGAAGGCCTCCTGGGCCTCTTGGGCAATTTCTTCCAACGTTTCTAGGCAATCGCTGGTAAAGCCTGGACAAATCAGATCGACCCGTTTGACCCCTTGTTGAGCCATGGAGATGAGCGTGGGCTCGGTGTAGGGCTGGAGCCATTTGGCTTTGCCAAAGCGCGATTGAAACGTGACTTGGTATTGGTCTTTGCGCAGGCCCAAAGCCTGTGCGAGCAGGCGTGCCGTTTTGTAGCACTCACAGTGGTAGGGGTCGCCCAGATGCAAGGTGCGCTCGGGCACGCCGTGAAAGCTCATGACCAAGCGCTCGGCTTGTCCGTGGTGTGCCCAGTGTTGCTGCACCCGTGCCGCCAACGCGCCGATGTAGCCCGCGTGGTCGTGGTAATGGTTGATGAAGCGAAACTCGGGCAACAAGCGTGTACTCAGCCCCCAGCGGTAGACTGCATCGAACACACTGGCCGTGGTGGTGCCTGAGTATTGGGGGTAAGCCGGCAGCACCAGCACACGTGTGGCGCCCTGAGCTTTGAGGGCATCGAGCTGTGTCGGGATGTTGCGAGCGCCATAACGCATGGCGTAGTCCACGATCACGTCCTCACCTTGGAGATTGAAAGCTTGTTGCAGCGCCTGCGCTTGGCGCTGGGTCCAGACTTTGAGTGGCGAGCCCTCATCGGTCCAGATGCTGGCGTATTTGAGGGCTGATTTGGCAGGGCGAACGCGCAAGATGATGCCATGCAAGATGGCCAACCACAGCAAGCGGGGAATTTCAACCACCCGACGATCGCCCAAAAACTCGGCCAAATAGGTCCGCAGTGCTTTGGCGGTCGGGGCTTCAGGCGTGCCCAAGTTGCACAGCAAGACGGCGGTGCGAGGGGCTTGTCCATGGGTGTAGGCAGGCTCGGAGGTGAAAGCAGGTTTGATCGGCATGCTGTATTCTCGCCCAGACATGATTGACCTTACCCAAATTCAAGCCATCACCTTTGATCTTGACGACACACTGTGGCCGATCGCACCCACGATCAAGCATGCAGACCAAATGCTCGCCGCTTGGCTGGCACAGCATGCGCCTCAAACAGCCAAGCTGTCCGCAGACTTGGCACTGCGACAGGAGATTCGCAGTTTGATAGAAGCCCAACATCCAGAGCGTTGTCACGATTTGAGTTTTTTACGGCTGGCCTCGATTCGTGAGACCTTACTTCGTGCAGGGGAGCCTGAGCATTTGGCCGAGCCCGCGTTTGAGGCATTTTTTGCCGGCCGCAACCAAGTGTTTGTCTTCGATGGTGTCTTGCAAGCCTTGGAACGATTGTCCGCACGCTTTCCCCTGGTGGCCGTCTCCAACGGCAATGCCGATGTGTTTCGCACCCCTGTGGGCCCTTACTTCCAAGCCTCGGTGAGCGCGCGCGATTGTGGTGTCGCCAAGCCTGATCCACGCATTTTTCAGGCTGCCGCGCAGCGACTTGGCTTGCCCCCTGAGGCGGTGTTGCATGTGGGCGACGACGCCTTAGCTGATGCAGTGGGTGCGCGTGCGGTGGGCATGCAAGCGGTGTGGGTCAACCCCCATGAGCGCGATTGGCCGCACAACTCCTCCCCGCCACTGACCCTGTCAGAGGTGACGCAGTTGTGTGACCACTTGCTGGCCTGAGCGCACGGCGCCTTCCAGGGTAGACGGGTAGGGGCCTTGCACATAGTCGCCACAGGCATACATGGACGGCGCGATGAAGGCCTTGGGCCTGATTTGGGCTGGCGTGCAAGCCAGCGTGGCTCTTTTCTCCACCACCGCTTGGATGATGTGCAGGTGACTCAGCCCCAACTGCTGCGTCACCTGTCGTTGCACCAGTTGGGCCAGGTCGTGGCGCTCGCCTTGGCTGGCACTGACCACGCAGGCCAGCAAACCTGGTTGCCCCGTGAGCGAGCGGTCAAAAATAAATTGGGCCGGCTGCATGGCATCGCTGTGCAAGGCCACGATGGGACGGTGCAGGCCCTGAAAGTTGGGGGCGGCGCACTGCAAATAGACCGTGGTGATCGCGGTGTGAGACAAGCCAGCCGCTTGCATTGACCAAGCGGGATGTGCGTCTTGCGTCAACCGTGCCGCCTCCCCGGGCGGACAGGCCAGCACAATGACTTGGGTCGGGCTGGCTTGAAATGCTGGCGAACGCATGTCCGCCGCTGTGATGCGTTGTCCAAGATGGATGTTGGCACCTCGCGCAGCCAACCAGGCCAGACAAGTCGTTGGAAAAAGCGCGCTCAGATCGGTGCTGGGAATGAGCAAGTCAGCGCTGCCTGGCCCCCCTTGTATCGCATCGTGCAAGACGCGTAAAAAAACCAAGGCACTGGCTTGCGCAATCGGGGTGTTCAAGGCCGACAAGCACAAGGGCTCGATGAGATGTTGCACCACCCGAATGGGGAGTTGGTGGTGCTTGCACAGCTGCATCACGGTCCAGTCCGCGTGGCACACAAAGCCTTGGCGCTGCCATTGCCAGCACGCCGTCAGCAAGCGGATTTTGTCAAGCCAGCTCCAACCCCTGGCCTGCGCAATGCCCGCGAGGACATTCCATGGCTGGGGCAAATTGGGCAAAGCCAACCCTTGGCCATCGGCAAAACGCAAGTTCAAGGGCAGGCGTTGGAGCAGCGCGTCGGGGTCAAGGCCGACGGTACGCATCAAGCTCAGGGTGTCTCGGTAGGCGCCAATCAAAACATGTTGACCATTGTCCAGAGGGCGGCCCGCCACCTGTTGGGCCAGGCTGCGCGCCCGTCCCCCGGCAAGATGGGCGGTGTCATACAGCTGGACATGCCAGCCGTCTTGGATGGCCGCTACGGCTGCGGACAGTCCTGCCCAACCGGCACCCACAATGAGAAGCTGTTTCTGGTGCACGGGTGCTCAGAACCGACCCAGAGCTTGCATCTTCCAGGCCAGCCAAAGCTTTCGCAAAGGCGTCAGGGCCACACGCTGTTTGAGCACGGGGAAACCTTGTGCTTGGATCTCTCGCAACAAGGTGCGGTAGATGCTGGCCATCATCAGCCCAGGTTTTTGGGTTTTCCAATCTCCAGATGGCAATTGGCCCAAGGCTTGCTCGTACAGCGCATGGGCGCGTTGCGCTTGGAATTGCATCAGCGCTTGAAAACGCTCAGAGTCCAAGCGGTTGAGCACTTCATGGGCTTTGACATCAAACTGCTGGAGTTCAGATACAGGCAAATAAATACGCCCGCGCAGCGCATCTTCACCGACATCACGGATGATGTTGGTGAGTTGAAACGCTTGGCCGAGCGTGTGCGCATAGGCCGTGGTGTGCGGGTCGGTTTGACCAAAGATGCGAGCAGACACCTCACCCACCACGCCAGCAACCAAATGGCAATAACGCGAGAGGTTGGGGTAGTCGAGGTAGCGGGTCTGAGTGAGGTCCATCTCGCAGCCCTCGATCACCGATTGCAGCATGGCTTCTTGAATCCCAAATTCTGCGCACAGAGGCCACAGGGCTTGCGTCACAGGGTGTTGGGGGTGGCCTGCAAAGGTTTGGTGAACCTCGTTGCGCCACCACGCCAGTTTGGTGCTGGCCACACCCGGGTCAGTCACTTCGTCGACCACGTCATCGACTTCGCGACAAAACGCGTAAAAGGCGGTGATGGCTGCACGTCGTTGTGGCGGCAGAAACAAGAAGGCGTAATAAAAGCTGCTGCCCGATGAAGCTGCTTTGTGTTGGACGTATTGTTGGGGTGTCATGTCAGGGGCAATTATCTGGTCTTGTGGCACTTACATGCGCAAGCTTCGCCACGCCACGCGCGCGAGGTCAAGGCGAGACAGACGTGGACGCAGTTGGTGTGCATCCAGTTTGTCCAAGATGCACAAGCCGCCTTGCACCACGGCCCGAAGCTCCCAGCCGGCGCGCCCAGGAACGCGTTTGGCCAAGGGGGCGCCTTGTGCCATGAGCTGTCGGGCAAATGCCAGCTCTTGAGGCAAGGAGTGACCCTTTGGCAAGTAGTCGCGACCGCGCGACAAGTCCTGTTCTCGGTCCTGCCAAAAGTTGATGAGCTGTAAAGCGGTACAGATGGCGTCACTTTGCGCCAGGGACAAGTCGTCACTCACGCCATACAAATGCAGCATCAAGCGTCCCACCGGATTGGCCGAACGGCGGCAGTAATCCAGCAGTTCAACCCGGCTGTCGTAGCCTCGCCCCAAGCTGGTGTAGCGCACATCCTGTTCAAAGGCGTCCAGCAAATCATGCAGAGGTTGCACTGGCAGTCCATGCGCTTGAACGACTCGCGACACCGCACGAAATACGGTGGGCCAGCGTTGGCTTTGGGCGCTTGTAGTCACCAAACCGTTGGACAGAGCAGCACGGTATTGGGCCAACTCCACCAGCCTGAGCTCGGGTGT